>NZ_JBIWKX010000050.1:0-57583 GCF_044765885.1 Amycolatopsis sp. NPDC102389
TGGGGGGCGTTCTGGTGTTGTCCCGCCCGGCCGGGGGGGGGGGGGGGGCCGGGTGGGGGGGGGGGGGGGGGGGCGGGGGGGGGCGGGGTTGGGGGCCCCCCCCCACCCCCCCCCCCCCACCACTCACGAGCGCGGCAGCGATCAGTACCGGTAGTGGTCGGTCTTGAAGGGTCCTTCGACGTCCACGTCGATGTACTCGGCCTGCTCCTTGGTCAGCTTCGTGAGCTCACCGCCGAGCGCGTCGAGGTGGATCTTCGCGACCTTCTCGTCGAGCTTCTTCGGGAGGCGGAAGACCTCCTTGTCGTACTCCTCGTGCTTGGTGAACAGCTCGATCTGCGCGATCACCTGGTTGGAGAAGCTGTTCGACATCACGAACGACGGGTGCCCGGTGGCGTTGCCCAGGTTCAGCAGGCGACCCTCCGACAGCACGATAATGCTCTTGCCGTCGGGGAACACCCACTCGTCGACCTGCGGCTTGATGTTGATCCGCCGGATGCCCGGGTAGCGCTGCAGGCCCGCCATGTCGAGCTCGTTGTCGAAGTGGCCGATGTTGCCCAGGATCGCCTGGTGCTTCATCCGCGCCATGTGCTCGACGAGCACGACGTCCTTGTTCCCGGTGGTCGTGATGATGATGTCGGCCTCGCCGAGGACGTTCTCCAGCTTCTTGACCTGGTAGCCGTCCATCGCCGCCTGCAGCGCGCAGATCGGGTCGATCTCGGTGACGATCACCCGCGCGCCCTGGCCGCGCAGCGATTCCGCGGCGCCCTTGCCGACGTCGCCGTAACCGCAGACGACCGCGACCTTGCCGCCGATGAGGACGTCGGTACCGCGGTTGATGCCGTCGATCAGCGAATGCCGGATGCCGTAGCGGTTGTCGAACTTCGACTTGGTCACCGCGTCGTTCACGTTGATCGCCGGGAACAGCAGCTCACCGGCCGCGGCGAGCTGGTAGAGCCGCAACACGCCGGTCGTGGTCTCCTCGGTGACCCCGCGGACGCCTTCGCCGATCTTGGTCCATTTGCCGGTGTCGGCCGCGACGGAGGCCTTCAGCAGCTGGAGGAACACGCGGAACTCGTCCGAGGTGTCCTCGTCCGGCGAGGGGACGACGCCGGCCTTCTCGAACTCGGTTCCCTTGTGCACCAGCATGGTGGCGTCGCCGCCGTCGTCGAGGATCATGTTGGGACCTTCACCGTCCCAGGTCAGCATCCGCTCGGTGCACCACCAGTACTCCTCCAGCGACTCGCCCTTCCAGGCGAACACCGGGACACCCTTGGGCTCCTCGGGGGTGCCGTGCGGGCCGACGACGATCGCCGCGGCGGCGTGGTCCTGGGTGGAGAAGATGTTGCAGGAGGCCCAGCGCACCTCGGCACCCAGTGCGACGAGGGTTTCGATCAGGACCGCGGTCTGTACCGTCATGTGCAGCGAGCCCGAAACCCGGGCTCCCCGCAAGGGATACACCTCGGCGTATTCGCGGCGCAGCGCCATCAGGCCCGGCATCTCGTGCTCGGCGAGGCGGATCTCCTTGCGGCCGAACTCGGCGGCCTCGAGATCGGCGACGGCGAACTCGATGCCGTTGCGGGTGTCGTGCCGCTTGGCAACGCTTTCGGGGGTCATATGCGCGCTTCCTCCAAGGTTGGATGACATCGGAACAGTACCGTTGTCGGTTCAGTCCCCACTGAAACGGTTTGGAGGCTTCACCGTGGTCATGCCGGGTCCCGATACCCGCGTCGTCGAAATACGCGTACCCGGGCTAGTGGGCACGAGCGGTGAAAGCCTGCTGGATTCGACGTCGGTGGTCGACGTCGCGGGCGACGGCGTCGGCAGGCTGATCCGGCCGTCGGACCGGCTGCGCCGACCCGCTCCCGGTCCGGTGCTGCCCGCGCTCGGCCGTTCGATCCCGCGCATCCTCGAAGGCTACCTGTGGAGCGGCATGACCTCCGGGGGCGCGGCGAAGGCGACCTGGGCGCTGCTGTTCCCGTTCTCGCTGGCGAACGTCGCGCACTGGATGCTGCCGCCGGTCCCGGAAGGCAGGCGCTTCGCGGCGCTGCTCGGCGGAACCTGCCGGGCACTGCTGCGGGTGGCCTCGCTGCTGCTGACGATGCTGCTGATCAGCCAGCTCGCGGTGGTCTCGCTCGACCTCTTCGCCGCGCAGTGCCTCGCTCCCGGTTCGACCTGTCTCGAAGGAACGCCGTCGTTCCTGCGGGACTTCGCGCCGCTGCGGACGGCGATCGGTGTACTGCCGTTGCTGGCGCTGATCTTCGTGCTCGACCGGATCCCGTCGTCGGACTGGCGCTCGCGGAACAGGGTGCATCGCGCCCACAGTTCGAGCCCGCTGCAACCGCAGGACCTGCCGCGGACGCCGGGGCTGCGCACGCTGCACACCGTCGCCGCCTTGACCTGTGTCGCGCTTCCGCTGCTCGGCGGGCCGTTCCGGCTGCCGTCCACGACGTTCGACCTGGTCGTCTGGATCTGCGCGCTGGCGCTCGTCCTCGCCGCCCTGCTGGCCTCGACGGTCGGTTTCTCGGCCGGTCCGGTGATCCGGGGCGGGCTGATCGCGGTCGCCGTCGTGCTGGTCGGGATCGCCGTCGTGCGCCGGACGCCGCTGCCCGCGGGGCTGCCGGGCGGCGGGCTCGGCGGAGCGGACGGGACGGTCGAAGCGCTGGGCGCGGCGATGGTCGCGGTGACCGTGCTGTTCGCGCTGATCCTCGTGCCGGCGGCCCTGCTCGGCCGATCGACGTGGAAACACCTGCCGCGCCGGCTGCGGCCCTGGCTCGGCGGCTGGGCCGCGGCGCCGGTCGTCGCGCTGGCCGGGCTGCTCGGCGGCGGGTTCGGCGCGGGGCTCGCGGTCGCGCTGCGGCAGCTGGTCGGCGCGAGCGACCTCCGGCTGCCCGACACCTACTCGCTGGTGACCGTGTTGTGGGGCGCCGGTCTCGCGCTCGCCGTCGTGCTCGGTGTGCTGGGCTTCGCGGTCGCCGTCCCGTTGCGGCGGCTGCGCCGCGGCATCCCGGAGATCGTCGCGCTGATGGAGATCAGCAAGGCGCAGGAAGAGGAGGCCGCCCGCGTCTGGGCCCGCGCCTCGTGGGAACGCAAGCATCTGCACCATCTCGCGCTCACGGTGGCGCTCGCGATGGCGGCGGGCGGCGGCGTGCTCCTGGTGCTGCGCTTCGGCTTCGGCCCGCTGGGCGACTGGTCCAAGCCGATCTCCGCGATCGGCGTGTTCGCGCTGGGCGCGATGGCGGCGGGCTTGCTGCGCGTCGTGTTCGCCGCCGCGACGACCCCCAAACGCAGCCGTCACCTCGGCGCGCTGGCGGATCTCGTGTGCTTCTGGCCGCGGGCCGCCCATCCGACCGTCCCGCCGAGCTACGCGCTCCGGGTCGTCCCGGAACTCGCGGACCGCGTCAAGGAACATCTGGCCGACCCGGGCACACGGGTCGTGCTGTCCGGTTACAACCTCGGCAGCCTGCTGACCGTGCTCGCCGCCGCGCGCGTGATCGCCGACCTCCCGCCGGAGGACCGCGACCGCGTCGGGCTGCTGACCGCGGGTTCACCGCTGCAGTGGGGCTACCAGCGTGCCTTCCCCGCGATGCTGCCGCAGAAGCAGCTGGCCGGGCTGTACGAAGGTCTCGACGGCCGCTGGCGGGCGCTGTGCCGCGGCACGGACATCTTCGGCGGCGGCGTCACGACGTGGCGGCATCGCGTGGTGGCCGGGAAACTGCTGGGCGACGGCTACCTGCCCGGCGGCGGCACCGGCCCGCTGGCCGCCGAGGCCGACGATCAGGGCGTTCTCGTGCTCGGCGGCGATCACTGGCTGCCCGACCCGATGCGCGGCCCGACCGGACGGCACCGCTGGGCGCCCGGCGTCCTCAAGCACACGGACTACGTCGTCGACGCCGAATGGGACAACGCCGTCGCGATGGCCGCCGGTCTCGGCCGCCCTCGGCCGAAGAACGCTTGGGGCGAGCAGGGTTCGCTGTTCGGGGACTTCCCGCAGATGCGCTGAAGGCCCCCTTCGCGAGGAAGAGGGCCTTCAGACATCAGCTAGCTTCAGTTGGCCTTGCCGCGACGCACGCGCAGCAGGACCAGGACGCCGGCACCGGCCAGCACCAGCAGGCCACCGGCCCACAGCAGCCAGGCGTTGTCGAAACCGGTGTCCGCGAGGCCACCGCCGTTGCCGCCGTTACCGCCGACGTTCGGGGCGGGAACCGCGGTGCTCGACGGAGCGGAGGTCTCCGACGGCTTGTCCGTGGTGGTCGGCGCGGTCGTCGGCGGCTTGGCCGTCGAGGTCTTCGTCGGCTCGCTCGGCTTCGTCGGCTCGGTCGGCTTGGTCTTCTTCTCACCACAGGCGAACCAGTGGCTGATGTCGGCCTGCTGGCCGCCGCCGTTCATCGGCGAACGCAGCTTCTCCCACGGCGGGGTCTCCCCGAGACCGCGCTTGCCGGGCTCGTAGATGTTGTAGCCGTCGCCGCCCTTGACCACGATCGCGGTGACGGTGACGCCTTCACCGATCGCGGTGATGTTGAGGAACTTGTCCTTCTGCGTGCCACCGGTGAAGGTCAGGTCCTTCGTCGAGATCTCGGTGCCCGGCAGCTTCGCCTTCTCACAGGTGCTGACGTTCTTCGGGGTCGGGATGGCCCGGCCGTCGTCGGTGTGGCACGCGAGCGCGGTGCCCGTGACGCCGAGCAGGGCGGCCGTCGCCAGCGCGACGACGGTGACGGCGGAGCGGACACGCCGTCCGGAAATGATCTGCATTCAGAGCTCTCCTGTACCGATCGGGGGACAAACGAGCAAAGCGCGGTTGCCTCTTCTGAGGGACGATGGTCAACTCGCGGTGTTTCTCCACGAGTTCCGTTCACCCGACGGGGTGAGGCAAGAGCCCGGACGTTAGCGCACACCGATTTCACACCGAAACCGGGGCCCCCGACAAAGCGGCCCACCATCCACAAAGGAATGGTGGGCCGCCGAAACGAGAGAGATCAGTCCGAAACGGACGTCGGCACCTCGCCCTTGTTCTGCTTGCCGAGCAGCGAACGACGACGGCTGTAGGCGAAGTAGATGACGATGCCCAGCGCCATCCACGCCAGGAAACGCAGCCAGGTGAGCACGGTCAGGTTCAGCATCAGCCAGAGGCAGGCGATGATCGCCAGGATCGGGATCACCGGAACCCACGGCACCCGGAACGCGCGGGGCAGATCGGGCCGGGTCTTGCGCAGTACCAGCACACCCGCGGAGACCAGAACGAAAGCGAAAAGCGTCCCGACGTTGACCATTTCCTCGAGTTTGTCGGCCGGGAAGAACGTCGCCGCGACCGCGACCAGCCCGCCGACGACGATGGTCGCCCGCTTCGGCGTCCCGGTCGAGCCGGTCTTCGCCAGGCCGCGCGGCATCAGGCCGTCACGCGACATCGCGAAGATGATCCGGATCTGGCCCAGCATCAGCACCATGACGACGGTCGTCAGACCGGCGAGAGCGCCGACGGAGATGATGTTGGCCGCCCAGTCGACGCCATTGGCGGCGAACGCGGACGCGAGCGTCTTCTTGCCGCCGTCACCCGCCGAAGTGGCGAGGTCCTTGTAGTTCACCATCCCGACGACCACGAGCGACACGGCCACGTACAGCACCGTGACGATGGCGAGCGAGCCGAAGATGCCGCGGGGCACGGCCTTCTGCGGGTTGCGGGTCTCCTCGGCGGTGGTCGCGACGATGTCGAACCCGATGAACGCGAAGAACACCAGCGACGCCGCGGCCAGCAGGCCGAAGACGCCGAACGAACTGCTGCCGCCACCGGCGATCAACGAGAACAGCGACTGGTCGACCCCGGTGGACGCCGACTCGCCGGCGGACTGGGCCTCCGGGACGAACGGGGTGTAGTTCGAACCCTTGATGTAGAAGATGCCGAGCACGATCACGAACAGCACCACCGCGACCTTGATCCCGGTGATCACCATGGAGAACCGCGAAGACAGCTTCGTGCCGACGGCGAGCAACGTGGCCAGCACCAGCACCACGAGCAGGGCGCCCCAGTCGACCGGGACCGGACCGATCTCGAACGTCGTCTTCGTGCCCTTGCCGAAGATGTAGGAGAGCACGGTTTCGAGGTAGGCGGACCAGCCCTTCGACACCGCGGCCGCGCCGACGGCGAGTTCCAGGATGAGGTCCCAGCCGATGATCCACGCCATGAACTCGCCGAACGTGGCGTAGGAGAACGTGTACGCGCTCCCGGCCACCGGGACGGTCGACGCGAATTCCGCGTAACAGAGGGCGGCCAGCGCGCAGGCGATGGCCGCGAACACGAACGCGAGCGAGACCGACGGTCCCGCGAAGTCACCGGCCGTGCGCGCGGTGAGGGTGAAGATACCGGCACCGATGACGACGGCGACACCGAAGACGGTCAGGTCCCACGCGCTCAGGTTCCGCCTGAGCCTGGTCCCCGGTTCGTCGGTGTCCGCGATGGACTGCTCGATGGATTTCGTACGCCACAGACCGTTTCCGGGCACCCTTGACCTCCTACACCTGACTGCGGTTCAACGGACCCTATCGCCCGGTCGTGACGGCAGCGCGGTGGGAGAGCAACGAAGTACCCGGAGGTCGTGGCAGTGATCGGCGGAGTACGGACAGTTGCTCCGGACTGCGTCAAAAGTCCGTGAAGGCCTCCTTGAGGGACTCTGGGTCCCTCAAGGAGGCCTTCACGGACACCTTTCACCCGACCCCCGCCAGGCTCACGCCAGCGCGCGGTCCAGATCCGGCTCCAGGTAGATCAGCTTCGCCGTCGCCACCTTCGCCCGTACACGCGCTTCGGCGTCGTCGATGGCTTGCGCGATTTCCGCGGTGTCCAGCCCCGGCACCAGCGCGAGCTTCGCGGCCACCAGCATCTCGTCCGGGCCGATGTACAGCGTCCGGATGTGGATGACCCGCTCGACCTTGCCCGCGGCGAGTTCGTCGACGATCGTGTCGAGGTCGGTCTCGGAGGCGCCCTCGCCGATCAGCAGGCTCTTCATCTCGATGATCAGGATGATCGCGATGATGCCGAGCAGCAGGCCGATCATCACGGTGCCGATACCGTCCCAGACCGGGTCGCCGGTGACGACCGAGAGGCCGACGCCCGCTAGCGCGAACACCAGGCCGAGCAGCGCGCCCGCGTCCTCCAGCAGGACCACCGGGAGTTCGGGGGTCTTGGCCTGGCGGATGAACGCCCACCAGCCCGCGTCGCCCTTGATCTTCTTCGACTCCTGGATCGCGGTGTAGAAGGAGTACGACTCGAGCCCGATCGCGACCACCAGGATGCCGACCGCCACCAGCGGCGAGGTCAGGCCCTCCGGCTCGCTGATCTTGTGGATGCCCTCGTACAACGCGAACACCGAGCCGAGGCTGAAGAGCATCAGCGCGACGATGAACGAGTAGAAGTACCGGTCCCGCCCGAAACCGAACGGGTGCGTGCGGGTCGCCTTGCGCTGCGAGGTCTTCTGGCCGAGCAGCAGGAGCCCCTGGTTCGAGGTGTCCGCGAGCGAGTGCACCGACTCGGCGAGCATCGAGGACGACCCCGTGATGAGGAAGCCGGTGAATTTCGCGGCCGCGATTCCGGCGTTCGCCACGAGCGCGGCGATGATCGCCTTGGTTCCGCCACCTGCAGACACGTGCAACTCCCCGGATGGTGTCCCGATATGCCGGGTTCGAAGGCTAGCAGTGCAGATGAGCCGGTACGCGCCGGGCGGGACAGGTCACAGAATTGTCGGGCCCCCTCGCTAGTCTCGCCCCTCTCATGACCTGGGGAGGTGCCCGTGCCGCGATTCGGCGTGCTCGGACCGTTGACGATCGAAGGCCCGCCGGGGCGGCGCACGACGCCGCGCGGCGATCATCAGCGTGCCCTGCTGGCCGTCCTGCTGCTGAACGCGAACTCGCCGGTTCCGGTCGACGCCCTGGTCGAGACGCTCTGGCCGGACACTCCGCCGAAGTCGTACTCCTCGAATCTGCACACGTACGTCTCCCGCCTGCGAGCCCGGTTCGAGGGGCTGGAGATCGAGCGGGATCCGTATGGCTACCGGCTGGTCGTCGAGCCCGCCGACCTCGATCTGCTGTCCTTCCGCGAAGCCGCCGCGGCGGGCAAGGCGGCGGCGCGGGCGGGCGATCCGGCGGCGGCCGCCGGGCACTACCGCCGGGCGCTGGCGGAATGGCGGGGCCCGGTCCTTTCCGGGCTGCACATCCCCCGGCTCGACGCCGACGTCGCCCGGCTCGAGTCGGAGCGCCTCGCCGCCTTCGAAGACTGTGTCGACGCCGAACTGTCCGACGGCAGGCACGGCGAGCTCACCGGCGAGCTCCAGGCGATGATCACCGAGCATCCACTGCGCGAGCGGCTGGCCGCGCAGCTGATGATCGCGCTGCACCGCGCCGGGCGGCAGGCCGATTCGCTGGCCGTCCACCGCGATCTGCGCACCACCCTCGTCGAAGAGCTTGGTGTGGAGCCCGGCGCCGAGGTCCGCCGCGTGCACGCCGCCGTGTTACGCGGCGAGGATCCGGTGCCCTCGGCCAAGGCGGCGCCGGTCTTCCCGATCTGCCAGCTGCCGCCGGACATCGCGGATCTCGCGGGCCGCGAGAGCGAGATCGCGAAGCTCTCCGGGCTGCTCGGCGACGGTACGGGCGTCCCGGTCGCGGTCATCACCGGCGAGCCGGGCGCGGGCAAATCCACGCTCGCGGTCACCACCGCGCACCGGCTCCGCCGGTCCTTTCCTGACGGACAGCTGTTCGTCCCGCTGTCCGGCGCCTCCGACCCTCGCGACCTTTCCGAAGTCCTCGGCGACCTGTTGCGCGCGCTGGGCGTCACCGGGCCCGCCATCCCGGACGACGTCGAGGCCAAGGCCGCGGTCTACCGGGGCCGTCTCGCCGATCGGCGGGTCCTCGTGGTGCTCGACGACGCAGCGAGTCCCGAACAGGTCCGCGCGCTGCTGCCGGGCACGCCGGGCAGCGCGGTCCTGATCACCAGCAGGCGGCGGCTTTCCGGGCTCGCCGGGGCGGATCGTCTCCCGCTCGCGCCACTGTCCGGTGCCGAGGCGGTGACCCTGCTGGCCCGGCTGGCCGGGCCGGACCGGGTGGGCGCCGAACGCGCGGACGCGGAACGGATCGCCAAGGCCTGCGGCAATCTTCCCTTGGCGTTGCGGATCGCGGGAAGCAGGCTCGCGATGCGGCCGGGCCTGCCGCTCGGGAAGCTCGCCGGCCGACTGGAGGACGAGGTCTCGCGTCTCGACGAACTCCAGGTCAGCGATCTCCAGGTCCGCGGCAGCATCGCGTTGAGCTATCAGGCGTTGAGCCCGGCGGCACGGCGCGCGTTCCGGCTGATCGGCCGCTGCCGCACCCTCGATCTGCCCGCGTGGGCGGTGTCGACGCTCATCAACGACACCGCCGACGAAGAAGCGGAGGAGGCCATCGACGAACTCATCGAAGCCAGCCTCCTCGAAGCCACCGGTCTCGATCCGACGGGCGAGCAGCGGTTCCGCGTGCACGACCTCGTCCGGGTGTTCGCCACGGAGCTCGGCCGGGAGCTGGAGACCCACGCCGAGCGGGTGGCCACCGTCGCGAAGGTGTCGGACGCGGCGTTGTGCCTCGCCGACACGGCGGCCCGCCGCCTGCCGAGGACGGTGCCGATGCCGTTGTCGGATCACGACGTGCCCGCGCAGCCGCTCGACGGCGAGCTGGTCGAGCGGCTGCTGCGCGATCCCGGCACCTGGTTCTCCGTGGAGCGGGCCAACCTGGTCTCCGCCGTCGCGTCGCTGTGCGCCGTGGGCTGGCGGCGGAAAGCGTTGCGAATACTGGAAAGGCTGAGCGCGTACCTGTACTTGCACAGTCATTACACCGACATGCGGGCGGCGTACGAGACGTTGCGCGACGCCGCCCGCGAGGCGGGCGACAGGCATATCGCCGTCATCGCGGAGGCGAACTTGGCGGTGCTGCTGCACGTTCGCGGCGAGTACGAACGCGCCGTCGAGGGTTACCGCGAATGTTCGAAGGAATTGGCGGAGCTGGGCGATCTCGCCACCCGGGCGTGGGTGGAGACCAATCTGGCGCACAGCCTGGTCGGGCTCGGCCGGGCCGGGGAATCGCTGCACGCCGCCACCCAGGCGCGCGAAATGTCCACTGTGGAGGATTCCGGGACCCATGCGAGGCGGGCGGAATCCGCCGCTCTGCACAGGCTGGGCAAGATCTCCGAGGCCCTGGAGATCGATCGCCGGATTCTCGCCCAGGCGCGGGAATCGGCTGACGACCGGCAACTCGGCGTTGCCCTGCAAGGACTTTCGTGGTCGCTGATGCTCGACGGCCGCCCGGAGGAGGCCTTGGCGACGATCGAGGAATCGGTCCGCGTCCTTCGCCGGACGACGGCGAAATCGGCGCTGGCGAAGTCGTTGCGCACCCAGGGCGCGATCCTCGCGGGAGCCGGACGGCGCGCCGGCGCGGTGAAGGCCTACGAGAACGCGCGGCGGCTGGCCGGAGCGCTCGAAGAACGGCCGAGAGAGCTTTCCTGCACCCGCGCGATCGCCGCGAGCTGGATCGGCGACGGCCGGGCCGACCGCGCGATTCCCGTGCTGCGCCGATGTCTCGACGAATTCCGGGCCATGGGCGGGAAACCGGCGACGGGCCTCACCCTGCACGTGTTGCGCAGGGCGTACGAGGCCGTCGGGGAAACGAAGGCGGCCGAGGCGGCGGGTGAAGAGGCGAAGCGATTGGAAGTCCCCCACGACGCCAACGCTTCGACCCTCGTCCGGTTGCTGTTGTCGCTCACCGAACCCGCCCCGGCCTGACCGGATGGTGCCCGACCCCTCAGACGGGCACCATCCGGAAGTCATCGGTCCGAGATCGCGGATTCCCGCAGCCCGGTGGAGAACCAGGCCAGCGCGATCACCAGCACGCCGTTGGCCACCGCGTCCCACACCGGCGGCGAGGCGGGCCCGAGCCGCGAGACCGCGAACATGGTGATCAGCCCGGCGACGGTCAGCATCACACGGACGGGCTGGGTGCCCGTCACCACCAGCGCGGCGGTCAGCAGCACCTGAGCGCCGAGCGAGACGAGCACGACCAACGGGAGGTTCAGCCTGCTCTCCGCGCCCGCGGCGAGCTCGTGCAGACCGCTCCCCGCGGCCTTGACCGACTCGATCGCGTCACCGGCGAGCCCCGCCATCGCCTGCGCCGAACCGGCCAGGTCCTGGCCGGTCGGCACCGGGAGGACCAGGTCGACGACCGGGGCGAGCGCGGTCACGACGGCGAATCCGAGCGCGGCGAGCAGGGCGGTGGGGCGCACGGGAACCGGCACCCGGAAAGCGCGTCCGCTCGCCGCGTCGGGATGGGAAGTCACTGCTGTCGCTCCTTGGCTATCGGCATCCGGAGCGAGCCGACGCCAAGCGCCGGGTCACCCCTTCGGGCGATAGTCGCGGAACCCGCCACACGGAACGCACACACTTCGGCCAAGGACACGCGTTCAGTCCTCTGGATGCGGTCCTTGCGTGTGCAAGTACCGCATCCAGAGGACTGAATGCGAAGGGATCAGCAGGTGCCAGCGGTGGCGCGGAACACCTGGGTGCGCTCACCGGACAGCGGCCGCACACGGACCTCCGGATCGGCGGCCGGGAGCCACACCGACTGGCCGCGGCGGAGTTCGACCTGCTCGCCGTCGTCGGCCGTCACCAGCAGGCCACCGGCGGTGCACAGCAGGATCTGCGGGCCGACGTCGTGGACGGCGACCTCGCCGTCGTCCCCCGCGTCCCATTCGATCCGGGACAGCTCGAACTCCGGCGCGTCGGTGCGATACACCGACATACGCTCCTCGCGCTCACCGCTCTGGACCGGCATCTCTCCGCACGCGAAATCGACGACGCGCAGCAGCTCCGGCACATCGACGTGCTTCGGGGTCAGCCCGCAGCGCAGGATGTTGTCCGAGTTCGCCAGGATCTCGACGGCGGTGCCGTGCAGGTACAGGTGCAGGTTGCCGGCGGGCAGGTAGATCGCCTCGCCCGCGCTGAGGGTGAGCCGGTTGAGCAGCAGCGCCGCGAGCACTCCCGCGTCACGCGGATGCGATTCGCCGAGTTCCAGGATGGTCCGGCATTCGAGGTCGAACTCGCCGCGTTCCTGGACGTGCTTCACGCACGAATCGAGGACCTCGGGCAGCAGTTCGTCGAGCGCGGCCTGCGGCAGGGTGATCCAGGTGGTGAACAGCGCGCGCAGCCCGGCCGGATCCGGCTGGGCCTCCAGCAGTACCGCGTACTTCGCCAGCCCCGGCGTCTCGATCGCCTTCAGCAGCGCGATCGTGCGTTCCGGTTCGCGGAAGCCGGCCAGCGCGTGGAACTCCGTCAGCGCGCAGACCAGTTCCGGCTTCGCCGTCGGATCCGGGTAGTTGCGGTTCGAGGCGTCGCGCGGGATCCCCGCCGACTCCTCGCGCGCGTACCCCTCCGCCGCCTGCGCGGCCGACGGGTGCGCCTGCATCGAAAGCGGCTCTTCGGCGGCGAGGATCTTCAGCAGGAACGGCAGCCTGCCGCCCCAGCGGCCGGCGCAGGTCGTGCCGAGCTGGCCGACGGGATCGGCTTCGACGAGCTCCAGCAGGCTCCGCTCGGTGCCGTCCGGGCCGATGACGTGGGACGGGTCACCGGGGTGGGCGCCCATCCACAGTTCCGCCTCCGGATGCGGCGCCGGCACCGGACGCCCCAGCAGCTCGGGGATCGTCGTTCTGGACCCCCACGCGTAGGGCCGCACGGCATTGCGCAGCAGCTCCACTGTCACCTCAACTCCTCGCCGGGCACGGGTGGTGCCGGCCCTCATTGCTTACGTCGCGCTCGGGACTCACGCCGTTGCAGGCGTGTACCTCCCGGCGCCGCCGATGCTGCCCACGGCCAGCCCCAGATAGACCGCGGCCAGCTCGAAACGCAGCGCGAGAACGGCCGCACGCACGATCTCGTCCGTTTCGATCTCTTCGGCCGGGGCGATCACGTCGCCGCCGGGCAGCAGGTCTTCCGCCTGATAGCGGGCCGCCTCCGCGGCGGGCCCCGTCCGGACCGAGAGGAGCAGCACCCTCGGCGTCGCGCCGGCCCCCTCCTCCGGGTCCGCGAAGATATCGCGCTCCGCTCCGCCGGACAACGCCGCCCGCCGCAAAGCGGGCCTGGCCAGTGCCTGGCGATAGTCCTCGACGTCACAGACGACGGCGGCGTGCGCGGCGAACGCGTGGGCCGCGTGCTCGCCGACGGCGACCGCGACCGGGTCCAGTCCCCACAGCAGCGGCTGGCGCTCGGCCAGCTTCAGTGCCATCGCCTTGGCCGGGTTCGCGAACGAGTCCCTGGCCAGGTAGTCCTTCTCGGCTTCCGCGTCGAGGTGGTCCGCGAGCTGTTCGAGGTCGGCCACCAGCAGGCCGAGCGCGTTCGCGGTGAGCAGCGCGGCGGCGAGCCCGCGCGGGAAGGCCATCTCCGGCGGGACCGGGAGCCTCGGCGCGAGCAGCAGCCCCTTGCCCGCGACGGAGGCCGCGACCGGGCCTTCGTCGGGCGCGGACAGCACGACGGTCGCCCCGAACCGGGCGGCGCGCTCCAACGAGGCGGCCAGCTCACGGTCTCCGGCGTCGTCGGTGTGCGCGAAGACCACGTCGAGCGCGCCGATCCAGCTCGGCACCACCTCGGCGACGACGACCGGCACCGGGCACGACGGGGTCAGGAGCGCGGCGACCAGCCGGGTCAGCGTCCGGCTGACCCCCGGCCGGTCGATCAGCACGAGCGAGCGCGGGCGCCCGACGTCCAGGCGATCGCTCAGCTCGAGTTCGGCCGCGGCTTCGGCGGTCGCCCGGACCTGGGCGCCCGCCATCGCGGCGGCACGGAGAAGCCCCGCGGTGTCGGCCTCGGCCAGCCTCGCGGGATCGTCGAGCAGGGAATCGTCAGGGACCGTCGGCATGAGCGCCATCCGGGGTCGTCGGCTCGGTGGCTTCGTCCAGCAACAGTACCGGGATTCCATCACGGACCGGATACACGCGACCGCATTCCGTGCAGGTCAGCGCATCGGCCTCCGGATCGGCCGTCGTCCCCGGCCGCAGCGGCGCGTGATCGGGGGACGGGCAGGCCAGGATCTCCAGCAACTGTGCGTCGAACGTGACGGCCATGGTTACTCCCTACCTGTGGGACGACTCTATGTGTGTTTTCACGACACATTCGTTACCCACGGACAATCGCCAATACGTCTTCGGTCAGCGCCCGGACGGCCTCGGCGTCGGCGGCCTCGACGTTCAGGCGGAGCAGCGGCTCGGTGTTGGACGGGCGCAGGTTGAACCAGCCACCGCCGGGGAGCTGCACGGTGAGCCCGTCCAGTTCGTCGATCTCGACGCCGTCCCGCGCGCCGAAGGCGTCCTTGACCGCGATCATGCGCGCGACCTGGTCGTCGACGGTCGAGTTGATCTCGCCGGAGGCCGCGTAGCGCGAGTACTCCGCCGTCAGTTCGGACAGCGGGCCCGCCTGCTCGCCGAGGGCGGCGAGGACATGCAGCGCGGCCAGCATGCCGGTGTCGGCCCGCCAGAAGTCGCGGAAGTAGTAGTGCGCGGAGTGCTCGCCGCCGAAGATCGCGCCGGTCTTGGCCATCTCGCCCTTGATGAACGAGTGCCCGACCCGGGTGCGCACCGGCTTGCCGCCGTGCTCGGCGACGATCTCCGGGACACCCTTCGACGTGATCAGGTTGTGGATGATGGTGCCGCCCGGCTCCTTCTCGAGCTCGCGGACCGCGACCAGCGCGGTGATGGCGCTCGGCGAGACCGGTTCGCCGCGCTCGTCGACGACGAAGCAGCGGTCCGCGTCGCCGTCGAAGGCGAGGCCCGCGTCGGCGCCTTCCTCGCGCACCTTCGCCTGGAGGTCGACGATGTTCTTCGGGTCGAGCGGGTTCGCCTCGTGGTTCGGGAAGTTTCCGTCGAGCTCGAAGTACATCGGGACGACCTCGATGGGCAGGCCCGCGAAGACCGTGGGGACGGTGTAGCCGCCCATGCCGTTGCCGGCGTCGACGACGACCTTCAGCGGGCGGCTGCCCGAGAGGTCGACGAGCTTGCGCAGGTACGCCGCGTAGTCCGCGAGGACGTCCTTCTCGGTCACCGAACCGCGCTGGCCCTCGAAGGCGGGCACGCCCTGCTCGACGGTGTCGCGGATCTCCGCGAGACCGGAGTCCTGGCCGACCGGGGCGGCACCCGAGCGGCACAGCTTGATGCCGTTGTACTTCGCCGGGTTGTGGCTGGCGGTGAACATGGCGCCCGGCAGGTTGAGCGACCCGGACGCGAAGTACAGCTGGTCGGTGCTGGCGAGGCCGATGGACACGACGTCGAGCCCCTGCGAGGTCACGCCGTCGGCGAAGGCGGCGGACAGCTCGGGCGAGGACTCGCGCATGTCGTGGCCGATCACCACGGAGTCGGACTCCGGCTTGATCAACAGGGCGAACGCCGATCCGAGGTCGCGGACGAGTGCCGCGTCCAGCTGCTCACCGACCACGCCGCGAATGTCGTAGGCCTTCACGATGCCCGAAAGGTCTGGCACGCCTGCTCCCCGCCAATAGTCTCGTTACAACGCCCTCTGGCGCGCTCGAAAGCCTACCGGCGAGCCCTCGCGTCAGGCGCGGCCGGGCAGGACGCGCAGGTGGCCGCGCCTGCCCGAGGGGCCCTCGGGTTCGGGCTCGGGCGCGGGCTTGTCGGAGCGACCCGCTTCGCGCACGGCCTCGGCCAGCGCGGTCAGCTCGTCCGCGGAGGGATCCGGGGCGGCGAAGCCCCCTTCGTGCCGGACGACTTCCCAGCCCTTGGGCACGGTCAGCCGGAGGGCGTGCGCCTCGCAGAGGTCATAGGAGTGCGGCTCGCTCGCGGTGGCCAGAGGGCCCACGACGGCTGTCGAATCGCTGTAGGCATACGTGAGCGTGGCGACAGCGGGTTCGAGACAACCCGTTCGCGAACACTTTCGTACGCTCCGCACGATCGAGAACGATAGCGCGTCGCGAGCGCGGCGTACCGGCGACACGCGCTTTGAATCGCCGAGCGCGTACCCTTCGGTTCGTGGCGACGGCTCGTGATTCCCGACAGCGACGGCGGATGCGACGGGACCGGCACGGCCGGGGCCTGCGCGGAGCGCTGTATCCGTCGACCCTTCCCGCCGCCGCTAGCAGGGCGGAAAGGTTCGACGCGCTGGTTTTGGACGCGCTCGAACCGATCGAAGCGCGGTGGCGGCACGAGCTGACGAAGCTCGACGTCGCCGTCGACGACGTCCCCGAAGTTCGCTCGGATGGCGCACCGGCCGGAGTGGACGGCGTGTTGCACGACGGCGCCGTCCCTCTCTCGCGGCTCGTACCCGCCGGCGTCGACCGCGCCGGCCTCCCGACACGGGCCCGCATCGTCCTCTACCGGCGCCCCCTCGAAGCGCGCGCGAAAGACCCCGGCGAACTCGCGGAACTCGTCCACGACGTCCTCGTGGAACAGGTGGCGGGCTACCTGGGCGTCGAACCCGACGTCATCGAAGGCGACTAACCCCCGCCCTCACCAGCCCAGCCCCCGCCCTTCCCCGGGGGGCGTCCCCAGCCCAGCGTATCGCAGAGCACCGACGGGACCTGCGAAAACGGCACTGGAGGGCGAAGTTGTCCACAAGGGGAAGGGACTGTGGACAACTCAAGGGCGCAGGAGGCTCGGAGGGTCCCGGAGGCGGGATGTGGGATGTCCCCAATGTGGCATTGGGGACGCTGAGTGTCCCCAATGCCACATTGGGGGCATCGGAACCAGCCAAGCGGCGAAGCGGCCAAGCGCAGCGAGAGGCGCGAAAGGTGCCCTTCAGGACAGCGAGCCGAAAGCGCTCAAGAAGTCGAGCGTCGCCTCCGCGTGGGAACAGCGGTCAACAGCGTGAACAGCACCGCGGCCACCTGCGCCAGCAGCAGCAAGTTCCGCGTCGTCCCCTGGTGCTCCACCACGACCTCCGAAGGCGTGGGCGGCACCGAAACCGCCACCTGATGCCCCCAAGCCCGCACGATCGGCACGGCTTTGCCGTCCACGCTCGCCTGCCAGCCCGCCTCGAACTCCGCGGCCAGCACGAGCAGCCGCCCGGTCGGCCCCTCCGAGACGCGCACCCGCACGTCCGGCAGCCCGGCCTGCACCGGCGCCACCCCGGGCGACGCTCCCGGCGCGCCCTTCCCGGTCACGGCGGCCTGCGCCAGTTCCGGCGAAATCAACGCCACCTGCCCACCGGCGGGCAGCAGGCGCAGCACCGGACGGCCGTCGGAGGTCGGCGCCGCCGGAGCGACCAGGTCGCGCGCGAGTTCGACGAAGGCACCGCCGTCGGCACCATTCGGCAGCACCACGTACGAGACCCCCGAGGCCAAAGCCGCCGCGAAGGCCTGCTTCACCGCGTCCGGTGAGCCTTGCAGGAGGTCCCGGCGCCACGAAGCCAGCCGATCGGCGCTGCCCGGCGTCGGCGCGAATTCGTCGTCGCCGAAACTCGGCAAGCGCCCACCGGTCTGCCGGGCGAGGTCACCGATCACCAGCACCGAACGTCCGCTCGTAGCCAGTTCCGCGGAGATCTCCGGCGCTAGTGAAGGACGCTCCCCTGCCCGCAAGGGCCCTTCGCGTCCGGCGACGACCGCACCGGTCGCCAGCGCCAGCAGCACGAGCACCCCGGCCACCGCCGTGACCTTCGCCAGCCACGGCGCGGGGTCGGCACCGGACCCGCCCCTCTGCCAGGTCGCCAGCACCGTCCACACCAGTCCCGCGCCGATCACCAGCAGCGGCACCCCGGCGTACCCGGTCGCGTGCGCGCCGCCCGACATCGGCGTCACCGCCACGAACCGCACCGCCACGAGCCCGAGCACACCCAGTACGACGACCGCGATCCCGCCGCCCGCGCCCTTCGACGGCCGGACCACCAGCGCGACGATCGCGGCCGCGACCAGCGCCACCCCGATCGGCCACGCTCCGGGTCCGCCAGGGTCCAGCCCGGCGAGGTCGGCACCGGACGCGGCCGTGGCGCCACCACCGAGCCCGTGCAACAGCAGTTCCGGATGCCTCAGCAGCACACTCGGCCACGGCAGCAACAACGCCAGCGGCAGGAAGACCACGATGCCGACCGACGCGATCCGTCGCGCGAGCCCGGTAGGCGAAGGCAGCACCACGAACCCGATCACCAGCCCGACCAACGCCAGCGCGTGCGCCAGCGGGGAGAAGGCGCCGATCAGCGCCAGCCCGATCGCGCTCAGCGCGGAAACGTGCAGCCAGCGCGAGTCCGCGCGGACCAGCAGCCCCACGATGCCCGCGATCACCAACGGCAGCAGCAGATGCACGACGACGACGTCGAGCCGTCCCTGCGCGACCGAAGCCGTGGCCGCGGGGAGCACGCCGTACGCCGCCGCCCCGACGGCACGCACCCAGCGGCGCACGCGAAGGTGCCGAGTGGCCACGTACGCGCTCAGGGCGGCGAGCGGGATGTCGCCGATCAGCAGGATCGCGACCAGTGCCGCGGGACCGCCGATGGGCGTGAAGAGCGCGCCGATCGTGCCCAGCACCGGAAGCGTCGCGGGTGCGGGACTCGCCGTGCCGCCCGCGATCGCGTGCCACGGCGCGAGATACGACGACCAGATCTCGCCGAGCCCGCCGACCGGCAGCAGTTTCCCGCCGAAGAGGTCGAGCCCGAGCCGGGATCCGTTGACCACGAACGCGAGCGCCGTCAGCACGACGAGCATGAGGACCGGCGGCGCGAACACGGTCGCGCCGAGCACCCGCTTCCGGTCGACCTCCACAAAGACGAGTTCCGGTTCCGGCCGCGGTCCGCCGTCCCGCGGCACCGGCGACGGTTTCGGCCCCGCCGTCGCGGGTTTTTCGGGAACCGCGACCGCGACGACCGCGCTGGGCCGCCGCAGGCCCGTCCCCCGCGAGCCGACGCCGCGCATCGCCCCCGCGGGCAGCGCGCCGGGACCGACCGGACGATCTTGCCCGGCCTTCAACGCCTCCGGCGGGATCCAGGCCCCTTCCTGATCCACGCCCTCCGGCACCGTCCCGAGGGCGAAATCCCGTTCCACGCCACGCCGTACGAGGCCGACGACGCCCGCGCGCACCGCGTTGCGGAACCGTGTCGCCCGTCCGGTGAACAGGCCGCGGACCGCACCCGGCCGGTCGGTCTTCCGGCGTTCGGCGCGAGCCGCGCGCAGTCCACCGCGACCGCGCAGAAGGTGCCACGTGGCCGCGAGTTCCGCGCTCGCCTCGCCGGTGCGCCGCAGCAGCAGGAACGCGAGCGCTCGCAGCACGGCGAAGACCGGAATTCGAAAAAGGCCGAACCAAAAGGACAGTGGCGAGCAATTGACGAGGAAGACCCGGAGCCCGTGCGCGCGGTTCGCCGTCGCGAGGGAAAGGCCGAGGGCGTCCGGTTCGCGCTGTCCGGTGCTGAGCGCGCGGGCGTGCCGCAGCCGGGCCGCCGGCACCGAAAGCACGCGGCCGCCCGCGGCGTTGGCCCGCCAGCCGAAGTCGAGATCCTCGCGCAGCAAGGGAAAGCCGGGGTCGTAGCCACCGAGTTCGTGCCAGACTTCCCGGCGCACCAGCGATCCCGCGCTCGGCACGGCGAGTACGGCGGTGTCGGTCTCGTCCGGCGAGATCTGCTGCCGATGGCCGATGGCGTCGGTCGACAACCCGGCTTCGACGATCAGGCGCGGGTCGCTCCAGTCGACCGCCAGCGGGCCGAGCACCGTCGCCTCGGGCTCGTTTTCGGCCGCTGCCAACAGGTTTTCGAGACAGGCGGGTTCCGGCGCGCAGTCGTCGTGCAGCAGCCAGAGCCAGCCGCCGGGATCACCCCAGCGTTCGACGGCGTGCTCGACGGCCTCGCCGACCGCGGCACCGAAGCCGATATCACCGGAAAGTGTGAGAATTCCATCCAAGACCGGCGCATCGCCGTCGGCCGCCGCGTCGGCGAGGATCTTCGCCGTCCGATCGGTGGATCCGGTGTCGACCGCGAGCACGTGCCGCGGCCGGACACCGCTGCGCCGCAGCGCGGAAAGCGCCAGTGGCAACCAGTTCTCGCCGTTGTGACAGACCACAATGGCCAGAACGGGGACCGTGCGCGGCACAGGTGACGCGGCAGTGCGAGACAACGGGCACTCCAGATGTGGCGGCGAAGTCGAGTGCCGCCACCCTACGACGCGACCCTGTCACCCGTTGGTGGCCCCACTATGTGGAAGCGGGCGGAAGCGATCTCCGGCGCACGAGGCCTCCGGAGATCGCCGTCACACAGCTCGCTTTTTCAGTTTCCTACGCTCACGTTCGGAGAGCCCGCCCCAAATACCGAACCGCTCGTCATGCGCGAGGGCGTACTCGAGGCACTCGTCCTTGACCTCGCAACCGAGGCAGATCCGCTTGGCTTCGCGGGTGGAGCCGCCCTTCTCGGGGAAGAACGCCTCCGGGTCCGTCTGCGCGCAGAGGGCCCGTTCCTGCCAGTCCTGCTCTTCCGCGGAGGCATCGTCGAAAAGCTCGGTGAGATCGCCCAGTTGCTGCTCCGGGACCTCACCCCAACCCACGACTTGCCCCCATTCCCTTCCATCTGCTTCCAACCGCACGTCCGCCTCCTCGCTGTCCACGCACTCCCCAGGCTGGCGGTGTTGAAACACCATCCGCCGCCCCCTTCCAGCGACGAATGACATCACTGTGATTACACCCGTGTAGTGCGGTCAGGTCAAGCGGAGTAGCGAGTTCGGGGGATACTCAGGCCTCATCGCGCAAGGGGACACGCCGACAACTTCACATCGGGCATACGGAAGACTGGAGGGGTGCAGAGATCAGCAGTGCGGCCAAGCCCGATCTTCCTCGGCATCCTCGCGGTCACCGTCCTGGGCGGTGTGCTGGCGGCTTTCGGTGACACGACGACGATTTCCACCCAGAAGTACGACCCGCTCATCATCACCGGCGTCGTCCTGCTCGTCGCGGGCGGCTGGGTCGCGTCACTGACGCTCCACGAGTTCGGCCACGCGGTCGTGGCGTTCCGCGGTGGCGACCACAGCGTCGCCCACAAGGGTTACCTGTCCATGGACGTCCGGAAATACACGGATCCGGCACTGTCCATCATCCTGCCGTTGGTGTTCCTCTTCATCGGCGGCATCCCGCTGCCGGGCGGCGCGGTCTGGATCGAACACGGACGCCTGCGCTCACGCGCGGTCCAGTCGTGGGTTTCGCTCGCCGGGCCGCTGAGCAACCTCGGCGTCGGTGTCCTGCTGACCCTCGTCGTCGCGCTGGTGCCGATGGCGAGCGGACTCGTGATCGGGCTTTCGTTCCTGGCGCTGCTTCAGATCGTCACGTTCATCCTGAACATCCTGCCGATCCCCGGCCTCGACGGCTGGGGCGCGATCGAGCCCTATCTCTCACCCGGCGCGCGGGAATTCGGCGCGAAGGCCCGGCCGTGGGCGCCGATCGCGTTGTTCGCCGTGCTGTTCCTCGTACCCGGGGCCAGCTCGTTGCTGTGGCAAGTGTCCTTCGCGATCTTCGACACCGTCGGAGGGTTCAAGCTCGCGGCCATGTACGGCCAGGACGCGTTCATGTTCTGGAAGTGAGCTCGCCGTCGGGGTGTTCGGTGAACCACTCGTGCGCCCGCTTCCAGACGCGTTTGAGGCCGGACCGCTCGCCGAGATAGTCGCCCGCCATGCCGACCACCGGCAACTTCCCGAGCGCACGGTGGAAAAGGCGGCCGCGGGGCCGCTTCTCCAGTTCGTCGACGATGCCCAGCAGTCCCCGGCCGAGCCGCCACAGTGTGCCCGCGGCGGCCTTGAGGGTGATCTTGCCGTGCTTCTTCTTCGCGTCGTCGAGCTCTTCGGTGAGCTTCGCCGCTTCGTCGTCTTCGGCGGCCTTGTCGTGTTCATCGTGTTTGCCCGCCGCGATCACCGGATCGATGTCGCGTTCGAAAAGGACCCACGCGATCAGCCGGACGCGGGCGCCGACGTCGGTCACGCCGTACTCCCCCGCGATCGCGCACAGCAACACCCCTTGCGCCGCCGAGCCGAGCGCGTCCTGCACGGGCAACCGGTCGGCGAGCGCGCCGCCGAGCCCGGGGATCGCGGTGATCAGCGCGGTGAACCGGCCGACCCGGTTCACCCACCAGTCGGTCCGCTGGTAGTTCGACATCTCGGCCCATGCCGCGGTGCCGGGCACCTTGACCGAGGTGATCCCGTTGAGCAGCTTGTCCTTCAGGCCGGGTTCGACGCCGTCGAGGTCCTCGTGCTTGCGCCCCCTGGCTTGCAGCCCGAACGGATCCGCGTCCCGCAGCGCGTCGACCATCGGCCCGCAGGCGCGGACGAACGGCCGCAGCACCGCCACCACCTGACGGTCCGAAATCGCTTCACCCACCGCTGACTCCCTTCGCGGCCTTCGCCGCACTGCCCAGGCCGCCGCCCAGCGCCAACGCTCCCGGAAGGGCTCCGCCGCCGATCAGCAGCAGTGCCCGCCAGTCCTGTATCAGCACCAGATCACCACCGGGGCCCGCCATGCCCATCCCGAGTACGACGAGTACCCAGACGAGCAGCGGAATCACCGAAAAGGTGGGCCGGACCACTTTGGCGGTCGTCCGCACGAGCAGCGGGGTCGTGATCACCGCGAGCACCACGGTCAGCGGGATGGGCGCGTCCCCGAGCTTCGGCAGCACGATGCCGTCGAGGCGGAGCGGCAGGAAGAACAGTTCGAGCAGTCCGAGCAGGAACGCGTCGAAGGTCAGCAAGGCGAGCAGCAGACGTTGCCGCGAGGTGAGCGGCTCGTTCACCTCGCGAGCCCCCCGAACAGATCGGCCGCGGCGCCCTCGGCCGGCCCGTGGGCGAGCACGAAGTACTCGTTCGGGGTGATCGGCTGCGCGATGTCGTTGCTCAGCGCGAAGTGGTCCGCGAGATGCGGCGGCGCCGGAACGCTGACCTGAGTCTCGTGCGCCCGGAGCGCGGCTGCCTTCGCCGGGATGTGCGCGCTGACGTCGACGACGGTCGTGATGCTCTCGTCCGGCGTCGCCGGCAGTTCGCCGTCTTCGGGAACCCGGAACGACGAGCGCCCGCGAAGCGCGGCGAGCCCCGCCGCGACGGCGTCTCGGGAAGAAACGGTGTGGAACACGCGCTCGACCGACGCGGCCTTCGGTGCCGCGGCCATGGTGACCTCGTGCGCGCGGATGTGATCGGGGTGCCCGTAACCCCCGAAGGCGTCATAGGTGACGACGACCTGGGGCCGGACCTCGTCGAGGATCTCGGCGAGCTGAGCCGCCTGCTCGCCGAGGTCGCCGCCGGAGAACGCGCGCGGATGGGCCGCGGACGGCGTCCCCGCCATCCCCGAGTCACGCCAGCGGCCGATGCCGCCGAGATACCGATGCCGGGCGACGCCCAGCGCCGCGCAGGCCGACGCCAGCTCGCCCGCGCGGTAGCCGCCGAGCTGGTCGGAAGCCCACGAACCGAGCCCGTCGAGGGAGGGCGGGATGATCTCGCCTTCCTCACCGAGAGTGCACGTGACGACGGTCACCTCGGCGCCTTCGGCCGCGTAACGCGCGATGGTGCCACCGGTGGTGATGCTTTCGTCGTCCGGATGGGCGTGCACCAGGAGCAATTTGGGCCGGTCGGAGATCACGGCTTGAAGACTAATTCGAACACGGCGCGCTTTCCTTTATAGGGTGTCGGGAACGGAAGTCCTGAGCACCGACCTTAGTCGGGCGACTCTCGGTTATCCTCGCGCGAGTCACGGGCTTTGCGCCGTGACCATATGTACCCCCACGAAGGGCATCTTGGTGAGCACTGAAGCAGCATCGTCGGACCTCGGCGGCGTGTCGGGTTCGGTTCTGTCCATCTCCGACCTGAGCGTCTCGTTCCCGACCGACGACGGCGTGGTCGACGCCGTCAAGGGCATCGGATTCGACGTCAAGCCTGGTGAGATCGTCGCGGTGGTCGGCGAGTCCGGTTCCGGCAAGTCGGTGACCTCGATGTCGGTGCTCGGGCTGCTCCCGAAGACGAGCCGGATCGCGGGCGAGCTCCGCCTCGGCGAGCGCAACCTGGCCGACCTCAAGGAGAAGGACCTCCAGAAGATCCGCGGCAACCAGGTCGCGATGATCTTCCAGGAGCCGATGACCGCGCTGAACCCGGTCTACACCGTCGGCTGGCAGCTGCGCGAAGCCCTCCGCTCGCACCAGGACATCTCGAAGGAAGCCGCCGACAAGCGCGCCATCGAGCTGCTGGAGATGGTCGGCATCCCGAACCCGCCGCTGCGCTTCAAGCAGTACCCGCACCAGCTGTCCGGCGGTCTGCGCCAGCGCGTCGTCATCGCGATGGCGATCTCGTGCGACCCGAAGGTCATCATCGCCGACGAGCCGACCACGGCGCTCGACGTCACCGTGCAGGCGGAGATCCTCGGCCTGCTGCGCAAGCTGCGCGACACCCTCAACACCGCCATCGTGCTGATCACGCACGACATGGGCGTCGTCGCCGACCTCGCCGACCGCGTGGTCGTGATGTACCAGGGCAACATCGTCGAGCAGGCGCCGGTGCGCGACCTGTTCGCGTCGCCGTCGCAGGAGTACACCCGCAAGCTGCTCGCCGCGGTGCCCGTGCTGGGCCAGCGCCCCGAGGGCCGCCGCCTGCTCGACGACTCAGGCATCGACGCCGACAGCGACGAGGCCTCGAAGATCGCCGAGGAGATCCGGCTCGAGGACTCCGAGCTCGCCGCGGTGATCGAGGAAGACGCGCCGGCGCTCGAGATCAAGAACCTCGTGCTGGAGTACCCGGGCCGCCGTGGCCAGGCGAAGAACCGCGCCGTCGACGACGTTTCGCTGAGCATCGCCAAGGGCGAGATCGTCGGCCTGGTCGGCGAATCCGGCTCCGGCAAGTCGACGGTCGGCCGCTGCGCGATCCGCCTGCTGACCCCGACCGCGGGCACCGTGTCGATCGCCGGCAAGGACATCACGAACATGTCGAACAAGGAGCTGCGCCCGCTGCGCCGCTACTTCTCGATCGTGTTCCAGGACCCGGCGTCCACTCTGGACCCGAAGATGACCATCGGCGAATCGATCGCCGAGCCGATGGTGCTGCACAAGTTCCTGCAGGGCAAGGCGCTGAACGAGCGCGTGGCGTCCCTTTTGGACAAGGTCGAGCTCGGCGGCCACTACCGCAACCGGTACCCGCACGAGCTGTCCGGCGGCCAGCGCCAGCGCGTCGCCATCGCGCGGGCGCTCTCGCTCGACCCGGCGCTGCTGATCGCGGACGAGCCGACCTCGGCGCTCGACGTGTCGGTGCAGGCCCGCGTGCTGGACCTGTTCCTGGACCTGCAGCGCTCGCTGCAGTTCGCCTGCCTGTTCATCAGCCACGACCTCGCCGTCGTCGACCTGCTGGCCGACCGCGTCGCGGTGATGCAGTACGGCAAGCTGGTCGAGGTCGGCACGCGTGACCAGGTGCTGCACTCGCCGCGCGAGGACTACACCCGTCGTCTGCTGTCGGCCGCCCCGGTGGCGGACCCGGTGCTGCAGGCCGAGCGGCGCGCGGCCTGGGAGGCGGGCAAGCTGGCCCCGGTGGCCGACTGACCCTGAGAGCCACGCGAAGGCCCCCTTCACCGCGTCCAACGCGGTGAAGGGGGCCTTCGCATATCTTGACGTCACTCGCGTGTCTGAAGCCGTAACTCGCGTGTCTGAAGCCGTAACTCGCGTGTCTGGACCCGTAACTCGCGTGATCAGAGCCGTAACTCGCGTGTCTCTGGGCGAATGAGCGAGTTCCGCCTTCAATCACGTGAGTTACGTCTTCAATCACGTGAGTTCCGGCTCTCGGTCCGTGAAGGCCTCCTTCCCTACCCTCAAAGTAGGGAAGGAGGCCTTCACGTACGCGGGGTGAGGCGTCGCCGACAGCACCCCAGCGGTCTCTGGGAAGGGCGCGTCAGCGCCCGACCGGAGACTTCACCCCGCGCGCCCTCTTTGGGGCCGGAGGCCCACGGAAACGCGATGAAGGGGCGCCTCCCCGCCCAACCTGAGGTTGAAGCGGGTCGGCGCCCCTTCGGCGCGTTTGCGTCAGCGCGCGGAGAAGATCACGCCTTCATCTTGCGTTGCCGCGGGTCGAAAGCGTCCCGCAGGCCGTCACCGATGAAGTTGATCGTCAGCGAGATCAGCACCAGCACGATGAACGGGCCGAAGAACAGCGCCGGCCGGTTCTGCAGCTGCGCGTAGTTCTCGAGGATGACGCGGCCGAGCGAGGTGTCCGGCAGCTGCACCCCCAGCCCGATGAAGGACAGCGCCGCCTCGATCAGCACGGCCTGCGCGATCGCGAGGGTCGCGTTGACCGTGATGAGGCCGACCATGTTCGGCACCAGGTGCTTGAACACGATGTGGAACGTCCCGGCACCGGACGCGCGGGCGGCGTCCACGAATTCGCGCTGGGACAGCGACATCGACTCCGCCCTGGCGATACGGGCGATCGGCATCCAGCCGAAGGCGGCCAGCACCATCGCGACGATGTACCAGCTACCACCGCCGAACACCTTCGCCAGGATGGCGGCCGCGGCGATCTGCGGGACGATCAGGAACAGGTCCGTCACGCGCGAGATGGCCGAGTCGGTGAAGCCGCGCAGATATCCGGCCATGGCCCCGAAGACGGTGCCGATGGTGGTCGCGACGATCGACACGATCAGCGCGATCAGCAGCGAGTACTGGGTGCCGCGCAGGATCTGCGACACCATTTCCTTGCCGACCTGCGTGGTGCCGAGCGGGTAGTCCCCGCTGGGCTTCGCAAAGGACGGGAAAGAGCTGTCCTCGTAGCTGTACGGCCAGAAGATCGGCATGATGATGACGGTCAGCACGAGGATCAGGAGGATCCCGGTGCAGACCATGGCCAGCTTGTGCCGCAGGAACTTGCGCAGGACCAGCTTGCCCTGGCTCCGGGGTTCGGGCAGTGCCTCTTCCGGGAGCGTGCCATCGGCGGATTTGGCGTCTTCCGCCGCGATAAGGGAGTTCAAGTCAGCCAACGCGAATCCTCGGGTCCAGGATGCCGTACATCAGGTCGGCGATCAGGTTGGCGACGATGATGCTGCTGGCGATGAGCACCAGCCATCCCATCATCACCTGCGTATCGCTCTTGGTCACGGCTTCGACGAGCAGCTTGCCCATGCCATTCCAGTTGAACACCGTCTCGGTGATGATCGCGCCCGAGAGCACGGCACCGAAGTTGACGGAGAACAGCGTGGTCACCGGGATGAGCGCGTTCCGGAAGGCGTGGCGGAAGATGACCCGGCCGTTGGCGAGCCCCTTCGCACGCGCGGTCCGCACGTAGTCCGCGTTCAGCGTCTCCAGCATCGAAGCGCGCTGGAACCGGCTGTACGCGGCGAAGCTGATCGCCATGATGGACAGCGTCGGCAGCAGATAGGCGCCGACATAACTGGCCAGGAAACCGCCTGGACCGTCGAAATTCAGTGATTCCGGGCTCGTGGTGCGGATCCACGGGTTACCGAGCACATCGGACAGTCCCAGATCCCGGACCCAGCCGTTGAACTGGATCGCGTAGCCCTTCAGCACGATGGCGACACAGAAGATCGGCATCGAGAACAGCAGGAAGGCCAGCGTGGTGGCGATGTAGTCGATGATCGAGTACTGCTTGACCGCCGCGATCACACCGACGAGAACGCCGAGGATGAGCGCGAGGATCTCGGCTCCGACCACGAGCTTCAAGGTGACCTCGAACGCGGCCATGACCTTCGGGAACACCGGGGCCTGCGCGTTGCCCTGCGCGATGGACACGCCCCAGTCGCCGGTGACGAAGTTGCCGAGCCAAGTGAAGTACCGGGGCACGATGCTCTGGTCCAGCCCGAGCTGCGAGGCCATCTGCGCGATGGCTTCCTTGCTCATCGCCGGGTTGCTCTTCATCTCGGCGAGCGGGTCACCGGTGCCGGCGACCATCACGAAACACAGGAAAGTCCCGACCAACAGGACGGGAATCGATATCGCCAGACGGCGAAGAATGTAGATCACCAGGTTCAACGAACTGCTCCTCATCCGGGCCTGGTCGCCGAAGTGCTGGACCGCTGCCCGGTTGTCCACCGTAGTGGCGGTAACCCTACGGTCAACAGCTACTTCCGGCGGGTACGGGGGCCCGGCTTGTGGCCGGGCCCCCGTACCACCAGGATCGCGTAAGCGAGTGGTGAAAAAGCGGGGCGGAAGGCCCTACTTCTTCTGCTCCCACTCACCGACGTTCCACAGGACACCGTTGTACGACTGCATGTAAGTGCGGTCGATGCCCTTGAACGCCCACATGGACGGGGTCTGGAACAGCGGCAGCGTCGCGTACTCGTCCGCGATCGCCTGGTCGGCCTTCTGGTAGCTCTCCAGCTGCACCTTCTCGTCGGTCGCCTTCACGGCCGCCTCGAAGGCCTCGTCGATCGTCTTGTTGGACAGGCCCTGGTAGTTCTGGCTGCTGTCGTCGACACGGGTGATGTAGATCGACTTCTGCTCGGCCTTGAACGGAGCGGCGGACCAGCCGAAGAGCGCGGCGTCGTAGTCGCTGGCCGCGAGACGGCCACCCTTCAGGAAGTTGGCGTCCTGGTCGTCCGTGATCTCGATACCGGCGGCCTTGGCCTGCGAGATGATGATCTCGACGGTCTGCTGACGGCGGGCGTTCTGGTTGTGCGAGATCTTGAACGACGCGCGCTGGCCGCCCTTGGCGAAGATACCGTCGCCACCCTTGACCCAGCCGGCGTCGGTCAGCGTCTTGGCCGCGGCCTCGGCGCCCAGACCGGCCTTGCTGCTGTACAGGTCCTTGAAGCCCTGCTCGCCCGGCATGAACACGATGCTGTTCAGCGGGGTCGCGTCGGCCTGGACCTCCTTCAGCAGCTTGTCGGTGATCTCCTGGCGGTTGACGACCTCGAAGAACGCCTTGCGCAGGTCCTTGTCCTTGAACATGCGCTTGTAGTTCATGTCGATGTGCTCGAAGGTCAGCTGCGAGGCCGAACCGTAGGTGACACCCTGGGCGGAAAGGCCCTTCATGGTGTTGGCCGCGGTGGCGTCGGGCTGGGTCGAAGCGGCGATGTCGATCTCACCGTTCTGCAGCGCGGTCGCCATGGCCTTGGTGTCCTCCATCGCCTTCACGACGATCTTGGAGGGGCCACCCTTGCCACCGATCCAGTTCGGGTTCTTCTCGAGCGTGACGGCCTTCTGGTTGGCGTCGAACGCGGTGATCTTGTACGGGCCCGAAGCCGGCATGACGTCGGCCTTGAAGCCCTTGAAGCCGTTCGTCCAGAAGTCACCGGCCTTGGTCAGCTGGGCGACGTCGCCGGTCGGGGTCAGCTTGGTGATGTCGGCGACGCCCGAGTTCTTCTCGACGATGTGCGCGGGCATGATCGCGGTCGAGTTGAACAGACCCTTGTAGTCCAGGTACGGCTCGGTGTACTTGGTCTCGAAGGTCAGGTCGTCCTTACAGGTCGCCTCGTTGATCAGCTGGTAGCCGGTCGTCGAAGCGGCGAGGAAGGCCTGCTTGCCGTCGGCGGTCTTGGCGGCACCGGAGTGCGCCAGCCACGCGAGGTACATGTCGTCGCAGTCGAACGCCTCGTTGTCCGACCACTTGACGTTCGGCTTGATCTTGTAGACGACGGTCTGCGGCGACTTGGAGGTGACCTCCCAGGAGTCGAACACGTCGTTGTTCAGCAGCACCTTGTTGTTGCCGTCGAGCACATCGGCGCCGGCGAGCACGGCGGTCAGGATGTAGGTGTTGTACGACGTGTTGGTGTCAGGCGTGTCGTTGTTGTAACCCGAGTACCCGTCGTCGATGCCCACCGTGACGGTGCCTTCGTACCCCGGGGTGTCCGCGAGCTTGAAGTTTTCGCCGTTCTGCGCCTTACCGACCGCCATGCTCTTGATGTCGGTCGACGACCCGTTCTGGTCGGTACTGCCGCTGTCGCCACCGCTGCATGCGCTCAGCACAAGCGCGGAGGCCGCGACCAGCGACCAGGCGGAGACTGCCTTGGACTTCCTCATGAAGTGTGCCCTCCTAGCACTGGGCTCCTGAGATCGGAACAGGACCCCACACCGCTCCGGTGAGATGGCCCGGAGCCTATGACACGCCAAGCGACACTCATTTGGCGCACTGCGGGTGCACGCTAGAAAGGAAATGCACGAACAGTCACCAGTTCCGGGGCGATCGTGACCAAAGGGTAACTTGCGGCTGACATCGAGAAATACACTGGTTACCTTGAGGAATCAGTCCGCCACTCGAACGTGCCGGGAAAGGTCACCCTCCAGGGGCGGACTCGGACTCGAAACGGCTACTTCGGACCCCGCGTCCAGTTCACCGCCGACCCGAAAGGGCCCACCATAGGAGGACCAGCGGTTACTCCGGAAATACCAGAGCCGATGGCGAGGGTATCGGCCAGCTGGAACAACGGAATGGCAACATTCCGGCGCCACAATTCCGGTTCCAGGGCCGAAAGCGCCTCGGCGGCCGGGGTGGCGCCGGTCAGCGCGGCGTCGATCGACGGCTGCAGGGCCGGATCGCAGAAGCCCAGCGGGTTGCCGGGGACGACGGCCTTGGTCTTGTCGGTGAGCTGATCGGGACGGCAGCCGAAGGCGGACGCCAGCGCCGAAGCGACGTCCGCACCCCCGGTGACCTGGCCGATCACCGCGATGTCGATGCCGACGTTGCCCGCGCCCTCCGGGGTCGTCTGCTGGATCCCGTTGAGCACCGGCATGGCCAGCAGGGTCGAGAACAGCTCCCTCGGCTGCGGCGCGATCGCGTTGACCTCGATCCCCGCGGCCACCAGTTGCGCCGTCAGCTCCTTGGCGATCGTCGCGTACGGCTCCTGCTTGGCGGGCGACGCGACGACCAGCGAAAGGTTCTTCCCGTTCTTCCGCCAGGTTCCGGCTTCCTTGGTGTACCCGGCGGTCTTGAGCAGTTCCTCGCCCTTGACCGGGTCGGCCGCCGACGGCGGGCCCGGGGCCGGGATCGTCGACTGGAAGCCGGGGGCCGAGGGGACGCGGACCTGGGCGTCGGCGCGGAGCTTGTCCGACGGTCCGCCCTCCGCCGCTTCGGTGATCAGCTTGCCGCGGTCGATCAGCGCGGTGACGCCTTCGCGCACCTTGGCGTCCGACAGCGTCGAACTCACCGGCCGCAGCAGGATCTGCGCGACCGTGGGACGCGCGACCGTGTGCAGCTGGACGGCGGAGCCGAGCTCACCGAGCCGTTTGAGGCCGGTGCCGTCTGTCCTGGTCATCGCGAACTGGTCGTTGCCGCTGCGCAGGGCGGCCAGTGTGCCGTCCTGATCGGCCGCACGGAGCACGATCCGGTCGAGGGCGGAGGGTTTCTCCCAATAGCGCTCGTTGCGCTCCAGGGTGACCTCTCCGCGCGCGGTGTCGAGCCCCTTGATGGAGTACGGGCCGCCGACGGCCGGGAACGTCGTCGCCAGCGCGCCCTGCCACCCGTTCGGGGCGTCCTTGAGCAGATGCGCGGGCAGGAGGTTGTCGAAGAGCGTCTGCCAGCCCGGGTACGGCTTGGAGAAGGTGACCTCGACCCGCTTGCCGCCTTCGCGCGACTGGATGTCCGAGATCAGCCGGTAGCCGGCGGCGCCGATGACGCCCGGCTGGTCGCGCATCGCCTCGCGGAGGTACGCGAAGTCCTCGGCGGCGATCGGCGCGCTGTCGGACCAGGAGGCGTCCGGGCGGATCGTGTACGCGACCGTGAACGGCTGCTGCGAGACGACCTCGGCGGACTTCATCAGGTTCTTGTCCAGTTCGAAGCTGCCGTCGTCCTTGGGGCGGAACACCGAGGGAAGCAGCAGCTGCGAGAGCGCCGACGTCACCTGGGACGCGTCGGCGAGGTTGTGGGGGTTGTAGCCGCCGAGCACGTCGTCGACACCCACGACGACCTGCGAAGGCGTCTTCGTGGTCGACGTGCTCACCGGAGAGGCTGAAGAGCTGACCACGGGCGGGGGCGGGGTGTTGCTGCAGGCGGCGAGGAGCACCGCCGCGCACGCCAGCATGGGTGCCGCTGTGGTCCGTGACCGCACGCCTGGATCCTCCTGGTTTGTCCCTCGCCCCGTCGCCATAGAGCTATCACGCCGGACATGGCCTCGGCAGCGAGATTCCCATATCGGCCCGGCCGTCGCCCGACCGGATGCCGTCCTCCTCCGGTGGACGTCCGGGAGCCCCTCGGGGTTCCTGCCGCGCCGAGGCTTTTCGGCCGCGCCGGATCGCGTTCCTCCGGGAATCGGTTCCGCAAACCCGGAACATTCCGGAACGCCCACCGGAATGTTCGCCACCGCACGATTCACGACCGAAACGATCACGCGCGCGAGTCCTATCCGGACGCATTTAGGTTCTTTTGTTTCGCGACGGTCCGGATCCGTCTTCCCGAACCGGCGCGCGCGGCCGCTCCGGCAGTCGTCCCGCTGCCCCGTTCCGGTGTTGTGAACACCGTCCGAAAAGGGCGATCGACTTTCCCTCGAAATTGTCGGTAAAGGACCTTTCTTTAACGAAGAACGCCCGACCGAATACGGTGCGTGACCGCATTCGGCACCGGAACGCGCGGGCTGAAGGCTCCCTTCACCGCGTCCGATGCGGTAAAAGGAGCCTTCGCCCGGCCGGATCCGGGTCGTGAGTGGCGATTCGGACCCCGGTCCGTGAAGGCCTCCTTGAGGGACTCTGGGTCCCTCAAGGAGGCCTTCACGGACTCGACGATCGCCGGCACTCAGCCGAGGAAACTCGACCTTCACGCCTTCCCAAGTACATGAAGGCCCCCTTCACTGCGCCTGGCGCAAGGAAGGGGGCCTTCATGTACTGCAGGGACGAGCAGCGCGCCGGGGCACCTCTCGTGAGTGCCCCACCTTGGCTCTGCTCAGCCGCGGTTCTTGTTGCGGTTGCGCTCCTTGGCGCGCTGGTTGACGTCCAGCGTGACCTTGCGGATCCGGACGACGTCGGGGGCGACCTCGACGCATTCGTCGACGGAGCAGAACTCCAGCGCCTCCTCCAGGCCCATCTTGCGCGGGCGGGCCAGCGTCTCCATCACGTCGGCGGAGGACTGACGCATGTTGGTCAGCTTCTTCTCCTTGGTGATGTTGATGTCGAGGTCTTCGGCGCGCGGGTTCTCGCCCACGACCATGCCCTCGTACACCTCGGCGCCGGGCTCGACGAAGAAGGTGCCGCGGTCGGCCAGCTGGATCATCGCGTACGCGGTGATCGGGCCGGAACGGTCGGCGACCAAGGAGCCCGAGTGGCGGGTGCGGATCTCGCCCGCCCACGGGAAGTACCCCTCGAACACGTGGTTCGCGATACCGGTGCCGCGGGTCTCGGTGAGGAAGTCGGTGCGGAAGCCGATCAGGCCACGCGCCGGGAGGACGTAGTCGAGCTTGATACGGCCGCTGCCGTGCCCGCCCATGTGCTCCATGCGGCCCTTGCGGGCGGCGAGGAGCTGGGTGATGCCGCCGAGGTGCTCCTCCGGGGCGTCGATCGACAGGCGCTCGAACGGCTCGTGCAGCTTGCCGTCGATCATCTTGGTGACCACCTGCGGCTTGCCGACGGTCAGCTCGAAGCCCTCACGGCGCATCTGCTCGACGAGGATGGCCAGCGCCAGCTCGCCACGGCCCTGGACCTCCCAGGTGTCGGGGCGCTCGGTCGGCAGCACCTTGATGCTGACGTTACCGATCAGCTCCTGGTCCAGCCGGGCCTTCACGAGCCGCGCGGTGACCTTGTCGCCGCCGCTGCGGCCGGCCAGCGGCGAGGTGTTGACGCCGATGGTCATCGAGATGGCGGGCTCGTCGACGGCGATCCGGGGCAGCGCCTCGGGGTTCTCGACGTCGGCCAGCGTGTCGCCGATGGTGATCTCCGGGATGCCGGCGATCGCGACCAGCTCGCCCGCGCTGGCCTCGGTCGCCGGGACGCGGGTGAGCGCCTCGGTGACCAGCAGTTCGGAGATCCGGACGTTCTGGATGGAGCCGTCCTCGCGCATCCAGGCCACGGTCTGGCCCTTGCGGAGGTTGCCGGAGTGGATGCGGATCAGCGCGATCCGGCCGAGGAAGTTCGACGCGTCGAGGTTGGTGACCAGCGCGCGCAGCGGGCCTTCGCGGTCGGCGAAGGGCGGCGGCACGTGGCGCAGCAGGGTCTCGAACAGCGGGTCGAGGTTCTCGCTCTCGGGCACCGCGCCGTCGGCGGGCTGCTCGAGGCTCGCCTTGCCCGCACGGGCGGAGGCGAAGACGACGGGGAGGTCGAGGATCGCGTCGAGGTCGGCGTCCTCGATGTCACCGGCCAGGTCGAGCAGGAGGTCGTGGGTCTCCTCGACGACCTCGGAGATCCGGGCGTCGGGGCGGTCGGTCTTGTTGACGACCAGGATCACCGGCAGGCCGGCTTCGAGGGTCTTGCGGAGGACGAACCGGGTCTGCGGGAGCGGACCCTCGCTGGCGTCGACCAGCAGGACGACGCCGTCGACCATGGCCAGACCGCGCTCGACCTCGCCGCCGAAGTCCGCGTGGCCGGGGGTGTCGATGACGTTGATGGTCACCGGGCCGTTCTCGGTCTCGCGGTGGATGGAGGTGTTCTTCGCGAGGATCGTGATGCCCTTTTCCCGCTCGAGCTCCCCGGAGTCCATCACGCGGTCGACGAGTTCGGCGCGTTCCTCGAAGGCACCGGACTGCCGGAGCATGGCGTCGACGAGGGTCGTCTTGCCGTGGTCGACGTGTGCGACGATGGCGACGTTGCGCAGGTCGGGCCGGGTCTTGCCGGACGAGCGGCCGGCATCGACTGCGGTGGCGCTGGCTGCGGGCACGCGAAGGCTCCAAAGGTTTCAAGTTCGGGTGTGGTGCCCGCGCTCGCGCGTTCGAGACACGCCTGGCCGACTTTGGCCATACGCGGACCACACCAGGATACCGGTAGCCCGACTGTGAGCAGCCCCACGCCCCAAGATCGGTTAGGCTCACCTAACGTGTAGAGGTCGCCGACGCCGGTCGGAGAAGGAGCGCGAGTGGGCAAGAAACTACCCGACGACCCGCACAAGCTCGTGCACAAATGGATGAAGTCCGGCAAGGTCAAGAAGAAATGCTGCCGGTCGAAGTCGCGGTGCGGCAAATGCCCCGTTCTCGCCCTGAAAAAGGCGAAGACGAAGATCGCGAAGGCCGCCTAGCAGATCGTCAGTGCGCCACCGCCTCGTTGATCGCCCGCAGTTCCGGCGCGGTGCGGGTCGGGGAGAACTCGATCACTTCGTAGGTGGCCATGTGCTTGATCGAGAAGGGGTCGGTCGCGAGGATCGCGTCCAGCTTTCCCCTGGCCATGGGCTTGGTGATGATCACGCCGCCGATGCGCGGGTTGCGCCTGCCGGAAGCGAGGAAATTGCCGTGTTCGTACTGTTTGGTCAGCCAGTCGGCGTGATCCGGGAGCACGTAGTCGATTTCTTCGATGGGCGCGGTGTAGGTCAGCAGGACGACAAACATGAGATGAAGGTAGACCCGGATCTCCAATATGACGGACGTACTGCCCCGGCTGATATGAAGTGTTGACGCTCTGTGCCCGGAATGAGTGACTCGCCCTTCTTTTTCACTTCGCGTGTAGTCCTCTGGATGCGGTGGTTCGACCTCGAACCACCGCATCCAGAGGACTACTTGCGCGCGGTGGGTAGGATCGTCGGCATGCGCGCGCAGAACGCTCAGTGGTGGCCGCCCTCCGGCGGCCCCGAAGTCCTGCGCTGAACCAGACGAGCGCACCACCAGGCCGCCCCACCGGGCGGCCTTTTTCGTGCCCGGACCCTGGGGCGGCCCGAATCCGGAAGGAAGAAGGCAGATGATCAGGTTGTCCGGGATCACCCCGTCCGGCCACGTCCACGTCGGGAACCACCTGGGGGCCATTCGGCGCTGGGCGGACGAGGGCGGGCCGGACGACCTGTACTTCGTCTCCGACCTGCACGCCATGACGAACGCGCACAATCCGGCGAAACTGCGCTCGATGGCGTCGGAGCAGCTGGCCGTGCTGATCGCGGCCGGGATCGAGCCGGACCGCGTGTTCGTGCAATCCGACATAGCCCGCGAGCTGGGCGCCCTCAACTGGGTCCTCGAATGCACCTGCAACTACGGCGAGGCCGCCAGGATGATCCAGTTCAAGGAGAAGTCGAAGGGGCGCGCCGGTGTCCGGCTGTCCCTGCTGACCTATCCGGTGCTGATGGCGGCCGACATCCTCCTGCAGGGCGCGGACGAGGTCCCGGTCGGCGAGGACCAGCGGCAGCACGTCGAGCTGGCGCGAACGCTGGCGAAGCGGTTCAACACCACCTACGGCGACGTGTTCACCATGCCGAAGGCGGTGCTGCCGCCCGCCGGGGCGCGGGTCATGGACCTCGCCGAGCCGACGCGGAAGATGTCGAAGTCGACGAAGGAAGAGGCCGGGGTGATCTTCGTCCTCGACGAACCCGACCAGGTCCGGCGGAAGGTCAAACGCGCGAAGACCGACGGCGGGTCGAAGCCGGCCTACGCGCCGGAGGCCCGGCCGGGCATGGCGAACCTGCTGGACATCCTCGCGGCCTGCGTCAAGGACAAGCCCGAAGTCCTCGCCGACCGGTTCGACTCCTACGGCCAGGTGAAGGAGACCGTCGCCGACGCGCTCATCGAGGAGCTGCGGCCGGTCCGGGAGCGCGCGCTGGCCCTGCTGGCCGACCCCGGTGAACTGGAGCGGGTTCGCAAGGCGGGTGCCGTCCGGGCGGCGGAACGGGGCGAGCACCGGTTGCAGTCGGCGCTGCGGCTCATCGGCGCCGGCTGAAGGTCCGTGAAGGCCTCCTTCCCTACTTTCAGGGTAGGGAAGGAGGCCTTCACGGACTTGAGAGCAGGGTGCGCAGGGCGGGCAGGAGGATCCGGTCGGCGGGCAGCCAGTCGAGGTCGTCGAGTTCGCGCGCGGAGACCCACCGGACGTCCTTGTGCTCCACCGCCCGCGGCTCGTCCCCCGCGCTGGCCAGGGAAGCGGCGTAGATCCGCAGCACCTTCCCCTTCGGCAGCGGCACGTCGTCGCCGACGCGGCCCGCGACCGTCACCGCGACGTCCAGTTCCTCCAGGCATTCCCGCGCCAAGGCGGCCTCGTCGCTTTCGCCGTCCTCGACCCGCCCGCCCGGCAGTTCCCATTGCCCGGCGTGGTCGGCGGGCCAAGCCCGCTGCTGCGCCAGCACCTGTCCGTTCCGCACGATGGCGGCGCCCACGATCACCACGCGCTCACCCTACGACCGCGCGTGCCCGAACCCGGATCACGCGTGTCTGAACCCGTAACTCGCGTGTTTAACGCCGGATCACGGTGTTACGCCTCCAAACACGCGAGTTACGCCTCCAAGCACGCGAGTCACGCGCCGGGCCGCGCCGCCTGCCAGACGATCTGGAACCGCGCCCCGCCATCGGGTGATTCGCCGACGCGCACCCGCCCCCCTCGGCGCCGGACGGCTTCCGCGACCATCGCCAGGCCCAGCCCGGTGCCACCGGAAGACCGCGCCCGCGAATCCGACACGCGGTAGAAGCGGTCGAAGACCCGTTCCCGATGCTCCGGCGCGATGCCCGGCCCGTCGTCGTCGACGACCACCCGCACGGTGGACCGCGCCGCCAGCACCGACACCACGATCTCGCTCCGCGCGTACCGGCAGGCGTTGCGCAGCAGGTTGCTCAGCACCAGTTCGACCTCGGAGTGCGTGGCCAGCGCCCACGCCGTCCCGACCGTGCCGCTGACCCGGATCTCGGGCGCGCCGGCGGGCATCCGCGCGACCGCGTCCCGCACCTCGCTCACCAGCTCGACCGGTTCGGCGGGCGGGACCTCCCCCGCGTCCGACCTCGCCAGCGCGAGCAGCCCGTCGAGCAGCGCGGACAGCCGCTCCGACTCCTCCAGGATGTCGGAAAGCGTCTCCTGCGAGAGGTCGGGATCGGGATTGGCGACGGCGACCTCGGCCTGCACGCGGATCGACGCGACCGGTGACCGGAGCTCGTGCGCGGCGTCCCCGGTGAACCGCCGGAGCCGATCGGAGCCCTCCTCCTGCCGCGCCAGCAGCGCGTTGAACTCCTCCGCCAGCGCGCGGAGTTCGTCGTGTGAATCCGGGAGCGGCAGCCGCGCGCCCGGCGGGAGCGCGCGCACCGATCCGCGCATCCGCGCCACCGGCCGCAGAGCGAACCGCACCAGCAGCCACGTCGCGATCCCCGCCCCCACCGCGCCGACCGACGCGACCACGAACAGCCACAACCCACCGGAGTGCACGGCCGTCGCGAAGCCGACCAAGCCCGCGCCCGCGACGACGAGCCGTTGCTGTCCATCGGGTGCGGTGACGACGGTGCCCGCCCAGCGCCAGCTGTGCTCGCCCCCGGTCGTGATCGATTCGCCCGCCTTCAGCGCGCGGATGTCCGTGGGGCCCAGGTTCGCCGGTGGCAGGCCGTCGACCGGGCCGCCCGCGGTGTCGAGGACGCGGACGGTGACCGCCGACCCCGAGGGTGTCCGCCCGGCCGAGACGTCGGCCTTCGCGGAGTCCAGCTGGGCACTCAGCTCGTCGTCGACCGAACCGATGAGCAGCGGCTGCAGGTTGTCCCCGGCGACCGCCGCCAGCCCGAGCAGGAAGCCGAGCGTGACCGTGGCCGCGAGCAGGGTGATCCGGACCCCCAGCGATCGGCGGCGCCACCAAGACGGCGAGCCGATCACCCCTGTCCCGCCGGGGCGATCACTTCGTCGAGCTGCGGATCCGAGGCCAGGTAGCCGTGCCCGCGCACGGTCCGGACCAGTGCGCCCGCGCCGACCGCGTCGAGTTTGCGGCGCACGTAGCCGACGTAGACCTCGACGACGTTGCGGGTCGCGGCCTGCTCGTCGCCCCAGACGGCGCGCAGCAGTTCGTCCTTGGTGACCACCGTTCCGGCCCGGCCGGCCAGCACCTCCAGCAACGCGAACTCGCGAGGGCTGAACGCCACGTCGATGCCGTCGTAGCGGACCTGCCGCAGGCTTCGATCGACCTCGAGCGCGCCGATGCGCAGCGGCCCGCGGGTGCCGTCCGGCGAAGCCCGCCGCAGCACCGCGCGTACCTGCGCGACCAGGACGACGAACGAGAACGGCTTCACGAGGTAGCCGTCGGCGCCGAGGTCGAGACCGTCGGCCTGGTCGACCTCGCCGTCCTTCGCCGAGATCATCAGCACCGGCGTGGTGACGCCGAGCGCGCGCAGCCGTTCGAGCACGCGGTAGCCGGAAAGCCCCGGAAGCATGATGTCGAGCAGGACGACGTCGAAGGAGCCCGTCTGCGCGAGCCGCAGGCCGCTGGGCCCGTCGGCCGCCGTGACCACGTCCATGTCTTCGGCGCGCAGCCCCCGCTGCAACGCCTTGCGCACGCCGGGCTCGTCGTCGACCACCAGTACTCGAGGTTTCACGTCACTCATCATTCACGCTTTCACCAGCTCACGCGCGACCTCTCAGTGCCATCTCAGCTCCGGGAGCGGAGTCTGAGTGGTATCTCAGCGTTTCCGGGGAAGCGTTGTCGCCAAGACCCGAGCACACTGGGGTTCGGGGAAACAGGGAGAGACAGCATGGATCCGAAGAGGAAGGCCATCACCGCGGCGGTGGTGGGGACGGCGCTCGGCGTCGGCGGGCTCGCCGTCGTCGCGATGCCGGCCACCGCGGGCGACGCGCCCGTCTTGCCGCAGATCAGCGCCGAAGAGCTGGTGCAGTCGACGCTCAACGCGAAGCCGTCGGCGTTCGACGGGAAGGTCAAGGTCAGCAACGACCTCGGCCTGCCGCAGGTCGGCAGCACCCTGCCCGGTGTCTCGGCGCTGGACGTCGACTCGGCGCAGATTTCGACCGACGGTGCCGGCAAGAGCAAGGTTTCGCTCACCGAGGGCTCCAGCCAGCAGACCATCGTCCAGAACGGCCAGACCGTCTGGGAGTACAGCTCCAAGGACAACTCGGCCACGAAGGTGACCATCCCGGACGGGCTGGCCAAGGAGCACCAGGACAAGGCCAAGGGCCAGGCGGTCGATCCGGCCACGGTGGCGTCGGAACTGCTCGGCAAGGTGCGCGAGAGCAGCACGATCGCCGTCAGCGGGACGGCCTCGGTGGCGAACCGGTCCGCCTACGAACTGGTGCTGACCCCGAAGCCGACCGAACGGACGCTCCTGCGCGAGATCCGCGTCGCGATCGACGACCAGACCCGGCTGCCGCTGCGGGTCACGGTGCTGGCCAACGGCACCTCGTCCCCGGCGCTGGAGGTCTCGTTCAGCGAGATCAACTTCGCGCCGCAGCCGGCGTCGAACTTCGAGTTCACCCCGCCGAAGGGCGCGAAGGTGACCGAGAAGGCCGCCGAGGTCGACCCGAAGAACCGTGAGCTGGCCGAGCAGGCGAAGTCCGACATGAAGGTCGTCGGCGACGGCTGGGACACCGCGATCACCGGCAAGATCCCGGGCGACGCGCTGGCGAAGGCGGGCCAGGCCAAGGACGAGGAAGGCCGCCAGGTCGACCCGAAGGCGCTGCTTTCGCGGTTCGCCAAGCCGGTCAGCGGTGCCTGGGGCAGCGGCTGGCTGGTGACCACCAAGGTCGGCACCGGCGTGCTGACCGACGACGGCCGCTACGCCGTCGGCGCGGTGCCGGAGCAGGTCCTCTTCGAGGCTTTGGCCGCGAAGTGACCACCACGTTCGAAGCCGGGACGGACGCCTCTACGGAGGCGTCCGCTCCGGCGGTACCCATGGCGGCCCGCACCAGGGGCCTGCGCAAGGTCTACGGCCGCACGGTGGCCGTGGACCACGTCGATCTCGACGTTCCCGAAGGCGCCGTGCTGGGGATGCTCGGCCCCAACGGTTCGGGCAAGACGACGACCATCCGGATGCTGCTCGGTCTCGTGCGGCCCACGGAGGGCGAGGTCGAACTCTTCGGCAAGAAGATGCCCGACGAGGCGGCGCACGCGCTGCCCGACGTCGGCGCGCTCGTCGAAGGACCGGGTTTCCACCCTTTCCTCTCCGGGCGGGAGAACCTGCTGCGCGTGGCCGCGGCCGAGCCGAGGCTGGCCACGGCCGGGATCCCCGGAGCGGTCGACGCGGCGCTTGAGCGCGTCGGCCTGACCGACGCCGCCACCCGGCGCTACAAGGGGTATTCGCTGGGGATGAAGCAGCGGATGGGGCTGGCGAGCGCGCTGCTCGTGCCGCGGCGGATGGTCGTGCTCGACGAGCCGACCAACGGCCTCGACCCGGCGGGGACCAGGGAGATCCGCCGGATCATCGCCGAACTGCACGCCGACGGCGTCACCGTGCTGGTGTCGTCGCATCTGCTGGCCGAGGTCGAGGCGACCTGCACGCACGTCGCGGTGCTCCAGTCCGGGAACGTGATCGCCCAGGGCGAGCTCTCGGAACTGCTGGAGTCGGGGAACGCGGCGCTGCTGGTGCGGACGCCGGACGCCGAACTCGCGGTGGAAACGTTGCGAGAGAACAGAATCGGCAGCAGGCTCACGCCGGACGGCGTCCGCGTCGACCTCACCGCCGCCGAGGCTCCCGAAGTGCTGCGCCAGCTGGTGACGGCCGGAGTGGCCGTGCACGAGGCGGCGCGGGCGCGGACCGGCCTGGAGGACCTGTTCGCCCGGCTGACCCAGCCGGAGTCCACTGTAGACGGTGAGGGGGAGTCGTGACCCACGCTCTGGCCGCGGCACCCGCGGCGAGGACCGGCCGGGACAGCGTCGGCCTGCTCCGGTTGTATCGCGCCGAACTGCGCTGGATCTTCCGGCGGCCCCGCACGCTGGCCGTGCTGGGCCTGCTCGCGTTGATCCCGGTGGTCATCGGAACCGCGCTGACGTTCGTCGACTCTTCGGAAACGAGCGGCGGCCGGGACGGCGCGCTGCTGGCCTCCGCGGTCAACAACGGGTTCATCCTGCCGGTCGCGGCGCTGACCATGACGTTGGCGCTGCTCTTGCCGCTCGCTTCGGCGATGGCCGGGGCGGACGCGATCGCCGGCGAGACGGCCCACGGGACACTGCGGGGCTGGCTGATCGCCCCGGTCGGCCGGGGCAGGCTGCTCGCGATCAAGGCGTTCGGCGTCGCGACGGTGTCGGTGGTCGCGGTGCTGGCGATGACGTTCACCGGTTTCGTGACCGGGCTGATCATCAGCGGCGCCGACTCGATGTTCACCCTCACCGGTTCGACGCTGAGCGTGTGGGACGCGCTGGGCAGGCTACTGGTCGTGGCACTGTGGATCACCCTGCAGCTGTGGGCGGTCGGCGCGGTCGCGCTCGCGATCTCGTCGTTCACCGAGCATCCGATGCTGGTGGTCGCCTCGGTGCTGGCCGGGACGATCGTGTTCACCATCCTCGGCTTCCTGGACGCGGTCTCGTGGCTGCATCCGTTCCTGCTCAACAAGGATTGGGCGCAGGCTCCGGCCGCGGTCCTGATGGATCCGCTGGACACGGCGATGCTCGGCGAAGGCGCGCTGCGGGCCGCCTGCTACATCGTCATCGGGCTCTCGATCGCCTACGCACGCCTGACCACCCGGGACGGCTGACCCCGCGTTCAGTCCTCTGAATGCGCTACTTGCACACGCAACGACCGCATTCAGAGGACGAAATGCGGGAGTTGAGCGACGCCGTCCGGGTCCAGAGCGAGCCGCACGGCGTCGCCGGGGCGTAGATCGGCGGTCACCGGCGCGACGGCGTCCACAGTGGACACGGTGGACAGATCACCACCGGGTGCGACCACGAGCCGGACGTGCTCCCGCCGGTGCACCACGGCGACGACCTCGCCCTCGACGCCGTCCGGAGACACCCGGAGGCCGTGCGGCCGCAGCCCCAGCCGCACCGCGCCGTCCTCGACGTCGGGCAGCTCGACGTCGCCGAGCACGGTCCGCACCGTCCCGCCCGACGCCTCGCCGTCGACGAACGTGGTCACGCCGAGGAACCGCGCCACGTCCTCGTCCACCGGTTGCCGCCAGACGCGGCGCACCGCGCCCTCCTGCCGGATCTCGCCGTCGTCGAGCACGGCGACGCGGTCGGCGAGCGTGAACGCCTCCTCCTGATCGTGCGTGACCAGGAGCGCGGTGATCTTGCTGCGCCGCAGCAGGGCCGCGAGGTCGATCGCCAGCTGTTCCCGCAGCCCGGCGTCCAAACCGGACAGTGGTTCGTCCAGCAGCAGCAACCGCGGCTCCGGTGCCAGCGCGCGGGCCAGCGCCACCCGCTGCGCCTGGCCGCCGGACAGCTCGGTCACCCTCCGCCGCTCGTAGCCGACGAGCCCGACCAGCTCCAGCAGCGCGCGGACGCGGTCCGCGTGCTCGGCGCGCGGGACGTCGTGCATCCGCAGGCCGAACGCGATGTTGGCGGCGACGTCCTTGTGCGGGAACAGCTGCCCGTCCTGGAACACCAGCCCGAACCCCCGCCGGTGCACCGGGACATCGGCGAGATCCTCGCCGTCCCACCGCACGGTGCCCGCCGTCTGCGGTTCCAGGCCGGTGATCGCCCGCAGCAGCGTCGACTTCCCCGAACCGGACGGTCCGAGCAGGGCCAGCACCTCACCGTCGGCGATGTCCAGCCGGGCGTCCTTCACCGCCGCGAAGGATCCATAGTGGACGGTCAGGTCCCGTACCGACAGCGACACTAGAACTCCCCTACCGAATTCTGCCCGCGGACCGCGCCGAACCGGTCGATCAGCACCACCGCCACCACGGTCACGATCATGAGCAGCGCGCAGGCCGCGTAGGCCATCTGATTGTTCAGCTCCCCCGGGCGCGAGATCAGCGTCGCGACGGCGACCGGCAACGTCGGCGCGTCCGGCCTGGCCAGGAAGCTCGTCGCGCCGAACTCGCCGAGCGCGACCACGTAACCGAAACCGGCCGCCGCGACCAGTGAACGCGCCGTCAGCGGAAGATCGATCTCCCGCCACACCCGGCCGGGGCTCGCGCCCAGCGTCGACGCGGCTTGCCGCAGCCGGACGTCGACCGACCGCAGCACCGGCAGCACCATCCGCACGATCAGCGGGATGATCACCAGCGCCTGCGCGAGCGGCACCAGCAGCGGTGACGTCCGCAGGTCGCCGGGCAACGCGTCGAGCGTGACCAGGTAACCGAAACCGACGGTCACCGCGGAGACACCCAGCGGCAGCATCAGCGCGGCGTCCATCGTCTCGCCCATGCCACGGGCCAGCCTGCCCGGCGTGCGACGCAACGCCACCAGCACGACCGAGGCCAGCACTCCGACGATCATCGCGAGCAACGTCGCGTCGAACGCCGTCCGCAGCGACATCGACGCCGCGCCCCAGCCCGAAATCTGAAGCGCGCCTCGGGATCCGTGTCCGGCGAGGGCTTCGTAGCCGGCGAAACTCCAACCGTCCGAAGTGGACACTGATTCGACGAGCAGCGCCACGATCGGCGTCATCAGGAGCGCGATCACCGCGAGACCGGCGGCCGCGGCCCACCATTCGCCGCCCCTGGGCCGCCGCGCGGTCTCGCTCCGCGAACGCAGCCGCACCGCGTTCTCCCGGCGCCGCCGCGCGAGCGCGCCCACGACGAGCGCGGCGACGACGGCGGCGAACTGCACCAGCGACAACGCGGCCGCGCCGGAGAGGTCGAGCAGTTCGACCGTGCGCAGGTAGATCTCGGTCTCCAGCGTGCGGTACTTCGCCCCGCCGAGAATGAGCACGACCCCGAAACTGGTGGCACAGAACAGGAACACCACCGCGGCCGAGGACGCGATGGCCGGTGCGAGCGCGGGCAGCGTCACCGAGCGGAAGGCGCGCCACGGCGACGCGCCGAGGGCCCGCGCCGCGTCCACGGTGCGCGGGTCGAGATGGCTCCACAGCCCGGAAACCGTCCGTGCGACGACGGCGACGTTGAAGAAGGCGTTGGCCAGCACCAGCGGCAGCAGCCCGCCGTCGGGCCAGAGCGCGCGGAACGCCAGGCCGACCACCACGGTCGGCAGCACGAACGGCACCAGCACGAGCGTCCGGACCAGCGAGACCCCCGGCAGCCGCACCCGCGCGAGCAGGAACGCGACCGGCAGGCCCGCCAGCACCGCGACGATCGTCGAAACCCCGGCGCTGGCGACGGTGAACCACGCGAGTTCCCAGGTCAGCGGGTCGCCGATGGCCGTGCCGACCCCGCCGGAGCCGAAGCCCCGGCCGATGATCGCCGCGACCGGCCAGGCGAAGAACACCACGAGGAAACCGAGCGGCAGCACGGCGAGTGCGGCCAGCCCGGCTCCTCGGAACGTCGGCTTGGGCGCGCTCAGCCTTCGAGAATCGTGCGCCACTGGGCGATCCACTGCTCGCGCCCGGCCTGGATCTTGGCCGGTTCGAGCGTCTTCGGCTGCTGCGGCAGCGGCGCGGCCTGCGCCCAGCCCTGCGGGAGCTCGACGCCCTGACGGGCCGGGTACACGTACATGTTGCTCGCCACCGTCACCTGGAACTGCTGGGACAGCAGGAAGTCCACGACCTTGCGGGCCTTCTCGACCTGTTTGCCGCCCGCCAGCACGCCCGCGTACTCGACCTGGCGATAGCAGGTGTCCAGCAGAGCCTTCGTGCGCGGCTTGCCGTCGTCGCCGATCTCGGCGGCGGGCGAGGAGGCGTAGGAGACGACGATCGGACGCGGCCCCTTGCCCGAGGAGCCGGAGAACTCCTTGCTGTAGGCCTCTTCCCAGCCGCTGACCGTCTTGAGCCCGTTGGCCTTCAGCTGCGTCCAGTACCCCTGCCAGCCCTGCTCGCCGAACTGGGCGACGGTGCCGAGCAGGAACGCCAGCCCGGGCGACGAGGTCGCGGGGCTCTCGGCGACCATCAGGTCCTTGTATTTGGCGTCGGTCAGATCCGCGAACGACTTCGGCTCCGGGATCCCCTTGTCCACGAAGTACCGGGAGTCGATGTTGACGCAGACGTCGCCGAGGTCGACCGCGGAGAGCCGGTGCTCGGGGTCGACGGAGTAGCGCTGCGGGCCGCGATCGGCCTCCGGGCTGGTGTACTGCTCGAAAACGCCCTCGGTGAGCGCGCGCGAGGCGAACGTCGAGTCGATGCCGTACGCGACGTCACCGATCGGATTCGCCTTGGTGAGCACCAGTTTGTTGGTCAGCGCGCCGGCGTCCCCCTGCTTGAGCACGGAGATCTTGATCCCGGACTGCCGCTCGAACGCGTCGAGGACGTCCTGGGGCGCGAGCCACGAATCGTGGGTCACGAGCGTGACCGTCGCCGGCGCCTGCGGGTCGTTCCCCGTGGTCCCGGAGAGCGAGCAGCCCGCGACGAGGGCGGCCACCGTGCCAGCCGCAACGACCGTGCGGAGGGCGCGTTTCATCTAGCCTCCTGCGTTCTTCAAGGGGGGACCCGTGGCAAACGTGCAGCGTAGCCGACGGCGTACCACCATGGAGGCATGGCGGAAATCTTGAACGACCAGCAGGCCGACGAAGCCGTGACCAAGCTCTCCGGCTGGACCCGTGACGGCGTGACGATCGAGCGGACGGCGAAGTTGCCGAGCTTCCCCGAAGCCATCGAAGCGGTGGACAAGGTGGCCGAACTGGCGGAAGCGGCCGGCCACCATCCCGACATCGACATCCGCTGGCGGACGGTGACGTTCCGGCTCAGCACGCACTCCGCCGGAGGGCTGACGGAGAAGGACTTCTCGCTCGCGTCGCAGATCGACGGGGTACTCGCCGGCATGTGACGTCCGCAACGACGGCGCCACAACTCCGCTTCTCGGACGTCACCCCGACAGGGACACAACGAGAAAGGACGAGTGATGACGCAAGCGATCGTGGTGGGGTTCTCGGCATTCGGCGCGATGGTGGCGGCCGCCGCCGGAGTGCTCTGGTACACGGCGCGCGAACGGCATCACCAGCACGACCAGTGATCTTGATCACACCGACCTTCCAGCGGTAACGCGCGGCCTGATCAACGCGCTGTTCCGGGCGGACCTGTCGCTTCTCTCCCCCGGGGAACCGCCGTGAACAACGCCTCCATCACCGCCGCCCAGCGCGCCTGGGTGACCACCTTCGCCGCCGCCATCACGCTGCTGACGATCGTCGTGCTCGGCCTTCTCGGCTAGCCCGAATAGGCCTCGCGGGCGGCGACAAGCTCCGGAAGGTGCTTCGCCGCCCATTCACGGCATGCCTCCATCGGCTCGAACAACGTCCGGCCGAGCGGGGTGAGCTCGTACTCCACCCGCGGCGGCGTCTCGTCGTACGCCGTGCGCGTGATCATGCCGTCGCGCTCCAGAGCCCTGAGGGTCTCCGTGAGGACCTTCGGCGTGACTCCCCTCAAGGGCACCTTCAGTTCGGAGAACCGGCGCGGCCCTTCTTCCAGGCACTGCACGACGAGGCCCGCCCACTTGTCGCCGATCCGGAACGGGGTCAGGTTCGACGGGCAGCCTGGCGCGAACATGTCGGGACTCAACGGCTTCACCCGTCCGAAGTTACCGCTACGCAGGCCTGCGTAGGCGCGATTGCCGCTTCCGGGCCGACGCCCCGCGCGGCCGTGAGCGGGACTCTTCAGTGGTCGAAAAACCAGTGAGGAGTTCCGCCATGAACCGTTCCACCGCCGCCGTCGCCAACGCCTTCTTCCTCTTCGCCGGTGTCGCCGGCCTGATCATCCAGATCGTCTCGGGCGTCCCCGGTTTCCCGGACATCCCGCCCGGCCCCTTCATCCTCGGCGTGACCGGGATCCTCGTGCTCACGCTGGCCGCGAAGTACCGGTGGATCCTCTTCCTCGGCGTCGCCGCGCCGACGTTCATCCTCGTCGGAGCGCTGCTCGAAGGCTCGTTCTGGGGACGGCTCGCCGACGTCGGCGACTTCGGGCCGTTCGCCGGGACAGTGCTGCTGATCGGCGGGGTGATCGGCGCGGCGGTCTCCGGTGTCGTCGCCGTCTCGCGTGCCTACCGCCGGGTGTCTGTGCGCTGAACCGGAAAAAGGGGACGATCGGAGGTTGCCCCGACAGCCTCGCGACTCTTAGCTACTCGAACGAGTTTCTTCGAGAAGTGAGGGGTGTTCCATGGCAGGTCTGCGCAGACGTGAGGTGCTCGCGGGCGCGGTGGCACTGGCGGGCGCGGCGACGATCGGGCTGAACCCCGGCACCGCCGCCGCGGCCACGCGGCAACGTCCGGGCGCGCAGTTCCCGCCGTCGCTGGAGTTCGGCGACTACCCGGTGATCGCGCGGGTGCGGTCGCGGCGGGCGCTGGAGCACCTGCGGGTGCTCAGCGACAAGATCGGCCCCCGGATCGCCGGCACCGAAGGCGAACTGCGAGCCAGGGACTACATCGCGAAGGTGCTGCGCGATCTGCGCTACCAGGTCACCCTGCAGCCGTTCCCGATCGCCGACAAGTTCCTGGGCGCCCTGTCGATCGGACGCGACAGCTGGCAGACCGGCTCGTCGCCGCAGGGCGCGCAGGACGTCACCCGCGAGGCCGTCGTCGTCGACGCCGGTGACGGCAGTGCCCTGCCGGACGACCTGACCGGCAAGATCGTGCTGATCGCCGCCGTGACGAACAAGGCCGACGCGTACCTGACGGCCGCGCAGCGCGGAGCGGACGCCGTGCTGCTCGGCCGGATCGGCGCCGACCCGGCCCGCAAGCTGTCCGCCTTCTCCCCGACGCTCGCCACCCCGGTCACCATCCCGGTGCTCGGCCTGGCCCAGGTGCAGGTGGAGCGCCTGCGCGAACGGCTCGCCAAAGGTTCGGTCACGGTGAAGGCGACGGCCACCCACCACAAGAACCTGACGTCGTACAACGTCATCGCCGAGCGGCCCGCCACGTTCCCCGGCAAAGACGACGGTGTCGTCATGGTGACCGCGCACTACGACAGCGTCCCCGGCTCCCCCGGCGCCAACGACGACGGCAGCGGCACCGTGCTGTGCCTGGAGCTGGCGCGCGTCCTGCGGCACCTCCCGACGAACAAGACACTGCGGTTCGCGCTGTGGGGTTCGGAGGAGTACGGGCTGATCGGCTCGCGGCATTACGTCAAGAACCTGTCCGACCCGGAGGCGAAGCGGATCGCGGGCTGCTTCCAGAACGACATGGTCGCTACCAGCTGGGACCCGGCGATCACCTACTGGCTGCTTTCGGTCGACGGCGCCGACAACGCCACGACCGCGGCCGTCAACGCCGCCGCCAAGCGGCTCGGCTACGACCCGCGGGTCAAGGGGCCGGTCGCGCGCGGTTCGAGCGACCACGTGCCGTTCTTCGAACGCGGGATCGCTTCGGGCAACTTCAGCTGGCGTGGCGAAACCGGCCCGGCACTGCTGGAGCCGACCTATCACACCCCGGAAGACACCATCCAGGACAACGTTTCCCTTGAGCGGCTTCAGGTTTCGCTGGAGCTGATCGGTTCCGCGGCGTACAGCCTGCTGCGGAAGTGACCCGCGCCGGGCGTCCCCGATACTCGTCGGGGACGCCCGGCCGGTCCTCAGCGTGTGTAGTCCACCGGCCCCAAGGCGATCGGGTCCGGATTCTTCGCGACCCAGACGACGGCGAGCTCCCTCAAGCGATCGAGGTGGCCGTCCGCGCCGCGGCCCGACCGGACCTGCTTCGCGATCTCCTTGGCTTCTTGGAGTTCTGCTTCGCCGAGAGGCTCGCCCTGCGCCAGGAAACCCGGGAACGCGTCGGCCATCGCACGGTAGCTACGGTCCCAGTTCGCCCCTCCGTTCCGGAACATCTCGTCGGAGATCCGGCCGGTGACGCGGATGGCCTCGCACTGCACTGTCGCGCCCGCACCGCTCGACGGTACGAGGAGTTCCCAAAGCGCGTTGTGCCGCTCCCGCCAGGATCCGTCGGGCACGACGATCGGCGACACCCCGTCGTGCACCGTCCGCCGGGCGACCGGCTCCACCCCGAAGATCCGGTACAGCTCACTGAGCGCGGCGTCGGTCTCCCGGAAGAGGTCGGAGTTGAAGTTCCCGCGGTGGAACTCGAAATCACGACCGATCCGCTCGACCTCACGGCGCATCTCGGCCGTGATGCTCGCTCCGCGTTCGAGCAGCAGCTTCGAGATCTCGGCACATTCGGGGAGGTCGATGTTCTGGGTACTGATCAGGGCGCACATCAGCAACGAGTTGCCGCGCCGGTCGAGAACCTCGGTGGAAGCCCCATGCTCGACCAGGACTCGCGCCGACTCGGCCCTCAGCCTGCTCACCGCCGCGTGAAGCGGCGTCATCCCGGAGGTGTCGGCCGCCTCGATGTCCGCGCCGAGTGAGAGAAGCAAAGGAATCTGCTTCGGAACCCCGCGGGAAGCCCGCGTATGAAGCGGTGTCCTGCCGTAGCTGTCCGGAGTGTCGACGGCGAGCCCCTGCTCGCTCAGCCACACGATGAGCTCGTCCGGGCATTCCGGGAAGCCGATGGCGGTCCCTTTGGCATAGCCGCCCCGCGCGTCGATCTCGCATTTGCCGAAGACGGCTTTCAGCTCCTCCAGCGGAGCCGAGGTCAAGATCTCCTGGAAGTCCTTGGGAAGGGTCTTTCTCTTTCGTGCCATCGTCTTCGTCCTTCAGAACGTCGGGCGCGGCTGTTCGCGCGACCGCGGAGATCCTACGACCCCGGCCATGAACGGCGTGCTGACCAGTGTGGTCGCGATCTCCAGGAAACCCTGTCGGTGTTCATTCGAACCGCCGGGCGGCAAGTCCGGGGTCGAGGAACTTCCGCATGACCTCGGAGACCTCCGGTTCCTCGTCCGCCGGCGAGATGTCGGCTTCGTCGATGCTGAACCGCCGCAACAGTTCGAGGGCGGCGTCGCTGACGAGGAGGTCGACGACGGTTTCGAGCACGAAGTCCTCGCCGCCCTCCTCCGTGCCGGTGGGGATGAGCCGCTCCCAGTCACGGGGAAGGCCGAGGTGGCTGTAGAACATGTCGAACTGTTCTTCGGTGGTCACCACCACCTCGCCGAGCTCGTAGCCGGTGAGCGGCGATTCCCTGAGCGCGTCGGCGAGTCTGCCGGTGACGATCCAGTACCCGCTCGTCGTGACGATGTCGTCGCCGAGCCAGCCGGCGAACTCGTAGTGCAGCGGGCCGACGAGTGGTTCGGCCCCGCGCCGCGGGTCGTAGTCGATACCGGGACCGAGGCCTCCGGCGACCTCGGGTTCGAAACGGTGGTACACGGAACGGCCTCCCGGAGTGCTCATGCCCAGTTTCCGAGTTCGGCGTCGATACGCGGATCCGTGCGGACCCACACCTCACCGTCGGCGGCTCCCGGCGGAGCGTCCACGCGTTCGAGGCCGAGCGTCCGGACCAACCCCAGGAGCTCGTCCCGATCCTCGCCCGCGTCCTCGATGGAGTAGCTGTCGAACAGGACGTAGTGCACGTCCCAGCGATCGTTGTATCCGGAGCCGGCCCAGATCTCGCAGAAGCGGTCCACCGTCTCCCGGTCGAACGGCACGACCCGCTCCGGCTCGCCCGCCGCGCTGAAACCTTTCGCGATGTCCTCGGCACCCCACCACGCCACGGCTTCGGCGACCGCGGCCGGAGTGAAGTCCTCCAGCGCGAGAAAACCCTCCAGAAGCCAGCCGACCCCGGTTTCCTCGATACCCAGCTCTTTCTCCTGCAAGTGGGACACCAGCCCGTCCGCCATGGCGCAGGGACCGGAGAAGGTGAAGACGCCGGAGGCGACCACGAGGGTGCCGCCGTCGGGATGCGAGGCATTGAGCGTCGTATCCGCTTCGGGCACGTTCCTCACCAGAGCGAGCAGGTCAGCCGGTACGCCGTCGTAGAGCGCCGCCTGCGCCTGCGGGTCTTCGTAGAAGTTGAGTTCGCCGATGTGGTCGAACGTCACCACGAGACCGCGGCCCTCGGCGGTGAACCAGGCGTTGACGGTGTCGCCGCCGCCGTTGCCGAAGCCGAAGTGCGTGACCCCGTCGACCGTCACCGGCTCGTGCCCGTCGATGCGGGTCAGGATCTCCAGCCGGCGGCGCAGCTCGCGGGGGTGGGTCCGCCGGAGCATCGACTCGTCGAACTCGTTGCCCTTGGCGTCGCTGAAGGTCAGTGGTCTCATCGTCATCCTTGCTTTCTGGCCTTGTCGGCGGCTTCCGAGCACATCAGGAAGCTCACCGCGCGCACCGCGTCGCCGGCGAGAACCGGGAAGGCGCGGCGAACCTCGCGCTGGACCTTCTCCTCGATTCGCCGCCAGTCACGCTGCTTCACGGCGTGCTCGCCTCTTCGCCGGTCGCGGGAGATCCGCATCCCGGCGCACGCCTGCTCCGCGGTGGCGATCACCCGCGTGACCTCGGGAAGCAGGCCGGGATCGACGGCGCCCGGATCCCGGGCCGGTCCCTTCTCGCCGCGCGGATAGCGGCCCGTGTACTTGAGCAGCGCCTTGTCGAGCGGGGCAAGCCCGGCGCGCTGACGGTTCGCGTCGTACTCGCGGACGAGCGACCAATCGGACCACGCGCTCGCGGAGCGCAACGCCACGAAGAGCTGCCCGCGTTCGAGCAACTCGACGTCCGCGCCCTGAGCGACGAGCCGGCGTATGTCCCGGCGAATGTCCCGGAACAACGACTCGACGTCGGACGGCGTACCGAAGAGGATCGGGTCCAGCAACGCGACCGCCGCCGGTTCGTCGAGAGGCCCCCAGGTCCCGGCCGCCTCGCACAGCGGCAGGATCGCGCTCCACAGCAGCAGGTGCCGGGTCAGGTCGTCCCGGAGCACCTCGAGATGGGCCTCCGAGACCGGGAAGGCGAACCTACGAGGGTCGTGGTTGGCGTTGGCCCCGGCATCGAGTTCGAGCCTGAGCTCGCCGTCCGCGCGGATCACTCGCGGCATCCAGGGGTTCTCGCGGATGAAGAGGACCTCGCTCATGACGCCCACGTGGACTCGTTCGCGCGCGCCAGTACATGGGCGCGCGGTGAAAGGGCGGGGCTCGTCATGCGGTTCATCCTCGGTCCGTGGCGGCGTGCTCGAATGGCCGCATGAAGAAGACGAAACGCCGGCCTCTGCGGTTCCTCGTGATCGCGCGCACGGCACCCGGCCGCCACCCGCACCCCATGGAGGTGGCTCTGCACCCGGCCGGCGCCGCTTCCCGCGTTTCGATCTCGGTGGGCCCGCATCCCGTGAACGCGGGTGGACAGGTCGCCCTCTCCCAGGTGCTCGACGAGTCCCGGACCGGGCTCAGCCCGTCCTGGGCGGAGGAGTTCGACGAGGCGGACCTGCACTGGGTGGTGCCGTACCTGGTCCGCCTCCAGGCCGGGGAGGACACGACGGACGAGATCGTGGCGGCTTACACGGCGCGGCACGGCAAGCCGCCCGCGACGATGTCCCAGGACCGCTACGGCGTCTGATCAGACGACTTCGGGGCGTGCCCACTCCGCAAGGCGCTGGGCCGCTTCCTCGTAGGCGACGGCCCCGGTCGCCGCCGCGATCACCAGCTCGTACGCGTCGTCCTCCGGCGCTTCCAGGTCGACACCGTTGAGGCCGTAGAAAACGAAGACCGCCATCCAGCCCAGCCGCTTGTTGCCGTCGATGAGCGGGTGGTTACGGACGATCGACTCCAGCAGAACCGCCGCTTTCTCATGCGGACCCGGGTAAGCGTCCTGCCCCATCAGCGACGACCGTGGCCGATGCGCCGCCGCGTCGAGCAAGCCCAGATCCCGAACCCGGGAAACACCCAGGTCGGTCGCGAGCGTGAGCAGGTCGTCCAGGGTCAGGTACTCGATCTTCACTGCGCCAGGCGATCGAGCAACGACGCGTAACGCGCCCGCCCGTCACGCGACAGGGCGCGCACTCGATCGTCACGGACGGATCGGGCAGCGGCGTCGGTGATCGCCCGCACGATCGCTTCGTGCTTGCTCACCCCGTTGGCCTCGGCGAGCAAGGCCAACGCGCGCTCCTGCTCATCGTTCAGCCTCAACGTCATCGCCATGGGTCCATGATACCACTTCGGTATCATGATCAAGTCGGGCGTCACGCTTCCAGGAACGTGCGCGAAGAGCCTCGAAGTCGCCGTCGATGAACTCCCTGGCGATCGCGAGCGCCTCGTCGCGGTCGGCATCCATGCTTCCGTCGGACGGCGTGGCCGGCGTCGGTATCGCGACCGACGCCGACGCCACGTCGATCGTCGCCTTCGCGCATTCGCGGCGACATCTCGACGAGATGATCGCCGAGGATCCGGAGTTCGCCATCGACGCGAAATGGCACCTCGGCGAGTGGGACCTGGACATCCGCGGGGCCGAGGGGATCGACGACCCGCTGGAGCCGATCCGCGCCGAGGCGGAACGGGCGATGCGACGCTGCACCGATTCGGACCTTCGCGAGTTCCGGAGGACGGTGTGGGACTCGATCGCACAGGCGTTGACGGCCTCGGCCGCCGCCGGGTTCTTCGAGCGGTGGCCGAACGCGGTGCGAGTCTTCCTGCCGCTCGACGCCGACGTCCCGGAAGTGGACATCGCGCGGTGGAACGCCGCGTTGAACGATCAGGCAGGCACCGCGGAGTTCCGGGAGTTCCTGCAGGTCGACATCAGACGTTGAAGCGGAACTCCACCACGTCGCCGTCGGCCATGACGTAGTCCTTGCCCTCCATGCGCACCTTGCCCGCGGACCGGGCGGCGGCCATGGAGCCGTTCTCGATCAGGTCGGCGAAGGACACGACCTCGGCCTTGATGAAGCCGCGCTCGAAGTCGGTGTGGATGACGCCCGCGGCCTGCGGGGCGGTCGCGCCCTGCGGGATCGTCCAGGCGCGCGACTCCTTGGGGCCGGCGGTCAGGTACGTCTGCAGGCCGAGGGTGTGGAAGCCGGCGCGCGCGAGCGAGTAGAGGCCCGGCTCGTGCTGGCCGACGGACTCCAGCAGTTCGCGCACGGACTCTTCGTCGTCCAGTTCGAGCAGTTCCGCTTCGACCTTGGCGTCGAGGAACACCGCGTCCGCGGGGGCGACCATCTTGGCCAGCTCCTCGCGGCGGGAGTCGTCGGTGAGGATGCCTTCGTCGGCGTTGAAGACGTAGAGGAACGGCTTCGTGGTGAGCAGGCTCAGCTCGCGCAGCGCCTCGAAGTCGACCTCCTTCTGCGCCTGGAACAGGGTGCGCCCGGCGTCGAGGATCTCCTTGGCCTTGATCGCGTTGTCGAGGGCGGGCTTGGCTTCCTTCTTGGTCCGCGCCTCCTTCTCGAGCCGGTGCAGCGCCTTCTCCAGGGTCTGCAGGTCGGCGAGGATCAGCTCGGTGTTGATCGTCTCGATGTCACTGGCCGGGTCGACCCGGTCGTCGACGTGGATCACGTCCGGGTCGTCGAAGACCCGGACGACCTGGCAGATCGCGTTGGCCTCGCGGATGTTCGCGAGGAACTTGTTGCCGAGCCCCGCACCCTCGGAGGCGCCCTTCACGATGCCCGCGATGTCCACAAAGGACACGACGGCGGGCACGGTCCGCTCGGACCCGAAGACCTCGGCGAGCTGGTCCAGCCGCGGATCCGGCAGCGGGACGACACCGACGTTGGGCTCGATCGTCGCGAACGGGTAGTTCGCCGCGAGCACGTCGTTGCGGGTCAGCGCGTTGAACAGGGTGGACTTGCCGACGTTGGGCAGGCCGACGATGCCGAGGGTGAGACTCACGGGCCAGAAGTCTACGTGCCGCCCGCCGCCCCATCCGCCGAGGCCTTGATCGCCGTGTCGGATTTCCGCCAGCCGAGCCCCCTGCCTGGTGGCACGATCGATGTCATGACCGAGCAGACCCTGGCCGAACGGGCCGTCTGGCGCGACACCGAACGGTGTTACCGCGCCGTCGCCGCCCGTGATTCCCGGTTCGACGGCCAGTTCATCATGGCCGTCGCCACCACCGGGATCTATTGCCGCCCGTCCTGCCCCGCGTCGACGCCGAAACAGCAGAACGTCCGCTTCTACCCGACGTCGGCGGCCGCCCAGTCCAACGGCTTCCGCGCCTGCCGCCGCTGCCTGCCCGACGCGGTCCCCGGCTCGCCCGACTGGGACATCCGGGCCGACCTCGCCGCACGGGCGATGCGGCTCATCTCGGACGGCACCGTCGAACGCGACGGCGTCCCGGGGCTCGCGCGGCGGCTCGGCTATTCCGAACGGCAGCTCGGCCGCGTCCTCACCGCGGAACTCGGCGCCGGTCCGCTGGCGCTGGCGAGGGCGCACCGTGCGCACTCGGCGCGGCTGCTGATCGAGATGTCCGGGCTCCCGCTGACCGACGTCGCGTTCGCGGCGGGTTTCTCCAGCGTCCGCCAGTTCAACGAGACGATCCGGGAGGTCTTCGCGACGACGCCTTCACAGCTTCGTGCCGCGAGTCTGCGACGTCGTAAGGCCGAAGAGTTGCCGACCGGGACCCGCCTGAGCCTGCGGCTGCCGTTCCGCAAGCCGTTCGACGCCGACGGGGTGCTGAACTTCCTGGCCGACCGGGCCGTCCCCGGTGTCGAGCACGTGACGGGCGACGAATCCGGAGTGACCGGCTACGGGCGCACGCTGCGGCTCGCGCACGGCCCCGGCGTGGTGTGGCTGACGCCGAAGGACGACCACGTCCGCTGCGACCTGCGGCTCACCGACCTGCGCGACCTGAGCAGCACGGTGGCCAGGGTGCGACGGCTGCTCGACCTCGACGCCGATCCCGAGGCGGTCGCGCGGGTCCTCGGGGCCGATCCCGCCCTCGCGCCGCTGGTCGAGGCGATCCCCGGTATCCGGGTGCCCGGCGCTGTCGACGGCGACGAGCTCGTGCTGCGCGCGCTCTTGTCCCCCGCCGAGACGGCCGCGATCGCCGGCGAACTCGGTGAACGCCTGCCCAGCTGCGACGAGTCACTGGAAGGGCTGACAACGCTGTTCCCGACGGCGGCCCAGGTCGCCGAACACGGCCCGGAACGAGTGACCGCGGTGGCCCGCGCGCTGGCGGACGGGGTGTCGGTGCACGTCGGCCGTGACCCGATGGAGTTGCGGGCGGAGCTGTTGGAGCTGCCGGACATCGGGCCGAGCACCGCGGACTACGTCCTGATGCGTGTCCTGGGCGCTCCGGACGTCCTGCTGACCGGTGATCCGGCGCTGCGCCGGGGAGCGGCGGCGCTGGGCATCGCCGACGACGAGAAGACGCTGGCCGAACGCGGACGGGCCTGGCAGCCCTGGTCCTCGTACGCCGGCATGTACCTGCTTCGCGCTTGAAAGGGAAGAACATGAGCATCGCGTATTGGTCCACAATGGACACGAAGATCGGCCCGTTCACCGCCGTGGTGGCGGGCGACGGGGCCGTGCTCGCTTCGGGCTGGACCGGCGACGTCGCCGAACTGACGCCGCTGATCTCGCCGTCGCTCGCACCCGGCGAAGTGAAGCAGCGACGGGACTTGGGCCCGGTGAGCACCGCGATCCGCCGCTACCACGATGGCGAACTGGACGCGGTCGCCGATATCGAGGTGCGGCAGCGGTCCGGCGCTTTCCGGGAGCACGCTTGGGAAATCCTGCGGAAGGTGCCCGCGGGCGAGCCGGTCAGCTACGCGGAATACGCGACGCTGGCGGGGAATCCGGCGGCGGTGCGGGCGGCCGCGTCGGCGTGCGCGAAGAACGCGGCGGCGTTGTTCGTGCCGTGCCACCGGGTGGTGCGGACCGGTGGCGGCGTGGGGAACTTCCGGTGGGGTGTCCCGGCGAAGCAGTGGCTGCTGACCCACGAAGCCGCCTGATCCGCCTCGTGAGTGGTAAGGACGGTTATTTGAGGGGTAAGGCAAACGTGGCATGGTCGGCGCGGGTGAGTCGTGGGGGGGGGGGGGGGGGGGGGGGGGGGGGGGGGCGCACCCCCCCCCCCCCCCCCCCAGCCGGCCCGCGGGGGTTG
>NZ_JBIWKX010000051.1:0-56435 GCF_044765885.1 Amycolatopsis sp. NPDC102389
AGATTCGCGGCATCGTTCACCGCTGCCAGCACCTCGGGATCGGTGAGGCTTTCCAGAAGCGCCACAGGCGCGGAATGAGTATCCACCCCACGAACCTACGGCCCGCCACCGACAATTCCTGGCCCGTAGGCACCGCAACGCATTACCGATTTTCGGTAATGAGGTCTCGGTGGGGATTTGTCGGGTGCAAGTCTTGGATGCGTCGCCGAATTTCGGCAACGAGGCTCCGACGGTCGCCTGTTGCCCAGGAGAGCCTGACGCCCTCGCCGTTTTTCGGTAACTCGGCGGTCCACTGTCGACTATGGCCACCACGTGACGTCGCCGAATTTCGACAACAAGGCGTCGACAGACGACTGTCGCTCAGGAAGCCCGCCGATTTCCGGCAACGAGACCTCGACGAAAGACGCAGGCCAAGGCCGCCCGCCTGGCGTCGCCGTTTTTCGGCAATGACACCAGTCCGTCCAGAAAGGACACAACCAACGACGCCCTAATGCCCCGCAGGCTGAAGATCGTGGCCGTTCCAGGTGAACCGCGCCGTGGTGACCGCGTCGTCGCCGTCGCCGCCGGTGATGAGCTGGTGGATCCCGACGCCGCCGAGTTCGGCGTAGGTGCACCATTCGTGGTCCGACGTCAGCATCAGGTCGAGGTCGAGCGCGGACAGCAGGCCGAACACCTGCCCCCGGTTGGTGGTGTCGACGCCGACGAACACCTCGTCGAGCAGGATCACCCTCGGCGCCTCGGGGGCGGCCTGGTAGTGCGCGGCGACGGCGGCGAACAGCGGCAGGTGCAGCGCGATCGCCTTCTCCCCACCGGAAAGCGCGCCGTGCAGCTTCTTGGTCAGCAGCTGCCAGCCCGCCCCGTTCGCGCGGTCCACCTTGACTACGAACCGGTGCCACGACGTGTAATCGAAGACCTGCGCGAGCTGCTGCTCCCAGCTGGTCGCCGTGTCGTCCGCCTTCGCCTGCTCGACGCGCTCACGGAAGAACCTGTGCAGTGACACGCGATCTTCGGCGGTCAGCTGATCCGGATCCTTCAGCAGCAGATCCCGCGCGGTCTTGGTGCCCGGTGGCAGATCCGGGGAGACCTGCCAGACCAGCCGGACGGCGACCCTCGACGCGGTCCGCACGCGTTCCAGCCGCGCGTTCATGCCGTCGACGAGGTCGTTGGCCTGCCGGATGCGGGCCGCGAGATGACGGCGGGTGTCGCCGGTCAGCGTCTTGTCGAACAGATCGCTCTCGCGGTCGGTGATCTCGTGCCTGCTCTGTTCCGCTTCGGCGTAAAGGATCTTCAGCAGTTCGGCCGCGCCGACCCGCAGCCCGTCGACGACGGCGGTGAAGATCTGGACGTCCTCATCGGTCTCCAGATCGAGTTCCGCGCGCGAGCTGAGCGTGTTCCGGCAGGTGTGCACGGCTTCGGAGAGCCGGTGCAGCGCCTCGCCGAGGTTGCTCGGCGCGTGCGGCACGGACGGCCACGCCGCGGCCACCAGCCGGGCCGTGTCGAGCGCCGCCCGGACACTTTCGGAGGCGGACAGGGTGGCCTGGAACTTCGGCAGGTCTTCGATTCCGCCGTCCGCGGGGAAGATCCCGGTGGCGAGCTTCCGGAACCGGAGCGCGGCGGCGTCCTGCTTCCCGGCGGCGTCCTCACGGGCTCGCGCGTCGGTCGTCCGCCGGACGCCGAGCGCGCCCAGCGACACCGCGAGCTCCTTGGCGTCGGCGTTCGCGGCGCGGAGTTCGCCCGAGAGTTCACGCAGTTTCGTGCGCAGGCCGTCGATTTCGGCGAGCACCTCGCGCTGGCCGCTGCCCGCGGTCCCGTCGATCGCTTCGAGCATCGCGGTGAGCTTGGTGCGTTCGGCCTCAGCTTCGGAAGCCTCGTCCTCGCGCCGGGCCGCGTTCGCCTCCGACCGGTCGGCCTGTTCGGCGCACAGCTCGGCCCGCTGAGTCGCGGTGAGCAGATTCCCGTGCTCGTACAGCCAGTTCTCGCCCTGGTCCGAGTAGGTGCGCAGGGCCGTGGCGAGCGAGGCCAGCGCCGCGCGTTCGGTCGGCAGCCCGCTCTCCGAAGCCTGGGCGGTCAGCGCGTGGAGCGCGGTCTTGGCCTCGATCTCCAGCGCGGCGACGATGGTTTCCCGATGCCGGACGGCGGCGTCGGCGGCGGTCAGCTCGGCCTCGGCCGCGGTCAATTCCCCTGTCGCGGCAAGGAGATCGTCGTGACCGGGCCGGGCGGCGCGTTCGATCTTGATCAGCTCGCGCCTGCCGCGCAGCCCGGCCAGTTCGCCTTCCAGCTCGGCGATGGTCTTCTCACGGAGGGAGATCTCGTCCCTCAGTCCGGCGATCCGGCGCTCCCTGGCGCGCGAGCGGGCGGAACCACCGATGTACGCCGGAGCGTCCTTCGACCAGCTGCCCGACAGGCTGCCCATCCGCCAGCCGCCGTCCGCGCCGACCGCGGCCGGCCCTGCGGGAAGCGTGTCGTCGAAGGCGATCACTTCCAGGATCCGGCGGATCTTCGCCGGGGAAAGCTCCGCGTCGAGCTCCGGCACGAGGACGTCGGCGAGCGAACGGCCGGAGGCCACTGGCAGCGTCCCGGCCTCCGCGAGCACGTCGTGTCCTTCGACGACGCCGTGGGAGTTCACCCAGGCGTCCAGCAGACCGGCGCCTTCGAGCGCGGCCTCGATCCCCGCGTGCGTGCTTTCCGGGACAGAGCCGGCGAAATCGACCAGCCGCCACAGCGGCGCGCCGCTCATCTCGGTCCGGTCCGCGGTGCGGGTGCGCGGCGGCTCGGGCGCGAGGACGTCCTTCGTTTCGAGCAAGCCCGCCTCGACGAGGAGCTCGTCGTGCTCGGCGCGCACGGTGGCCAGCGTGGCACCGATCGCCGCCTCCCGCCGGATGATGTCTTCGAGCACGGTCTCGGCGACGGCGCTGAGCCTGCCCAGCAGCGAGACCTCCGCCTCGGCGTCCCGCACGACCGCTTCCACGTCGGGGAACCGCAGCTCACGGCAGCCGATCGCCCATTCGGCGAGCCGGGTGCGCAGATCGCTCAGCGCGAGTTCCCGCGTCGCCGTCGTGAGATCCACCCGCTCCTGCAGGGCCGAGAAATCCGATCGCGCGCGGTCCAGGTCCGCCTCGGCCTGGTGACGCCGTCCGACGGCGCGTTCGTGCTTGTCCAGCGCCAAGCCGAGCGCTTCGACCTGGTCGCGCTTGCCGCGGACGGCGGCCTGCAGCAGCGGCCGGAGCCGGGCCGGTTCGTCCAGTCCGGCGACGAGTTCGTCGTGCACCCCGGCCAGGTTCGCGCGGGTCGCGGCGGCGCGGACCTCGGTCTCCAGCGAGCGCACGAGGTCGGCCTGTCGTTTCGCGACCTGCTTCGCCTTCCGCGAGCGCTCCTCGTCGGCGTCCGCCTCGGCACGGAGCCGATCCGCGTCCGCCCGCAGCGCCTCGGCCTTTTCGCGCGCGGACAGGGTCCGTTGCCGCAGCTTGTCGAGCTCCTGGCCCTTGCGGTACGACTCGGATTCGGTCAGCCCGGAGAGCCGGGCTTCGGCCTCTTCGACGTCCTTCTCGAGCTTCGCCGCCCGTTCCTCGGCGGCCTCCTTCTTCGCGGCGACCTCGTCGTGCTCCTCGGCCGAACGGCGGGCGGCCGCGGCGAGTCCGTCGAGTTCGGTGGTCGCGTTGATGAGGTTCGCGGCGCCCGCGCGCAGCACACGCTGGGCGTAGGTCTTCTGCCGCGCGGCGAGCGCACGGGTCGCGTCGACCTCGGTCTCCAACGAGCCCAGCCGTTCGCGTTGCGCGTCGAGCCGTTCGAAACCCTCGGCGAGATCCGCGATCTCCTGCTGCCCCAACGGCGGAAGCGCGCGGGAGAGCAGGTTGGACAGCAGGCTCGGGTCGAGCCGCTGCGAGAGTTTGGGCATCCGCAGCTGGAGCAGGGCGGTGATCAGCGCGTCGTACCGCTGCTCGCTCAAGGTGGGGAACAGTTTCGCGCGGATCTCGGCGCGGTACTCGGCCGCGCCGTCGTGCACCGTGCCGTGTTCGCCGAGGGCCTCTTCCAGCGCGTTCTTGGTCAGCGGCTGACCCGCCTCGTTGACCAGCGCCACGCCGTCGCCCACACGCAGATCGGTGGTGAAGAAGTCGGCGTGCACCGTGCTGGTGTGCGTGCTGGCCTGCAGCCGAGCCCCGCAGGTGAACCACTTCTCGCCCGCCATACCGAATTCGAGCCAGACGTACCCGACGCGCGTGGCGCCGGAAGCGCCTTCGCCCATGAGGTTCCAGTGCATGCTGCGTTCGCTGGTGCCGAAGGTCGACAACCGGTTGGCGCGCAGGCTCGCGTCGAACAGGAACGGCAGCAGCAGCTCCAGCGCCTTGGACTTCCCGCTCCCGTTGGGGCCGCGCAACAGCAGGCGCCCGTCGTGGAACTCGAAGATCTCGTCGTAGTAGCGCCAGATGTTGAGAATGCCCGCACGGGAGGGAATCCACCTCGTCACGGTCACGGCGCCTCCTCGGTGCGGTCGGTGTACCTCGCGGCGGCCGGGAGCGGCCGGACGAGTTCGGCTTCGGTGCGGATCAGGCCGAAGCCGGTCAGCACGGCGAGCGCGTCGACGGTCAGCCGCCGCACACCGTCCTTGCCCCGGTAGGTCTTGGCCCAGCGCGGGAAGCGTTTCAGCAGTTTGGCGGTGGCCTTCTGCAGGTAATCGGTGGTGCGCGGCTCGTCGAGCGCGTCGAGCAGCAGGAGCGCGGCGACCTTGGCGTTGCTGCCGTCGTCCGGGAACCTCTCGTCGGTGGCCAGCCCGTCGACGTCGACGAGCAGCACGCCCTCCGCGCGTTCTTCGAGGACGAAACCGCCCTGCTCCGCGGCTCGCCGTAGCAACTGGCGTCCGGTCGGCGTGCCGAGGTACGCGCGCTCTTCCGCGGTCAGTTCGGCGAAGTACAGCACCGGATCGTCGACCAGACGGCGGAACACGGTGTGCCGCAGCCACAGGTTCCGCTGCACGTCGGACGCGCTCGGCGTGTCCTCGTGGCGGCCCGACGAAAGGCCGTAGCGCTGCTCGTGCGACACCGCCTCCAGCAGTTCCTCGAACCGCAACGCGACGTCGTCGGCGGGCACGGCCAGCTGCGACGGCCCGACCGGCGCGGCGAGCAGCCGCAGCAAAAGGGTCGCGTCGACCCGGAACAGCACCTTCGCGGCTGGATCATCCACAAAGGACTCCGGATCGCCGTCCGCGGCTTCGAGGACGGCGTAGGACTCCAGCAGTTTGAGGACGTCGACGAACGCGAGACGCTCCGCCCGGACCGCGCCGTCGAAGGTCGTGACGAGATCGTCGGCGGCGCTCGCCTGCGCGACGCGGCCGGCGAGGAGTCCGATGGTCGTCACCGGCACGGTCAGCAGTTCGGCCGCCACCACGCACAGCAGGACGTAGCGGCGACGGTCGAACGCCGCGCGCCCGGACCGCAACCGCCGCGCCGGGCGGGTGGGGTCGGCGGACGCGCGGACCTTGACCAGCCGGGCGTAGCCGAGCCGGGGTTCGACGGTGAGCGTCCAGCCGCAGTAGTAGTCGAACCACTGCCGGATGGGTTCGCGGCGGCGCCGGATGAGGTCGAAGGTCTCGGGGGAGCCGCGTTCGCCGATCAGCGGAGTGGCCAGCAGGGCCCGGATCCCGCGCGCGACCTCTTCGCGTTCCGCGATGACCAGTTGGTTCGTGAGGCTCACGCACCGCCTCCGGCCGTACTGATCTCGATCTCGTAGTCGGGGCCCCGGAAGACGCCGCGCGTGGTGGTCAAACGGGCGGCCGCGCCGTTCCGTGGCGGCCGCAGGATGATCTCGATCTGGCCGTCGGACGTCGTGCTCCGCCGGGTGCCCTCCGCGCCGGGAGGCCTGCCCAGCGCCTGTCCCAGCAGGTCCAGCAGCCGCTCGAAAACGCTGTGGTCCAGCTTCTCGAACGCCGAAAGCCGCACGACGCCGCCGGTGTCGAGCATGTTCCACGCCGCTTCGAGTTCGGCGCGTTCCGCGATCGCCTGCTGGACCCGTGCCGCCCGGATCGCGGTGACGTCGCGGACCCGCCCGGTCCTGGTGAACCGCTCGGTGCGGCCCGCCGAGCGCAGCAGTTCCGACACCTCGACCGGCGGCGCGTCGAGCCACGAGGCCGTCGTGCTGACCACTTCCGGGTCCGCGTGGGCGAGGTGCGCGTGCCGCGCCGAGCTCAGCCCGAACATCGTGGACCACAGGCGATGCAGGTCCTCCTGCGCCGGGACGACGGTGAACCACCGCGCCAGCTCACGGAAATCGGCGACCGCGCTGCTCGCGCGCCGCCGTGACTCGGTGATCCGGTCGAGGACCTGGAGAAGCGTGATGATCGCCCGCCGCGCGAGGTTGTGAAGGTCCTCGACCCGCGGCGTCGCGCCGTCTTCAGGCAGGAACCAGGCGCGAAGCCCGTCCCAGCGCGCCTTGCGGACGTCGAGCCAGCGCTGATCGGGGTTCCGAAGTGTCGCCCCGTTGAGCGCCCGCCGATGCACGCGCTCGATGCCGTGGTCGTCGATCTCCTTGATGCGGGTGGCGATGGTGTGCGTGTGATGTTCGAGGTCGTTCAGGAACTCCTGCAGATACGCGACCGTGGCCGCTTTGACCTCGTGAAACGTCGCCAGGTCGGCTTCCGCGTGCAGCAGACGCTGGAGGTCGCCGTTGAAGCGCTTCGTGTTGTCGCGGAACGCTTCGAGGTGGCTCTCGACTTCGGCGAGCGTGCTGAACACGCGCTTGTCGGTGCCGTCTTCGAGCTGCTTCGCGAGCTCGCCGAGCCGCTCACCCAGCGCTTCGAGCGTCGCGGTCTGGAGCGCCCCGCTCGCGTTGAGCACCTCACTCGCGCGGACCACACCCGCGTACGCCGCTTCACCCTGCCGGGTCAGCGCGTACTTGAGATTGCGGCGCTCGTACTCGGACGCGGTCCGGTAGTCGCCCGCGTGGCTCTGGACGACGTCGAGGTGGCCCTGGCCCTTGAGCTGGTCCAGCGCTTTGACGAGGTCTTCGTCGTCGAGCGTCTCCAGCCAGCCGACTTCGCGCAGCCTCGTGCGGACGTCGTCGATCCCGAGCGCCGTCTCGAGCCGCTCGTTCGCCTCACCGAAGGCGTGCAGGATCGCCAGGGGGAGCCCGGATCTGCTCCCGTCGCTGAAACGGAACAGCTCGGGCGGTACACGGAACGGATCCATGCGTCCTCCGGCGGATGGTGCGTGGAGGTACACGTTAGGGGGTCACCCAGGCGAGTTCGAACGGCCCATCATTTTCACGCAGAGTGCTCACGTCGTGAACATCTCGAGGCGCACCGTGGTCCCTTCGACGGTGACCTTGCGGTAGACATGGCGACCCTCCACGAGCCGGTCGTCCTCCCTGACCCCGGGCGCGAAGTTCGACGCCTCGAGCAGCTTGGGCACGTCCTCCGCCGGAAGGGTGAGGACGACGACGTACCTCGAGTCGATGCCGCGGTCGTACTTCGTCTCCAGCACCTTGCCGCTCGCGGGCATGGAGATCCCGCCGAACCGGAAGGCGTCTTCGGGCGTCGGGCTCGGTGGGGCCGTCGCACAGCCGGCGAGAAGGAGGGCCAGGACCGCGAGCAGGGTTTTCACCTAGCGTGAGACGCACGGCGGACGTAAGCGTTCCGTCACACTTGGACGGGGATGACAGGGGCGGTGCGACACGTTGTACTGGGTGTCAACGACCGAAGGAGATCTACAGTGACGGAAAAGGCTGTTCTCGCGGGCGGCTGCTTCTGGGGCATGCAGGACCTGTTCCGCCGGCACCCCGGGGTCGTCTCCACCAGGGTCGGCTACACCGGCGGCGACGTGCCGAACGCGACCTACCGCAACCACGGCTCCCACGCCGAAGGCATCGAGATCGTCTTCGACCCGGCGCAGCTCACGTACCGGCAGATCCTGGAGTTCTTCTTCCAGATCCACGATCCGACGACGCGCAACCGCCAGGGCAACGACATCGGCACCAGCTACCGGTCGGCGATCTACTACACCGACGACAAGCAGAAGCAGGTCGCCGAACAGACAATCGCGGACGTCGACGCCTCCGGCAAGTGGCCGGGCAAGGTCGTCACCGAGGTGACCCAGGCCGGTGACTTCTGGGAGGCCGAGCCGGAGCACCAGGACTACCTGGAGCGCATCCCGAACGGCTACACCTGCCACTACGTGCGGCCGGAATGGCAACTCGGCGAGCGCTGATCGTCGCGCTGCACGTCTCCGCGGTGCATGCGTACGAGGGCCGTCCCTCTGACGGCCCTCGTCCTGATCCAGTGCCGGTCTCGCGCGACCACGTCGAGGTGCGCGCGGGACTGGGGCTGGTCGGGGACCGGTACTTCAACCACCCCGCGCATCGTTCCGCCGCGGTCACGCTGTTCTCCGCCTCCGTGCCGGGCGATCCGCTGCTTGCCCGGCGGAACATCGTGCTCTCTGGCTTCGACGTGGACGCTTTGCCGCGGGGGTCTGTTGTCACGCTGGACTCGGGCGATGGCCCCGTGCGGTTCGAGGTCCACCGGCCCGCGAATCCGTGCGCTTGGATGGAGGTCGTCTACCCGTCGGGCACTTTCCGTGCCTTGCGGGGCCGCGGCGGGAAGCGCTGCGTGCCGCTGGACGACGGCGTCCTACGCGTTGGGCCGGTAGAGATCCGCTAGGCCATTGGCCAGGGCGAGGTCCTGGTTGGCTTCGTCGAGGTCGAAGTGTTCCGGATCGAATTGGCCCGGGTCGTCGAGACCGAGCCAGCCGACGACGTCCTGGTGTTCCGGGTGTCCGGGATCGCCGAGGATCTGGATCATCCGGGCATACCCTCCGGTGCCGCCGACGTCCTCCGGCGGGCACGCCGCTTCGCCCGCGATGCAGCGCGGGTAGCGCCCATCGGCCGTGGCGACCGTGGCTTCCTCGACGAGGATCTCGTGGTCCCAGTTGTCGCCGAAGTCGTAGTTGTACAAAAGGCGGCCGCCTGGCTTCACGAGGTCGTCCAGCCGCACCTTGCGTTCGTCGCGGTACTGAAGCTCGGGCTCGGCTTCGCCGTAGTAGGTCTTCCCGTCGAGGAAGTAGTGCAGGTGGTAGTTCTCCCAACCCATCGCGGCCTGGATGACGAGGTGCAACCGGTCGAGCGGAATGGCCGCCGGAACCAGCACCCGCCGCCACACCGGGAGACTCTCGATTTCCAACAGGGTGATCTTCACCTGGTAGACCGGATCGCCGGCCTCCGGCTCGCCCAAGAGCCGTCGCATACCAGATCGGCCGAGCTCGGTCAGCTCGGCTGATTCGTCCCGGAGGGTCACGGCCCCCAATTGCCGAAGGGCCTCGAGCACGCTCTTGGTATCGCGATCGGTGGCGCTGCGCAAAGTCTCGAGCTGGAGTTCGTTGAGATCTTCCAACACATAAGGCGCGCTTACGATGTCCCAGACCAGCGCGCACAAGTTCGCGATCGTGACAGCACCGTCCGCACCGTACAACGCCGCCAACGCGGCGCGGCTGCCGTGCGCGAACTCCGGGCGCAGCAGTGACTCGCCGAATCCCGAGTGCAGGAACGCCTCGCCCAGGTTCTCGAACCCGGTGAACAACGCGAGCCACAGTTTCTTTGGGTCCTTGAGAAGCGCCTGGTTCTTCTTCACCGGAACCAGCCGTTGCCCGGTCTTGCGAACCAGCCCCGCCGCCTTGGCGCACTCCACGACGAGCATCAGGTTGAGGAGACGCTCGCTCGACCTGGTCCGGTACACGTGGCTGCCGATGTTTTTTTCGAGCACGTCACCGGTCTTCAACAACGGCACCAGTGCTTTGGCGTCAGCCAAGGTGAGACGCCCGGTCTGGTGAGTTTCCGCCCCGCGCCCACCCATTCGGTGAACGCGCGCACCTGCTCGACCAGTTCGGACTTCACCGCGAGATCCATGCCACCCCTTTTTCAGTCTTAGTCATTTAGCCGGCACAGGTCGCTCAAACCCGCTTTGATCTGTTCAGGCGTCATGCTTCGTCGCTGGTAGACGTATTGTGCCGCCGCCAGTGGCGCGAGCAGCGCGTCGGCCCTGAAATGCGCGTCGGCGTCCGGCTCGATTTCGCTGATCAGCGCGACCAGGTGACTGTGGTGCAGCCGGTACGCACCGGTCACGAATCGCGCCATCGGCGTCTCCGTCTCCGCGACCATGAGCAACTCGCCATGCGTCTCGAGCCTGTCGACATACGCGTCCATGAACGCCTTCAGCCTGTGGGATGCGGGTGCCCCCGGCCCGAGCGGCGGCGGCCCGCTGATGAACGCCTCCTGGAACTCGCGCTCGTTCTCGTCGAGCAGCGCCTGTGCCAACGCCCCCTTGTCCGGAAACCGCCGATACACGGTCCCGATCCCGACACCGGCCTCGACCGCGACCTCGTCCAACGCGAGCCCGTCGATCCCTTTGGCCGCAACGAGCCTGGCCGCCGCGTGGACGATCTTCTGCCGGTTGCGAGCCGCGTCCGCCCGCTCTGGAGTCCCGGCTCCTGCGATGGGAAGCACCCGGCCAGCCTAACCGGTGGACAAGTGGAACTTTCTCCAGTTAACTAAGTGGAGAAACTTCCACTTAAGGAGATCTGGATGTCCGTCGAACACTTCACGAGCGATGATGCTTCGACCTGGTTCCAGCGGCTCGACCAGCGGATCTTCCTGGCCGACGTCGTCGCGCAAGACAGCGGCGCGGAGATGTCCGTCGGTTTCGCCCGCTACAGCAAGGGGGAGAAGAACCCCTGGAAGATGACCTACGACGAGGCCCTCGTCATCACCTCCGGCACTTTCACCGTCGAAGGTCCCTCGGGCTCGGTGACGGCTCGGGCCGGCGAGGTCATTTACCTACGGGCCGGGACCGAGCTCGTCTACGTGGCCGACGAGGACACGGAGCTGGTCTATGTCACCTATCCGCATTGGCTGGCCGCCACGGAGTCTTCGGCCGAAGCCCATCGCCTCGACGACTTCCACGAGGCCTAAGGCGCGATCTCGGCGGCTTGAACCTCCCAAACGGGACAAGTAGCCTCGAACCGAGGGGAGGGGGTTTATGACGGGGTTCGAAGCTGATCCGAAAGCCTTGCGCGCCGCGGCCGATTAGGCCGAACGAGTCGCGGGAATCGTTCGGGAGCTGGATCTGGAGCGGGTGGCGGCGCTTTCCGGCACATTGCCCGGAACGGAGTCGGCGAAGACCGCCGCCGAGCTGGGGCCACATTGGGAGAACTCCATCGGTGTATGGGCGAAGGGGGTGGATTCCTACGCGGCATCGCTGACCACGGCCGCGACCGCGTACCGGGTTCGAGATGACTCCGGTGAGTAGGAATTCGACGGGATCAGGCAGATCGGTGACCACTTGGCCGCGCAGAACCGTCAGGTGCTCGGCTTGCAGGACGAGATCGACGGCGCCAAGCCCGCCGGGTGGGCCGGGGAGGCAGCGGACGCGGCGGCTGAGAATCTTCGTGCCCGATGCCAGGAACTCGAAGATCTCGCGGCGCGATTGTCCGCGGCTGTGAAGATCATCGATGACACTGAGTAGGCGGTGCGCGATTTGGTGCGCAGTGTCGAGACGACCGAGGATTTCGCCGCCAAGAACGGTTTCCGGATCGACAACGGCAAAGTCGTCGAGACCGAAAACGCCGGCGGGTTTCTCTCCAGCGTGCTGGTGCAGGTCGAGGTGGAAGCCATTCTGACCCGCGCCGGCCAGATCGACACCGAATTGAATTCCGTGCTCAAGCGCATCCTCGCCGGCGAGATCGGTGACGCCGGCGCGACGACGCTGGCTGCGGCCGCCGCGGCAGGCGAAGACCGCATCGCCGACGAACAGCGGCATCGCGATCTCCTGGCGAAATACCAGGTCAAAACAGACGGCACGACAGTGTGGCCGAGCGGCTTGACCGGCTGGCTCGCGGAACGGGCGGGTTTCTCGAAAGAGAAGATCACCCAGTCCGAAGCCAAGTTGCTCGACGATCTGCAAATGCGCAAGGGCTTGCTCGGGCTCAAGGAATTCGCCGACATCCGGCAGGACGCCCTGCACGTCGCCGAAGGAAAGTTCGAGGGCAAAGGCCTGACCGACGGCCACGCCGACGCGTTCCGCCACGCTTATTGGAACGCGATGATGACGCAGCGGTACGGAGAAGAATGGGCGCGACTTTGCCACCGCGCACGAGCGGAATCCGAGCAGTCACCACGTCCCGGTGGCCACGGACCTGCACAGCAACGAAGTCGGCCGCGCGATCGCACGAGCCAACCCGGACGCCAGCCCCGAGCAGATGGCGAACCTGATCGAACAAGCCGTCAAGGACGGCAAAATGGTGGTCATCGACAAGAACGACACCCTGGTATCGTCCAACGAATCGCCTCCTGGCGAGACCCGCGAAACCAAGAACAAGCCTTGGCCCACGGACAATCCGGGGCACGATGACGACCACGGCGACCCGTCGGCGACTCCGGACCAATACTGACCCATGCGCTTGATAGTGACTCTGCTCGTCCTGCTCGCCCTCGTGGTGGGCTGCGGCACGAGCACCCCAGGAGTGACAGTGGAATTCGACGAAGGTCTCGAGAAGACGATCGGCGATCTCGCCAGGACAGGTGGCTCGCGGCCGCTCAAGGAACTGGCGCCCGGCGACTGGACGTCGGTACAGGTCCTCACCGGCCCCGCTTCAGGTGCGCGAATTGAACGCGAACTCGGCAGGCCCGTCACCATCGAGGGCGATGGCACCCACAGTGGCGACTATGTCCAGGACGGCAATCTGCTGGTGTTCGACCGCGACGGCGCGACCACGCGGATGGTCAGCCTCGGCACTCTCGCCGCTCTCGGCGAGGGGAAGTACCGAGCGGACGTTGTCCTGCGAGCGCAGGGTGGCGCCATCACGATGACGGACCCTGACGGCCGTCCCGCAGGCGGCTGATCAGAGCGCCAGAGGGCTATTGGGTCATCTCTTCCAAGAACGCTTGGGTCTCGGGGTCGGTCGAATAGACGGCGGTGCCGCGCATCCCGCGGGTGAGCAGGACCTTGTAGGTGTTCTTGATCAGCGCGCCGAAATGCAGTTCGTCGGCTCGTTTCACGGCACTGTCCTCGGAGTTCTGGCGCTGGGGAATCCACATACCGTCGCGACGAACGAGATCGGAGCCGAAGATGACCCCGGACCAGTCGTACTCGAAGCCCTGAGCGGTGTAGATGCAGCCCACCTGCCCGAAGCCGCGTTCGTCCGTGGCCCAGTAGTTGGATTCCGGGACACCAGCCACAGCTTTGTTCCGTTCCGACTTCGCGTTCCACGGACGCTGCCAACCACCGATCTTGACGTCGTCGACCAGCGCACGGCCGTCCGGAGTCATCACCGGGTCGCTCCACGGCCAGCAGAAGCCGGCGGCGAGCCGGGGCACTCCGCCGTGCAGTTCCTTTTGGTGCAGCACCCATGATTCCAAAGCTTGCGGCGATGCGGCACTCGACACCGTGATCCCCGCGTCCAGCGGGCCTGCGAGCTTGCTCCACGGGACTGGCGGTTCGACATTCGGCCCTAAGCCCAGCAGGCGGGCGACCCAGGTGTCGTAGGAGACCGAACCGCCACAGCGCAACTGGTCGTGCAGCCGGACGACCTCCACCTTGCAGCCGAGTGACTCGGCCGCTGCGGAGATTTCGCGCAGTGAGCCCATCTCGCCGGGTCGCACGATCTGGTTCTCGTCGAGAAGGAACACCGGTACGGTGGCAACGTTGATCAGTTCGTCGATTTGGCGACCAGCGCGATCGCGCTGCTCCTTCTTCGTGTACTGCGTGACGCCCTTCTCGCGAATGCGGTGTGCTTCGTCGCAGATCAGGACATCGAGCTCGCGCGGCTGACAGCCGACGTAAGTGTTGAAATACTTGAACAAGCCCTGTACGCGTGTACTTCCACGGCCGGCGTATTTCCGCATTGTCTGCGTGAAGGACTTGGAGCCGGTCGCGTGGTGGACGGCAAGGCCGCGGCGAGCCAAATCGCCAAGGAGACTCAAGGCGATCACACTTTTGCCTGATCCAGGACCACCCTCGACGATGACGACAGTACGAGTCTGGGCGGCGCGAGAACGCTCGACCGCCTGCATCACCAACTCGTAGGCGACCTTTTGCTCGTCCAGCAGGACGAACTGCTCGCGGTCCCTGATCTCCGCAGCCGCGAGCGCCAGCAAGGGTTTGGTCGGACGGTGTTCGAAGCCGAGGAGTTCGTCGCCCGCGGCGAGGTTGCTTCCTCGCTCCGCGGATTTGTCGAGTGCCGCGTTGAAAGCCTGCCGGAGGTCGGCCTTGTCGTCCATCGTGAACAGTCGCCCGTATTCGGTGACCTTGTACTGGAGGAGGCCGTCGATATCGGCGCGGCGGGCATTGTGCAGGTACGCGATCCCGTGGACTGCCTGGGGGCGCTCGGCGAGCGCCGGAGTGTGGTCCACGAAGTACTGGCAGTACCCGCGCACTTGTTCTACCGGGTGGAGGTGCAGGCCGGGAAGGCCGGGGATGTCGAGTACCTGGGCAAGGTGGACTTCGGCCTTCGACCATTGCTTGAGCTCGACGAATACGAACGAGCTCTCCCCGGTGCGGGGGTGCGTTCCGGACAGGATGACGTCCACACGTTGCCTGCTGTGGGGAAGCTGGTGCTCGAGGAGGACTTCGACGTCTTCGAGTCCAGCATCGACCAGGTCGCTCAGCAGGACTGGAAGGCTCTTCTGCCAGGAGACGACCTCACCGGTCCCAGCCCGGGTACCGAGCACGTATCCGGACTGTTCGCGCAGCCTCTGATGAAGGCTGCCTGCCCGAGCCTCGACTAGCAGGTCGGCTGCTCGACCGCGTGCAAGTGCCACCTCGTCCCCTCCCCAGGGCGTGCGTCATCGACGTACGGATGGGGGACAACAACGAGATGACTCGGTGTCCGTCGGACCGTTGCCGTCCAGGTTAGTGGATCGCCGTCTGCGCCGTGGTTCACCGGTTCGGTGGCGGTTCGGTTACAGGTGGTTCGTCCGACGAGTCAGGTGTCACCTTCACCCCCGGTTCGTGTTCGAGTTGTAGCTCACTAGTGTTACCTCGCACGCTGAACTCTGACTAAGAGTGACTATGCGACGTGAGCCTCGGGGGAGGATGTTTTGCCGGTAAGGAAGACCGCTGCCGAGTTGCGGGTGGCGTTGGGTGATGAAGGTTTCATAGCGAAGCTCGCTATACATGCGAGGGTTGATTACAGCGCTTCGAGAAGGAACGGTGAAGTCGGTTCGTGGCGGCGCAGCCTCCCGGTCCTCGCGGAGACTCTTTGTGCCATCGGGCTGGGTCATGTCGAGGTGCTTCTCGAGTATCGGCTCCCCTTCAGTCCTAAGCGAGTGGACGCGATTCTGTGCGGTGTGCATCCGGAGACGGAGGAACCGTCGTATGTGCTGGTGGAATTGAAGCAATGGCGACGCATGGAGTTGGTGGGCGAGGGGCTGGTCAAGACGTCGGATGCTGCTGCGCAGCCCGTCTTGCATCCGTCCGAACAGGTCCGGCGCTACTGCCGCCAGCTCCTTGACTTCACGCCTCGATTCGCGCGTGCACCGCGATTGGTGAAGGGAATCGCCTACCTGCACGACGCCGTCTACGATCCGGCCTGGCAAATGGACAAGACCCGTGTCGATGGTTTGGGGGAGCTCTTCGCGGCTGACACGCAGAAGGACCTGGCCGGGTTCCTCTGTTCTCTTCTTGACACTGACGCTGGTTCGGCCGCTGGTGCGCGTGAGGCGGCGGTGGACCTTCTCGCTGCTCGGCACACCCCGGCTCGGAACCTGTTGACGACGGCCGCCAGCACCTTTGAGAAACGTGAAGAGTTCATCCTTCTCGACGAACAACAGGTGGCCTATGAATCGGTAATGGGGGCCCTTGAAAAAGTGGACTCCAAGGGTTCCTCTGAGGCCAAGAAAAAGGTGGTCGTCGTCAGTGGCGGTCCGGGTTCAGGAAAGAGTGCGATAGCGATAACCCTTCTCGCCGCCCTCGCTCGTCGTAACAGGCGGGTCCTGCATGCGACAGGCTCGAAGGCGTTTACGGAGACGCTGCGAGCGACCGTTGCCGGCGATGAGCGTCTCGACGAGATGTTCAAGTATTTCAATCAATTCGGCTCGAAGCGCGAGAACTCGTTGGACGTGTTGCTCTGCGATGAAGCCCATCGTGTCCGTGGACTTCCCGATCGTGTGCGAGGGAGGTTCCGCGGCCAGATCGATGAGCTCATCGACGTGGCCAAGGTTCCCGTTTTCCTGCTCGACGAGCATCAGGTCGTGCGTCCCGGCGAAGTCGGTACCAGGGAATACATAACTGACATTGTGAACCTCAAGGGGTATGAGGTTCTCGACATCCGCCTCGACGGGCAGTTTCGGTGTGGTGGGTCGGACAAGTTCGACGAATGGGTCAGGCGCCTCTTGCGTCTGAGCCCCGAGCGCCCGATCGTCTGGTCCGAGCTGGTTGCGGGAAGTGATGACGAGTACGTGGTCGATGCGGCGGAGTCGCCTCAAGAACTTGAGGCATGGCTCCTCCAGCAGGCGGACCTTCGTGGTGGGAATGCGAGGATGACGGCAGGGTTCTGCTGGGACTGGAGTCAGCCCGTCGAGGTCGATGGCACTCGTCGTCTGGTCGATGACGTGAAGATCGGTGGATGGTCGCGTCCGTGGAACGCCAGGCCGGAGGCGCCCGTTCCAGGTGTTCCGTCGTCGTCGTTGTGGGCCTCCGACCCACGTGGTTTCGGGCAAGTCGGTTGTATCTACAGTGCCCAGGGTTTCGAATACGACTGGGCAGGCGTGATCTTTGGTGATGACTTGATTATTCGTGAGCGCGATTGGGTCTCGGACAGCGGTTCTTCGAAAGATGATCGGGTGAATACGGCCAAGGATGCAGATTTCGACCGGTTGGTGCGGAACACGTACAAAGTGTTGATGACCCGGGGCATGCAGGGAGTCTGTCTTTACTCGAAGGATCCGGCGACGAACCAGATACTTCGAAAGTTCGCACGTTAAGCACTCGTGACGGTCGAACCATGGTCGCCCGAGTCGATCCGCTCGTCCGGTGGCGGATCGGAGGCCGCTTGTCTGTCGCTCAGTGGTACCGGCGGGAAGCCTCTTGGATGGCCGTGTACGAGATGCGTTCTTGCTCGAGTCGCACGGCCTTGCCCAGGAGGTCCTCCACGAGGTCGGTGTAGAGACTTGCCTCGTCCGGGAGAAGTGCTTCGAGATGTTCGCCGGTGGGGTTGGGCTCACTGACCCATTGTCCCTCATGGTTGAGGAGGGTGGCCCGGTCCATGAGCATGGACCGGGTGCCGTCGAACGATCGGCGCACCCTGTTCAGGATCGCGAAGCCGTGTGTATCGATGTCACCCCAGTAGACGAGGTTCTTGCAGGTCAGCCATTCGAGGGGTTGCAGCCGGGATGCCGCGTACCCTTCGCCGAAGATCACGATCGCGTTCTCGACGGGCGGGAACGCCAGATAGGTGATTTCGTTCTCTACGACGAACACCGTGTGTTCGACTGGCGGCGCCGCGGCCAGTTCCGCCGCCCGGACGGCCAGCTCGCTGAAGCCGTGAGGTTCGGACAAGCGGCGGAAGCGTACGTAAGCGGGTTTCTTCCGGAAGTGGTACCGGCCGGCGAAGTCCGATGTGGGGCAGGTGTGATCGATGCGGTGTTCCGGGAGCAAGCAGTCGAGCAAAGCGGCCAGAACGGTGCGGTATCGCTCGATGAACTTGGTATCGACGCCCGGCACGTCGATCTGCCGGAGGTACATATCAGGACGCGCATGGGTCTCGATCCACAGGGCCGTGTCCACCAGCTGCTGCCACTCGCTCCGGTATCTGAGCGCTTCCATCGGCTTGGCGGACATCCAGTCGGCGATGGCAGGGGTGCGGGACCGGGTCGCTTCCAGGAGGGTGGTGAACGTTCGTACCTCCGGCCACACATCAAGGAAAGCCCACAGTTGTTCGTAGGAGTCGACCCATACCCTGCCCGGGATCTCGTTCGTTCCGGCGGCACGCCCGCCGACCTTCTTCATCTCGATCCGAAGATGCCGGAGCCGATGCCATTGCTCGACCCAGGCACGGGCGCGGTCGAAGTGTTCGGCTGTGTCTTGCGCGCTCGGCCCCCGTAACCCGATCGCCAGGGGTTCCCACCTGGTTCCGCCGGCGAACTGAGCCAGCAACTCGCCGCGATCCCAGCGTCGTCGCAGCTTGCCCAGAACATCACTCGGAACGGTCCAATCGGACGGCACTGAGTCACGCGCCCTGATCGGCTGTGGTGCCAAGAGAGTGCGCGAGCTGCCGTTGCCGGTACTCCTCGATGGTGAGGGTCTGCAACCGCGAGCTGTGGCCGGTCTTGTTGTCAACGAACCCGACGGCGGCGACGTAGGGCTCGATGACATGGATCTTCTGCAACGGCGTCACGATCAGCAGTTGCAGGCCCAGACGCCGGAACAGGCCGAGCGCGAACCGGGTCGACTCGTCGGAACCACGGCCGAACGCCTCGTCGATCACCACGAACCGGAACGTCTTCGACTTGCTTACCCCCCAGTCGAGCTTGAACTGGTACGCCAGCGACGCGGCGAGGATCGTATAGGCGAGCTTTTCCTTCTGGCCGCCGGACTTGCCGCCCGAGTCGGTGTAGTTCTCGTGCTCGGTGTCATCGGCGCGCCACCGCTCGGAGGCGGAAAAGGTGAACCAGTTGCGCACGTCGGTGACGCGACGGGTCCACTGCCGGTCCGGTTCGGTTTGGCCCTCACGCCCACGAAACCGCTCGATCAGTGACTTAACCTGCAGGAACTTCTGCTCCGAGTACTGGTCCGACGTGTCATTGCCGAGCGATCCGCTGGTGCACTCACGGAGATCTTTCCGGAAGTCGCGGATTTCGACGTTCACGGTGGGATGAGGCTCAAGCCGGATGAAGCGGCCGGGGTTGTAGTCGATGTCGACCAGTGAGTCGTTGATCGTCTCGATCCGCTGCTTGATCAGCTCGGCTTGCTTGGTCAGCTGCGAGTGGAATCCCGCGATGTCCCGGATTGTGTTGGTATTGAGGTAGGTCTTGAACTCGGATTCGAACCTGGGCAGGTCGTCGGAGGCGATCCGGTCGTGCAGAGCGCGGTATTCGCCGGCGGACTGCACCGAGTTGTCGAAATCCTCGGTTTCCAGCGGATACGCTTTGCGGAAGTCTCCCATTTTTCCGACAATTCGGGCCGCGACCTTGTTCTGTTTGCCGGTGAGCCGGTCGACCTCCGAGGTGATTTCGTCGTTCACTTCGACGCGGCACGCGTCGCAGGCTTCCGGAGTGGCAAGGCTTCGGGATCCGACACGATCTCGCACGAGAGTGAACGACGTTCTCGCGGGCTCGGCTGCCGGTTCTTCCAGGGTGGCGTTCGTGTCCTGTAGTTGTTTCTCCGCGGTTTCGCGCCTGCCACCGAGATTTCCCAGTTCCTTCTGCGCCTTGCCCTCGGTCTCTTCCACCACCTTGATCCGTGCCCCGACGGCCTCCAGTTCGGTGGTCAGCCGTTTGAGTTCGTCCGACTGCTGTTCCAGACGGCGCTTCTCGCCGGTGAGTTCGCTGATGCGGTTGACCGAGGTCTGCCAGTCGATCTCGGCGAACCCGCTGAATTGGGCCAGCATGGTCAGCGTGGTGGCGAGCCTGCCCTTGGCGCTGAGTTCGTCCTTGACCTTTTCGGTCCGGGTGTTGAGGCCGCGCAGCTGAACGCTGAGCTGGTTGGCCTGGTCGAGCAGCGCGTCAGTCTTGGACTGATTGTCCCAGCCCAGCACGTAGTGACGGCGATCGTCGATTCTGCGGGCGTCGTCCTTCTCGTGTCTGCCTCGGCTGCTCTTGATCTGCCCGGCCTGGGTGATCGCCTTCGTGGCTCGGCGGAATTCGGCCATGGTGTCCACGCACTCGTAGTCGGCGCGGTGGGCCAGTTCACGATCAAGCCAGGCTGCAAAGGGTGAGTCCTTGATCTCCAGCTTGGTGGACAAGGACCGCTCCGACAACGGCGGCGAGGGAGTATGGCCCAGCCGCTCGGGCACCCGGTAATAGACGAGCTTGATGCCGAGATGCCGTTCGTTGATCCACTCGGAAACGGCGTCGTAATGCTCGCTCGAAACCAGCATCGACAACCCGAAGCTGTGCAACAGCCGCTCGGCGGCGCCTTCCCAGGTGGCGCAGTCGGAGCGGACCTGGATCAGTTCGCCGGCGAACGGCAGCTCGGCGGAGTCGACCCGCAGCGCGGCACACAGTGCGTCCCGCAGGTCCAGGCTGCGCTTGGGAATGTTGCTGCGACGCTCCCGCAAGCTCAGCAACTCCGTGTTGAGCTCTGCGGCTTCCGCATCGAGCTCGCGACGCTCGACCGTGAGATCTGTGAGCCGGTTCTGCAGCTCGGCTTGTTCCTCGTCGAGAGAACCCTGCTTTTCGGCGACCGCGCGCTGCCGGGCGGCGAATTGTGCCGGGTCGGCGGCTGCAGGCAGGCCGGCAGTGTCCAGAAGCGCGTGGTATCGGTCGCTTTGTCCCTTGCGCCGGTGACGTTCTTTCTCCTCCGTGACGATTTCGGCTTCGAGCCGGCTGATCCGGTCGCCGCCACAACCGGCGCGTTGGATTTCGAGATCCCGCTCCTTGCGGCGCAGCCCTTCCAGGTCGGTCTTCGCCTCCGCGAGGTTTGTTTCCTGCTCGCTGATGAGCTCGGTGAGCGTAGCCAATCGCTCGTTCAGCAGTGTCGCCTTGCGGTCGGCGCAGAAGAACCTCAAAGCGTCACGCGCGGCTTTGCCCCCTGTGATCCGAGCGCCGAGCTCGTCGTAGGCGTCGCATTCGGTGAGCAGCGGATCGAGCAGGGTGAGCTGGGTGCGTGCCTTGAGTACCGCTTCGTGTGCCTTGGTCAGATCTTCGAAGTGTTCCACCAGCCGGTTCGTCCAGTCTGCGGCGTCGAATGGTTCCAACATGTGGGAGCGGACGAAATCGTTCAGATTGCCGACTGACTTCATCGACACGGTCTGGTGGAACAACTCCATCGCCTGCTCGGACTCGATGCCGAGGCGGCGGCAGAAATCCTTGCTGTAGGCGGGGAAGCGGTCGTGAACGCGCACCTCCTGCTTGCGCAGCCTGCGTTTGAGCGCCGCGATGTCCCCGCCGAAGCCGGCGAAGTCGTCCGCGATCGTCAGGGCGCGGTCGGCGGTCGCGTAGAACCGGTCAGGCTGGCCGACGGACGCGTCCCTGAACCAGAACACCTGCGCCAAGGTGACCGTCGAGTCATAGCCGGTGTTGGTGAAAGAACCGAGGATGACCGAGAACGAGCGACGATCCCGCAATCCGACCGGCCGCGACGCGCCGGTCGCCTCGTTGCGCTCGGACTTGTAGTAGCCGAGGACGTACGAGCGAAGATGCCGCTCTTTAGCCTCGGCTCCCGCCGCCTTGTTGTAGGAGATGCGGTGCGCGGGCAGCAGCAACGTGGTGATCGCGTCGACCATCGTGGACTTGCCGGACCCGATGTCGCCGGTCAGCAGACTGTTGCGGCCGTCGGGGTGGAACGTCCACACCCGCTGGTCGAAGGTGCCCCAGTTGTAGACCTCCAGCCGCTCCAGCCGGTAACCGGCGAGCTCTCCCTTCTCGGTGTCGAGCTCGGCCGCGCTGAACAAGCCGCTCATCAGCCGTCGTCCTCCCCGCTCTTGAGCTGCGCGGCGTACTCGGCGAGCCGTTGGTCGAACTCGGCCAGCCACTGACCGTCCACGAACGCCTTGAGAATGCGCCGAACCTCGTACGTGGCCTCTTGTCCGGTGATTCGTCGTAGGAAGCCGAGCTCGACGATCTTGGTGAGCTGGGTGTCGATCTGGTCGACCAGCCGGGCCTCGTTGCTGCTCTCTGGCAGGAACATCCGCACCATCTCCACCAGCTGATCGCGGGTGAGGATCAGCCGGGTCTCCGCGCCGGACGCGTCGGACTCAGCCAGCTTCTTCCGCAGCAGGGCCAGCAGGAGGCTTACGTGGAAAGACAAGGCCCGGCGCGGGATCAGCCGGGGCAGCTTCCCGTCTTCCTCGTCGTTCTCGGGCTTCGAACGCAAGAAGGCGTAACCCTCGGCCTCGTCGACGACCACTGTCAGGCCCAGCACCCCGACGTAGTCACGTACCTGCGCCTGCAGTGGAAGCAGGTGGCGCCACACCTTCTCCTGGCTGTCGGCGTAGACCACCCCCTTCATCAGATGCGTGACGACCAACGGCAGGTCGAGCTCGTCTCGGCGTAGTGACGTGGACACGGTGCCATGCTAAAGGTGGCTGCCGACAGAACCGTCGGCCGCGGTTCGGGCGAACGTCACGCGCGGGATGGTCGCGATTCGTTCGGTGCCGGTGTCGTCGACCCAGCGCACTTGCTCGCGTGTCGTCTCTTCGAAGACGACCTGAAAGGCCGGGTCGGTCAGGGAAAGGTAACCCACCAGCTCGGCCATCCCCTGTTCCAGCGGGCGCCGCCGCAGGACGTCGCCCAGGCCGACCTGGGCCCGTTCGCGGAGTTCCCGGCGCACTATGCCGCACAGCCGTTCACGATCGACGTAGACCTGTTCGAAGAGCGCCGATGCGTCGAGGTCCTCGGCGGCCGCGACGATTCCCGCGCTCTCCAGCGGGACCTTTTCCTTCGGGGTGTACAGCGGACGCTCCATGGGCAACGCGATGGCAGGGGCCGTGCCGTCGAGTTCGCGGGTGAGATCCGGTGCGGGGCGCTCGCGGAGCTTGAGCGCGGACGACTCGATGCTGCGCAAAATGTCCATCACGCGGCGGTTCTCCAGCCACACCTGGTCGTCGAGGAACCGTCGCAGCTGTTCCGACAGCAGCCGCACGGTCGCCTGCGTGCGCTCGGCCGCGTCGAGCCAGTCGTAATGGATGTGCCGCATGCGCGGATCCGGTTCGCCGACGGCGTCCAGGGACTGCACCTTTTCGAGCAGGTCGGTGAGCTCGTTCTGCCGCTCGTGCGAAAGGAGGAAGTCGTAGAACGCCTGGAAGCTGCGCCCCTGATCCGAGTCGGCGATGGTGGTGCGGTTGCCGACCACCTCGTCGAGCAGCTGCCCCTTGCCGCCCTCCCAGCCCGCGATCCGCGCGCGGAGTTCCCGATCCAGCCCACGGAAGTTGGCCTCGACCTCGCGGAAGTCTGCCAACAGCTCCCGCGCGGTCGCGGCGAACTGCTGGTAACGATCGCGCTGGGCGGAAACATCGAGGACGGTGAAGTCGCCGCCGGCGACCCGGTTGATCTCGGCGTCGATCTCCGACCGGCGCCGATGCAGCTCGGCCAGCCGGACGTCCGGGTCTGTCTCCGCCCCGTAAGCCATCTGGCGCAACAGTTCGAAGATCGTGTTCAGCCGGGACTCGGTACCGACGAACGAGCGCGCACGAAGTGACTCGACCCAGGTCAGCGCCTTCTCGACGGCCGGAGTCGCGTCGAAATGCACTTCGTCCGACCCGGCCGGGTAGTACTTGCGCAACCAGCTGTTCGCTGGCGCCGCCCAGTCATCGAGGTAGGCCTTGGCCGCCTTGGGGAACGTGCCTTCGCCGAGTCGCTCGTTGAGCGCGTACAACTCGTCGTCCAGTCGGCTGATCAGCTCGGCGGACGAGATCGACCGGACGTTGTCGTCGACGAAGACCTTCCGGAGGAAGCCGAGCACCAGAGGCGCGTTGTCGGCGCGCAGCAGCCGCCACGCCGGATCATTGCGGCGCAGGAAGTCCAGCTCGTCGAAATCCATCGGCTCTCGGGGTCGAAGGGGCTTGTCCGCGATGCTAGCCGCGGTCGTTACTCTGCCGTCTCGTGGCACGCATCGCTGTCGAAGGTTGGCTGGACTGCCGCACGGTCGAGGGGCGGCTGTTCTTCCATTCGGGCGACGACTCGAGTTTCCGGGCGAGGCCCTACATCGACGCGGATGATCTGGATGAGGCGTGAGCGAATACCAGTACTACGAGTTCCTGGCGATCGACCGGCCGCTCGACAGCGGCGAGCAGGCCGAAGTCCGGTCTCTGTCCACTCGGGCGAGGATCAGTGCCACGAGCTTCGTGAACGAGTACCACTGGGGCGACTTCCGAGGTGATCCTCGCGGTCTGATGGAGCGCTTCTACGACGCGCACCTTTACGTCGCCAACTGGGGCACCCACCACGTGATGTTCCGTCTGCCAAGTGACCTGCTGGCTCCCGATGTCGTCGAAGATTACTGCGTCGGGCATCGGGTAGCCACGTGGGTGAAGGGCGAGTCCGTGGTGCTCGACTTCGCGAGTGAGGACGAAGCCGGTGAGTTCGACTTCGACTATGACCCGGGGAGCTTGCTGTCGGCGATCGTCGGTGTTCGCGCCGAACTGGCCGCCGGTGATCTCCGTGCGCTCTACCTCGCCTGGCTGGCGGCCTACGGCGCTTGGGAGCGTGATGAAGATGCGTTCGCCCCTGAAGCCGACGACGAAGTCGAACCGCCGATCCCGCCAGGGCTGAGAACGCTCACCGCGGCACAGCGCGCGCTCGCCGACTTTCTCCGCCTCGACGAAGACCTCCTCGTCACCGCGGCCCAGGTTTCCCCATCGCTGGATGAGGCTGCCGACGATCCCGATGATCTCGCCCGTTGGGTGGCACTCCGGCCGGCCGCCGAGAAGGACCGGTTCCTCGTCCGGGTGGCGCAGGGGGAGGCCGTACGGGTGCGGACGGAGCTGCTACGGCGTTTTCGCGGCGACACCGTCCCGGCCGCCCTAGCCCCAGGCCGCCGGACCGTGGCCGACTTACTCGACAACGCGGCGTGCCGAAGGACGGACCGGGAGCGTCACCTGGCCGCGCAGCGTGCTGAAGAAGAAGCACGCCAGGAAGAAGCGCGATCCCGAGCACGTGAACGACGACTCGACAGGCTCGAGGAGGAGGGAGACGCGGCATGGTCACGCGTCGACGCATTGATCGCGACCCGCAAACCAGCCGAATACGACGCCGCCGTCATCTTGCTCACCGATCTTCAAGCACTCGCGGAGCGAGGAGATCGCGACGACAGGTTCGTCTCCAGGGTCAGTGCACTGCGGCAGGCACACGGTCGTAAGCCCAGTTTCATCGAACGCCTCGACCGAGCAGGAATCTGAGCTCCCGCCGAATTCAGGGGTGATCTCTTTCGTCACCGAGGGGCTCGCAGCACAGTCGCGGGAAGCTACGTAACGTGACGGTGGGCCTTGACGACTATGCGTAGGCGCCGGGTGTACTCACTCGACCGAGGTCCAAGCTCCTGTGACGGGCAGTCACCATGGGCTTGACCACTACGATCGCTCGTCGGAGGGCAGTGATCAAACGACGAGGGGGTGAACCGTTGCCGAGCGGTCGACAGCCGGTGCCCAAGCCGGGCCCGAAGGCGCTACAGCGGTGGTTCCAGGAGCGGCCGTCGCCGTTCCCGTGGGAGCAGGACGGCCTCGATCACATCAAGCGGCTGATGCCGCAGGCCGAGCCTTACCGTGCCTGGGCGACGTTCACCTTCACCGGCAGGACCGGCAGGATCAACGAATGCGATCTGCTGGTCGCCGTTCCGGGTGGGCTTTACCTGGTCGAGCTGAAAGCGCACCCGGGCCGCGTCGTCGGCAACGGCGACACCTGGCGCGTACACGACGCCACCTCGAACCGGGTGCGGACCCTGCGCAACCCGCTGCACTTGACCGACCTGAAGTGCAAGGAACTGAAGAGCCGGCTCGAGTGGGCGGCCAACGAACTGCACATCACCTCGCGTATCCCGCGGGTCGAGGCCGCTGTCTTCCTCTCCGCGTCCGGACTGAGGTCGGAGCTTGACGAGGTCCAGCGGACCCGCGTCTACGGGCGCGATGACGACTGCGACGGTTTGCCGTTCATCTGGCGTGACCTGCTGGCCAGGCCGCCGCAGCAGGAAAACCGGCGGATCACCCCCGCGTTCTCGCAGCAGGTCCTTCCCAAGCTCCTGGAGCGGATCGGCATCCGCGCGGCCACCACCCATCTGCGATTCGACGACGACTGGGCGTTGTCCTCGGACCTTCTCGACGCCGGACCGACCTGGGAAGACCGTCTCGCCGAGCGCACCGGGATCGTGCGTGAACAGGGCCGGGTCCGGATCTACCTGACCCAGCAGCAGGCGACAGACGAGCAGCGGCAGTCCGTCGAGCGGGCCGCCCGCCGCGAGTATCAGCTGTTGCAGGGCATCACCCACCGGGGAATCGCGCAGGCGGTGCAGATCCGGGACCACCAAAGTGGCCCGGCGATCCTGTTCCACCATCGCGAGTCGGATCTGCGGCTGGACTCCTACCTGGACGTGTTCGGCGAGCGGCTCACCACCGAAACCCGGATGGACATGGTGCGGCAGCTCGCGGAGGCGGTGCAATACGCGCACAGCCGGTCGTTGTATCACCGCGCGTTGTCCGCCCGTTCGGTTTACGTGTCAGCTCGGGAAGGCGAAGCGCGGCCGGTTCTGCGCATCATCGACTGGCAGGCCGCGGCCCGCGACTTCGACACGACCGGGCTCACTTCCCTCGGCAATTCGTCGCTCAACGCGGAGCACCTGGCCGGTTCCGCCGAGGTGTACCTCGCACCCGAGTTCGACACCGCCCACGCGGACCCCGTCGACCTGGACATCTTCGGGCTAGGAGCACTGGCGTACCTCATCCTGACCGGAGAGCCGCCGGCCACCCAGCGCAGCGGGCTGATCGAGCGGATGGCAGAAAGCCAGGGCCTCCATCCTTACTCGGTGGCGGATGGTATCTCCGACGCACTGGACGCGTTGGTCTACGACGCCACTCGAGCCGACGTGGCGCACCGGCTCGATTCGGCCGACGCGTTTCTCAAACGCCTTGACGGCGCCGAGCGCGACGCGCTGCCACCCACGGTGATGGTGGTCGCCGATCCGCTGACCGTGTCCGCAGGCCAGCTTCTCGACTCCGAATGGACCGTCAGGCGCGTGCTGGGCACGGGTGCCACCGCTCGTGCGCTCCTGGTCGAACGCACTCAAGAGGACGACGACGGTCATGCGCGTGTCTTCACCCGGGTTCTGAAGGTCGCGCTGGACGAGGCCAAGGCCGAGCGGTTGCACGCCGAAGCACGCGCGTTGGACCTCGTCGGCGGCGGTGTCGTGGTCAAGTTGCTGGAGCCGCCGAGGCAGCTGGGCGGTCGCACCGTGCTCGATCTCGAGTACGCCGGCGGAACCGACCCGGAGAGCGGAACCCTTGGTGAGCTGCTCCGTGCCAAGGGCAGGCTCAGTTACCACTACCTCGAACGGTACGGCCGTGACCTGTTCACGGCGCTCGACCAGCTCGCCGGAAAGGGAGTCCGGCATCGCGACCTCAAACCGGACAACTTCGGGGTCTGCAAACGGGCGGACCGCTCGACGCAGCTGATGCTGTTCGACTTCTCGCTGGCCGACGCTCCGGAACGAGATGTCAAGGCGGGTACGCGCGGCTATCTCGACCCGTTCCTCGGCACCGACCGGCGCCCCGCGTTCGATGACCACGCCGAGCGCTACGCGGCGGCGGTGACGCTGCACGAGATGGCCTCGGGGCAACGTCCCACCTGGGGTGACGGGGTGACCGATCCCCGGATGACCACGGACGAGACGCCGGCACTGGCGGCCGATCTTTTCGATCCGGCCCTGCGCGACGAGCTGATCACTTTCTTCCAGCGGGCTTTCCACCGGGACGTGAACCGGCGGTTCGACACCTTCAGGCATATGGAGGACGCCTGGCGGGCGGTGTTCACCGCGGCCGATGCGGCGGCACCGGTCACCACGCCGGGCACGGTCGGAATCGAAGAGGAAACTCTCGACGAGGCCCGCGACGCGCATGCCGCGGCCGCCAAGCTCGACACTCCTCTGGAGGCCGCGGGTCTGACGCCGCGGGCGGTGTCGGTGGCGCAGTCCTTCGGCGCGACGACCGTGGGCGAGCTGCTCGACGTCCAGCTCTACCAGATCGCCAAGGCACGGGGCGCGGGGGCGGTGGTCCGAAAGGAGCTCAACCGCCGTCACAAGCAGTGGGCGCAGGCGTTGCGCCAAGACGACGGCTACGGGCGGTCCCCGGCCGCCAGCGACGGACAGCAGACCGTCGACGACCTTGCCGCGCGGCTGCCTCCGAAGGCCGGACGGCGGAACTCGAAAAAGGCTGAATCCGTACGGCTGACGCTCGGTCTGCCTGACGATCAAGGGGTGCCACCGGCGTGGCCGACCCAGTCGGAGGTCGCCGATGCCGTCGGCGTCGCCCAGGGCTCGGTGTCCCAGCACTACCGTGCGGCGGTGAAGCAATGGGCGACCGAGGAGTGGCTGGCCGACGTTCGGAACGACGTCGTCGAGCTGGTCGCGGGCGCCGGACGGATCATGACCGCGGCCGAACTGGCAGCCGAGCTGCGGGCCAGATACGGCACTGTCGAGGAAGACACGCGGCGCGGCGCGGCGCATGCCTTGGCCGTCGTGCGTGCAGCCGCCGACACCGAGGCGTGGGTGGGCATGCAGCCAGGCGACGCCGACAGCGAACCCCGGCTCGCGGTGCTTCGGCGCGGTGGCCACGTCCTCATCGCGCTGGAGTCGCTTCGGGGTTCGGACGATCCGAGCGCACCAGAACTCGCCGACTACGCGGTCGCGCTGGGGCGGCGCGCGGACGAACTGGTGAAACAGGAACCCCTGCCTGGCCGAGGCTCCGTAGTCCGGGAGCTGCGGGCGATCGTGCCGCCGGAAGGGCTTATGTCGCAGGCCGATACCCGGCTTGTGGAGTTGGCCGCGGAGATGTCCGCACACGCGGCCGCGTCGCCCAGGCTGGAGCTGTACCCGCGAGAACTCGACCTGATGCGGGCGCTGCGGATTTCGCAAGCGGCCGCCGGGGTCCGGCGTGATCCCGGGATCAGCGTGGACGACCTGCTGGCCAAGGTGCGGGCCCGGTTCCCCGCGCTCGATCTGGGCAAGCGGCTCACCCACGTTCGCATCGAGGAGGCGCTGAAAGCGGCCGGCTTCGCGTTGGAGTACGACATGACCACCCGGCGGTTCAGGCCGCGCCCGGTGGAACTGTCCGGGGCGGTCATCTCGTCCAGCACCGCGATAAGTGGTCACGGACTCCTGCGCGCGGCCGGCGCCGATCCTCGGGAAATCGTCGCCGCGAAGCTCACGGCGTCGGTGGAGCGAGGCGGTTTTCTCGCTCTCACGCTGCGCGGATACAACCTGCCAGGCGCCGCGGAGGCCCTGGCAGCTGCCTACGCGGTGCGCCCGGTGAACGTGGACGAGGAGTTCTTGTCGGAGTTTCAGGCCCTGGTCACCGAGCGCGGCCAGGACTGGGCCAAGGTGCGCAAGCTGGATGCCCGGTTCACCGAGACCGGTGACGTCTCCCGTGGACTCGCGTCCTATGTCTCGGCCGCGTGGGATCGAGTCAGGCAGCGCCTGCTGGAGTTCGCCGGGGCCGACAGCGTGCTGTTCCTGCACCACGCGAGCCTGCTCGGACGGTATTTCGACGAAGGCGGGCACGCTCTGCTGACCGGGCTGCAGAACGCGGCGCGGCGTTCGAGGGAAGTGCCGCACGGCCTGTGGTTGCTGTGTCCCGGCGATTCGCCCACGGACGCGCCACGCCTGGACCGTCAGCGGATCGAGGTTCTGGGTGAGGCTGAGCGGGCGGCGTTGGACGGCGGGTTCTTGAAGGCGTTGCGGGCGAGCGCGGCGTGACGATCAGCAGCTGGAAAGGGAAGCGGTAGATGGCGGCACCCAGGCTTCAAGAACTGGTCAAGGACCTCCGCAAGCAGGTCACGGTCCTCGAAGGTGACCTGCTTGCGCGAAGCGAAGAGGAGCCCGAGTTCGCTAAGCCGCTTCGCGCGGAATACGACGAGGCCTTCGAGGCGAAGCGGACCGCGGCGACGTACGAGTCGTGGCGCCGGGAGCGAGTCACCCAGGTCGCGGCGGCATGGATTCTGGGCACGGTGTTCGTCCGGTACTGCGAAGACAACGGCCTGATCGCGGCGCCGTTCATCGCCGGACCTGGCCAGCGGCTGGCCGACGCGGAAGAGCGCCACGAGGCGTATTTCCGGGAGCGCCCGCAGGACAACGACCGCGATTGGATCGTCGAGTCGTTCAACCACTTGGCATCGGCGCATCCGACGACGGCCGGGCTTTTCGACCGGCAGCACAATCCACTGTGGGAGATCACGCCCTCGTTCGAAGCCGCGACGGCGTTGTTGCGGTTTTGGCGGGGTGGCGAGGACCGATACGACTTCACCGGGTGGGACACCCGGTTCCTGGGCGACCTATATCAGGACCTTTCCGAGGATGCACGCAAGAAGTACGCCCTGCTGCAGACGCCGGAGTTCGTGGAGGAGTTCATCCTCGATCTCACCCTGGAACCCGCCGTTAAGGAGTTCGGGCTGAAGGGGCTGCGCACGATCGACCCAGCCTGCGGGTCTGGACACTTCTTGCTCGGGATCTTCCACCGGGTGCTGGAAAAGTGGCGGGCTGTCGAGCCTGGCACCGATGCTTGGGAGCTGATCCAGCGGACGCTGGCGTCGGTGCACGGATGCGACAAGAACCCGTTCGCGGTGTCGATCGCTCGGTTCCGGTTGCTGGTCGCGGTGCTGCGAGCGGCGGAGGCCGGACGGCTGGATCGCGCACCGGAGTTCCCGATCAACATCGCGGTCGGTGACTCTCTGATCCACGGCCGGGGCGCCCCGGGGATTCAGGAAGAGCTGTTCGCGACGGAGGAAGCGCACACTTACGCCACCGAGGACGTCAACGAGTTCGTTCGGTCATGTGATCTTCTGGGTCGGTCGTCGTATCACGTCGTGGTGGGGAATCCGCCGTACATCACGGTCAAGGACAAGCGGGAGAACGACGCTTATCGGCGTCGCTACGACGCGTGTTCCGGCACATACGCGCTCTCTGTGCCCTTCGCGCAGCGGCTCTTCCAGCTTGCGATCCGGCGGGATGGCGGCGAGCGCGATGCGGGCTTTATCGGCCAGATCACCGCGAACTCGTTCATGAAGCGCGAGTTCGGCAAGAAGCTGATCGAGAACTACTTTGCTCAGAAGGTTCACCTCACGCACGTTATTGACACGTCGGGTGCTTATATTCCTGGGCATGGCACTCCGACCGTAATTCTGGTGGGCAACAATCATCCACCTCGGCCCGACCCCGTCCGCGCGGTTCTCGGCGTGCGAGGTGAACCGAGCCGACCCGGTGATCCTATGTTCGGTCTTGTATGGTCTGCCATTTCTAGTGGGATATCAAACCCTGGCAGTGAATCTGATTGGGTCTCCGTAATCGACTCTGACCGTAATGACTTTGCCAGACATCCGTGGGCCCTCGGCGGCGGTGGTGCCGCCGAGGTAAAAAAACAAATAGAGCGCGATTCTGTATCGCTATCAGCGGTGGCGGACAGCGGGTTCAGGGCAATAACAGGGTTGGACGAGGTATTCGTCTTAAACGACTTCATTGCCGATCGTATCGAGGCTCCAGTTCGTCAATATGTCACCGGTGAAGACGTTCGAGATTTCAGTGCTCGCTGTAATCTAACGCTATATCCATATGATCCTTTCGGGGAGGCATTGAAAGACCTGCCTGTCCGAGCGAGGTGCTGGATGTGGAGATGGAGGGAGAGCCTTCGACAGAGGCGAAGGTTTGGTATTCCTTTTGGCGAATTGTCCAACGTTTCATGGTGGGAGCTCCGCGAGTTTTACCCGAAGAGATTCGCAGCTAACAGTGTGATTTTGTTTTCATTTGTGGCGACGCATAATCATTTCTCTCTTGATCGTTTGGGTGTTGTTGCCAATAGGGCTGCGCCAGTTGTCCAGCTTGGAGATAAAGCCAGTGAAGATGATCACTTGGCCTTGCTTGGGGTGCTCAACTCGTCCACGGCGTGCTTCTGGTTGAAGCAAGTCAGCCATGACAAAGGCAGCCAGTCCGGCACTGGTGGCTTCATGCATGACGAATGGGAACGCTTCTACGAGTTCACGGGCACAAAGTTACAGGAGTTCCCGCTTCCGTCAGCGCTACCACTTGAGTTCGGCCGGGCCCTCGACTCTTTGGCTCAGCAACTCGCCACACAGGAGCCCGCCGCCGTCGCGACTGAGGTGACTCCAACCAGGGAGCGGCTGGCCGCCGCTCGCGCCGAGCATGAGCGAATCCGAAACCGGATGATCGCCACCCAGGAAGAACTCGACTGGTACGTCTACCACGCCTACGGCCTCATCGACGACACCGAGCGCGCCCAGCTCGTCGCAAAAGACAACGTCCCGGAGATCAACCTCGGTGAACGCGCCTTCGAGATCGTCCTGGCCCGAAAAGTCGCAGCAGGCGAAACCGAGACAGTGTGGTTCAAACGTCACGGGTCAACGCCGATCACCGAGATCCCCGCACACTGGCCGTCCTGGTACCGCGAAATCGTCCAGGCAAGGATCGACACGATCGAAAAGCGCCGCGACATCGCGCTCATCGAGCGCCCCGAGTGTAAGCGGCGCTGGTCCACCGAACCGTGGGAGAAGAAGGAAGCCGAAGCCGTCCGTACCTGGCTCCTCGACCGCTGCGAGCGTCGCGACCTGTGGTTCGGCCTCCGAGACGGCTTCGAGAACCCGCGTACGTTGACCGTCAATCAGCTCGCCGACGCGTTCCGAAGTGACACTGACATGCACGCGGTCGCCCAGCTGTACGCGACCGATCATCTCGCCAAACCCGATTTGACGCTGGCCCAGGTGCTGGAGCGGGTCGTGGCGGACCAACACGTCCCGTACCTCGCGGCCCTTCGTTACAAGGACTCCGGCCTGAGCAAACGCGCCCAATGGGAAGAGGTGTGGGAGCAGCAGCGAGAGGAGGACAGGACCGGACAGCGCCTGGACATCCCGGTGCCGCCGAAGTACTCCTCGGCCGACTTCCGCAAGACCAGCTACTGGTCGCAGCGCGGCAAGCTGGACGTCCCCAAGGAGCGGTTCATCTCCTACCCCGGGGCGAACCCGGATTCCGACCCGACCCTGCTGCTCGGCTGGGCGGGCTGGGACCACAAAGATCAGGCGCAGGCGCTGGTCAACCTCGTCAACGACCGCACCACTGAAGCCGGATGGGATACCGCCCGGCTCACTCCGCTGCTCGCCGGACTGGCCGAAGTCATGTTCTGGGTTCATCAGTGGCATGGTGAGGAAGACGAGGAGTGGGGTGGCATCCCCGCCGACGAGTACCAGGCTTTCCTGGACGAACAACGCACCAAGCACCAGCTCGCCGAGGACGACCTCAAGACATGGCGGCCCGAACCCGCACGGCGCGGCCGGGCGGGCAAGAAGGGGGAGCAGTGAGCGACAAGTACCTCCGCGAAGTCCTCGACCTGCCGAAGTCGGTACACGCCGGCGACTTCAAGGTCGAGCTGACCGGTGGCTTCACCGAGGTCGAAGCACGCGTCGCCGAATACGTGGTCACCGATCAGCTGCGCACCGCCTTCCGCGACGCGCTGGGAGTGGTCCGCTCGGCCGTGCGCGACGCCAAGTCACACGCCGCTTACCTGCATGGTTCGTTCGGTTCCGGTAAGAGCCACTTCCTCACCGTGCTCCACGCGATCCTGAACAATCACCAGGCCGCGCGCGCCAAACCCGGGTTGCAGCCGGTGATCGCCGAGCACGACGAATGGTTGCGGGGCAAGAAGTTCCTCATGGTGCCCTATCACCTCGTCGGCTCCAGCGACATCGACTCGGCGATCCTCGGTGGCTACGTCAAGCGGGTCCGGGAGCTGCACCCCGATCATCCGACTCCGCCGGTGTACAAGGCGGACGCGATGCTCGCGGACGCCCGCGGGCAGCGTGAGTTCCTCAAAGACGACGCGAAGTTCGCCGAGTGGCTCGGCGGCGACGCGCCCGCCACCACCGAGCGCGATGACGACGACGATCTCGACGTGATCGAAGGAGCGCGGGTTTCCCGCTGGACGAGCACAGAGCTCGACCGCGCCTTCGCGGCTCCGGCAGGCGACCCGGTGCGCGACGCGCTGATCTCCGCGTTGCTGTCGGGCCCGATGTCGTCCTACATCCGGGGGGCGAGTGGTGACGCGGCGGCGTTCATCCCGCTGGAAAACGGCCTCACGGTGATCAGCCGGCACGCCCGCGACCTAGGCTATGACGGGCTGATCCTGTTCCTCGACGAGCTGATTCTCTGGCTGCAGGGCAATATGGCCGACCAGCAGTTCGTCAATACCCAGGTGAGCAAGCTCGTCAAGCTGATCGAGTCGGGTGACGCCGACCGGGTGCTGCCCATCGTCTCGTTCATCTCCCGGCAGCGTGATCTGTCCAAACTGGTCGGTGAGGACGTCACCGGTTCGGAGGTGAAGAACCTCGAGGCGCAACTGCACTACCTGGCCGAGCGGTTCGACACTGTCTCGCTGGAAGATCGAAACCTCCCCGCCATCATCAAGGAGCGGGTGCTCAAACCCCTGCCAGGCGGCCGCGTGGTGCTGGACGAGGCGTTCGCCGGCATCGAGTCGACGAAGGCCGCGGACCGCGACGTCCTGCTCGACGCCGGCGGCGCGACCGGGGCGACCTGGCAGGACTTCCGTGCCGTGTATCCGCTTTCCCCGGCGCTTCTCAACGTGCTGGTGGCCCTCTCCGGCGCGTTGCAACGAGAACGCACCGGACTCAAGCTGCTCCAAGAGATGCTTCACCGGCGACGCGAAGACATGAAAGTCGGCGAGCTGATTCCGCTCGGCGACCTCTGGGATGTGCTCGCCGACGGGACCGGCGAAGCGTTCACCGACAGACTCCGCAAGGACGCCGAAGCCGGACACCGGTTCTATGTCAAGGCGCGTGCCTATCTGCAGCAGCGGTACGGCGAGGGCAGCACTCAGTTCGTGGCCATGGACCGTTTCGTCAAGACGCTGCTGCTGGCCGCCCTCGCGCCCAACGTGCCTGCCCTCGCGCGGCTCACCGGTGGGCGGCTTGCCGCGCTGAACCACGGATCGATCCGGTCGCGCACCGTGTCGGCGGGAGCGATGGCGGTCAGCAGGCTGCGCGACATGCAGGCGGAGTTCGGTGAACTGCGCTCGGAAGGAGACGAGGACCCGGTCTTCCGGCTGCAACTGTCCGATTTGGACATCGAGCCGTTACTCGACGACGTGGGTGAGCAGGACACCCTGGGCGCCCGCCGGATCTGGACCAAGCGCCAGCTTTGGAGCCAGCTCGGGGTCCGGGACACCGAAGACTTCGTCTGCGAGCGCGAGATCGTTTGGAAGGGAACTCGCCGGACGGCGGAGTTCGTCTTCGCGAACGTTCGGGACAGTCGTGATCTCCCGGACATGCAGTTCGTCCCCACCGTGCCTGGCCGGGTGCGAATCATCCTGGACTATCCGTTCGATGAGGCCGATCAGACGCCGCTCAGCGACGCGGCGCGGGTGAGCAGGCTGCGCCGGGACGGTGTCAACGCCCCGACCCTGGTCTGGCTACCGCACTTCTTCTCGCCGCAGAAGTCGTCCCAGCTCGGACGGCTGCTCAAGATTCAGTACCTGCTCGAACGCGACCGGCTCGCCGACTACGCGGGCACGATGTCCGAAGAGAATCGGGTCAAGGTCAGGCACCAGCTTCAGGCGCAGCGGGACAACCTGGAGTCGCAACTCGCCGCCGCGCTGCGTCAGCTCTACGGCATCGCGCAGGCCGAAGAGGCGACCGTGGGCAAAGAAGTCGGCGAAGACGGGCATGTGCTGTCGCTGCAGGACGGGCACAAGCCGCGTTTGGCCGGTGGTGCCGGATTCGAGTACAACGCGCTGACGCTGGCCGATGGGTTGTTCGACGCGCTTTACCCGAAGCATCCGAACTTCGATCCCAGCGGTAACCGCAAGGCCACCACCCTCGGCGATCTGCGCACCGTGCTGAACTGGATCATCCGGGCAATGGAAGACGGGCAGCGCCGGGTCGTCGTCGACCGGGCCCAGCTCGCGCTCGTCAAACGGATCGTGCACCCCCTCGAACTGGGCGAGGTGTCCGACGGTCCCTTGAACGTTTCCACGGAGTGGCGTCGCCGGATCGAGCAGGCCGCCAGGCAGCACGGAGCGTCCGGCGATCTCCGCGTCGAGGAAATCCGGTCCTGGATCGAAGAACTCGGCTACACCGGATGGGACAAATCGGTCGGCAACCTGGTCATCGCCACCTACGCGCTACTGGCCGACCGAGCCTGGGTGCTGCACGGTTCGCCGCTGCGCGAGCCGCCGGACCTGGACAAGATCGGCGTCGGGCACGCCTTGCGAGCCCAGGAACTCCCCAGCGCCGACGAATTCGCGACGGCCCGACGGCGCGCGGCCACTCTCTTCGGCTTGCACGTCCCGGAGACGCTCTTCACCCGGAACGTGAACCGGCTGGCCGATGAGGTGCGGGAGAAGGCCGCCGCGCTGGAAGGCGCCGGGGCCGGTGTCCGGCGTGCGCTGGAGCGGCATATGGCCGCGTTGGGGATCGACGGGCGACCGGACGCACCACGGGTCACCTCCGGGCGCGATGCGGCGGATCTGCTCGCCAGGCTCACCGCGATGCGCGACTCCACCGGTTTGGTGCAGGAGCTCGCCTCGGCCGGCTATGACACGAGCGACGAGGTGCTCGCCGCCGCGATCAGCTCCGCTCCGGAGGTGCTCGCCGCGCTGGAGCGAGTCGAATGGACGTTGCTGGACTCCGTGCGGAAGTTCACCGGGCGTGGCGACCCCGTCGGGAATCAGGCCGAAGGCCTCGTCGATGACCTGGCCGCGGCAGCCGCGGCCGATCAGTTCACCCGGGACCTCGTTCCCGTGCTGGAGGGTCTCGGACGCCGGGCGGTCGGACTGGTCAATGAGGCAGCCAGACTGGCGGCGGTCCCGGCGCCGGTCTACCGAGAGCAAGCCGCCGAGCCTCCGGTCGCGGCGGAGGGCGCCGACTCGGAAACCGCCGTCCGGCGCGAGCGGGCCGGGGGCCGGACGAGGATCCACGCGAGCGCGGTCGAACAGGAATTGGTGCGGCTGGTGGCCGAAATGGACGGCAAGATCCGGGCCTACGCCAAGGACCACCCAGGCGTCGAATTCGACCTGATCTGGTCGGTGGTGGGCGACGACGGCCTCGGTGAGGACACCACCGGATGAGCGTGCCGCCGACGGTCGATCGCCGGATCGTCGAAGCCATGGTGCACGACTGGCTGCCGCACGCCGGAGAGCTCAGGTTGCTGCTGGTGTTCGGCCGCTATGTCGACACCGCGACCGAGTTCCCGGTTCTCGCCGGGGAACAGCGGCGCCGCGTACACGTCTCCGACCAGCACTCGGTGCTCGGCGTGATCGAGGTCTGGCAGGAGCACGAGCGGTCGCATGGTGACGATGACGACCTGCTCGTGGTCACCACGAGCGTGCCCGACGACCAACTCGGCTGGGACGTGCGCGCGTATGCGATCGGCCGCTCCACCCGCACCGTCGACCGGGCGAGGATCGTCGCGCAGCGCTTCGGTGCCACGGCCGTCGACTCTCGCATCCGGCAGGACAGGTGGCTGGTCGACGCCCTCCTGGATGCCGAGCCGACCGAAGGCTGGCCGCGGAACGGTTCGGTGCTCACTCGGGACAGCGCTATCCGTGCGCTCATCGGCGCTCGGCTCGGTGGCCGCGCGCTGGCGGAGGGTGCGCTGGACGCCGGCGCGCTTCTCGAATGGTCGCGTGACCCGGCAGCATCCAGCCGGTTCATGGCCCTTTCGGAGCCCGAACGGGCCGGCCTGACCCAGTGGCTCTCCGACACGGTCGGAGAGGTGGCCGTGGTGGTCATGCGCCTGGCCGCGGACGGGCGTGCGGCTGACACGATGCCGCTCGGCGTCGTCGGCTCGGCCGTCACCGCTCCTGGCGCGTCGATGGACACCGCGTTCGCCTTCGGCAGCTTGCTCGGTGGAATCCGGGGGGCGGAGCTCAGGGCGTTCACCGAAGCTGTAGCCGGAACCTTGGAACGGTGGGTGAGCGAAGCCTCGAGCCGGGGCGGAGACGCTGCCAGGCATCGGGTGATCGAGGTATTGCGCCGGGCGGATCAAATCACCGTCGAGGCGCATCTCACCGTTGCCCTGGCGGGCAACAGATTCCTGCCATCCACCTTCAACGAGTCGCTGAGGGAACTCGCCGCCGCGCTGCCCGGATCGCCGCGTCACGGATCGGTGGACATCGAGCAGGCGCTGTCGGCCCTTCGTGATCACGCGCTCGCCAGGCTTGAAGTTCCCCAGGTCCGTGCCGCGGAGATGGCGGTCCGGCTGGCCCGCTGGATCAGCTCGCCCGCCACCTCGGTCGGTTCGGTGTCCGTCGGCCTCAACCAGCAGATGACTGTCTGGGCCTGGGTCGATCGAGCGCTGACGACTCTTGCGGCCGGTGACCCGGTAACGGATCCCGCCGTCGGACAGGCCTATCGAGCACTTTGCGACGTCGTACGCGCTCGCCGGGACACCCTGGACGAGGAGTTCGCACGACGCTTGGTTCCGTGGGCCAGGCACGCGACAGCGGTCGAAAGCGGTGGCTGCCTGTTGATCGAGCAGGTGCAGGCCGAGATCGTCGCGCCGGTGACAGCCAAGGCCGCGCCGCTGGTCATCGTGGTCGACGGGATGACCGCCGCGATCGCCGTCGAGCTGGGTGAGCAGTTGACCGGCCGGGTATGGACCGAGGTGACCCCGGCGGCGGGTCGTCGCGTCGCGGCGGTGGCGGGACTTCCGTCGGTGACCGGGGCGAGCCGCGGCGGCTTGCTCACCGGCGACCTGAAGGTCGCTGACCAAGCCGGGGAAAAGGCGGGCTTCGCCGCTTTCTGGGGTAGCCGGCACCGCTCGGCCGCGCTTTTCCACAAGGGCGATCTCGGTGGCGACGCCGGTCACCGGCTCGCCGAGCCGCTGATCGCCGCGTTGTCCGAGAGCGAGACCGTGGTCGGCGTCGTGCTCAACACCATCGATGACGCCCTGGATCACGGTCAGGAAGGCGATCGCACGGGCTGGTCGGTCAGCGCCGTCACGTTCCTTTCCGAGCTGCTCGACGCGGCTCGGGGATACGGACGTCCGGTGGTGCTGGTCTCCGATCACGGTCACGTGCTCGCTCGGCCCGGTCACGGAAAGACGGCGGCGACCGGAGTGGAGTCGGCACGGTGGCGGACCGGGAAACCCGGAGCGGGCGAAATCGGCGTGACCGGTCCACGTGTGATGTTCGGAGATGGCGAACTCGTATTGCCGTGGCGAGAGGACATCCGCTATACCGCGAGCAAGGCGGGCTATCACGGTGGTGCGTCCCTGGCCGAGATGACCGTCCCCGTTCTGGTGCTGTTGCCCGCTTTGGACCAGCTTCCGGCCGGCTGGCACGTCCTGCCGAAGGAGGAGGTCGAGCCACCGTGGTGGAACGCGTTGCCGGTCTCGGTCGAGGCAGCGACCAAAGCGAGCCGGGCACGAAAGGCCAAGCCCGTCGAGGACGCCGTGCCCTTGTTCACCGTGGACGATCCGGTGTCGTCGCTCGGAACCGCGGTGGTCGCCACGCCGGCTTACGCCGCGCAACGCGGCTTCGTCCCGAAGGCTCCGGACGGACAGGTCGTCGCGGCCGTGATCGATGCCCTGGTCAAGGCTGACGGCGTGCTGACGGTGAGTGCGGTCGCCGCGGTGGCCGGACGAGCGGCCCGTCGTCCCGAGTTCTTCGCGACGACGCTCCAGCGGTTGCTCAACGTCGATGGCTACCCAGTCCTGTCCTTGGTGGACGGTGGTCGTCGAGTGAAACTGGAGCTGGAGGTGCTGCGGGTGCAGTTCGGGGTGCGAGAACCGTGACCGCGGTCAGTGAGGTCCGGCGGCGCGAGGTCATCGATGCGTTGCGGCGCGGAACTGTCCCGCAGAACGGTCTTGACCTGCTGGCGGTGGGACTTGAGCGATTCGACGCGGCGATGGGCGAAGACCTGGCGACCGTCGCTCGGGGCGGAGCGGCTTTCCACGCGGTACGTGGCGAGTACGGCGCGGGCAAGACATTCTTCGCTCGTTGGCTCGCAGAGCAGGCGAAGCGACGTGGTCTGGCCGTCTCGGAGATCCAGATCTCTGAGACTGAAACCCCGTTGCATCGGCTGGAGACGGTCTATCGGCGTCTCACCGAGAGGTTGACCACCGCTACCCACCAGCCGAGCGCGTTGCGTGCCGTTGTCGACTCTTGGCTGTACACCTTGGAGGAGCAGGTTCTCGAGACCGGCGAGGTCGAGGCTGAGGATCAAGCCGGCCTGGCCTCTTCGGTGGACACTCTTCTGGAGCAACGGCTGGCCGAGGTGGCGCGGACAACTCCCGCGTTCGCGGCCGCGCTCCGCGGTTACCGGCAGGCCGTCGAGTCCGGGGACAACGCCACGGCGGAAGCGATCGTCGCCTGGCTCGGTGGCCAGAAGTCGGTCGCGGCCTCCGCTCGGCGGGTTGCGGGTGTCCGCGGTGACCTCGATCATTTCGCCGCGCTGGGCTTTCTGCAGGGTCTGCTTGCGGTGCTTCGGGATTGCGGGCATCCGGGGTTGCTGCTCGTGCTGGATGAGACCGAGACACTGCAGCGCGTTCGCGGTGATGTCCGGGAGAAGGGGTTGAACGCCCTGCGCCAGCTTCTCGATGAAATCGACGCGGGCCGGTTCCCGGGCCTCTTCCTCGTCCTGACAGGGACCCCGGCGTTCTTCGACGGGCAGCAAGGAGTCCAGCGGCTGCCTCCTTTGGCGCAGCGGCTGGCGACCGACTTCACGACCGACGCGCGATTCGACTCGCCTCGTGCGGTCCAGCTGCGGCTTCCCGGGTTCGACCTCGATCTCCTGGGTGAGCTGGGACGCAAGGTCCGCGATCTGTACGTCGGTGCAGCACGTCATCCAGACCGGGTGGCGGCCGTGGTGGACGACGGGTATGTCGACCTGCTCGCCCGCGCGCTGACCGGGGAACTCGGGGGCAGGGTCGGAGTGGCCCCGCGGATCTTCCTCCGGAAGCTGGTGGCCGAGGTGCTCGATCGGGTTGACGAGCATCCGGATTTCGACCCGCGTGAGCACTATGAATTGACCGTGACGGCGGCCGAGCTGACCGCCGGTGAACGCGGTGCGGCGACCAGCGCGGGCGAAGTCGATCTGGACCTGCCGTGACCGGCTCGGTGTCACGGCTGCATCCGGCGCTCGTGCACCACGTCGTCAACACCTTGGGCTGGCGGACGTTGCGGCCGCTCCAACAGGAAGCCGTCGAGCCGGTCGTGGACGGCAAGGATGCCTTGCTGCTCGCGCCCACCGCGGGCGGAAAGACCGAGGCCGCGTTCTTCCCCGTCTTGACGGCGATGGAGGAGCAGCGCTGGACCGGTCTGTCGGTGTTGTATGTGTGCCCGCTGAAGGCACTGCTGAACAATCTCCTGCCCCGGCTGGAGGGATATGCCGCGTGGCTGGGACGGCGGGTCGCGCTTTGGCACGGCGACGTGACGGGGCCCGCGCGGAAGCGAATCCTGCGTGCCCCGCCTGATGTCCTGCTGACCACACCGGAATCGCTGGAAGCGATGCTGGTGAGCGCCAATGTGGACCACCGTCAATTCCTTGACGGCGTCCGCGCGATCGTGGTCGACGAAGTGCATGCCTTCGCCGGGGACGACCGCGGTTGGCATCTGCTGGCTGTACTCGAACGGCTGAGCCGAGTCACGGGAAAGCCGATCCAGCGGATCGGGTTGTCCGCGACGGTCGGCAATCCACCGGAATTGCTCGAATGGTTGCAAGGCTCTGGCCGCGGAAGCCGGCCGGGTGTGGTCGTCGCGCCGGGAGCCGATGTCACGGTTCCGGGACAGCCGGCGGGTGACATCGAACTGGACTACGTCGGCTCGGTGGACAATGCCGCGACCGTGATCGCCGCACTGCATCGCGGGGAGAAGCGCCTCGTGTTCTGCGACTCGCGCCAGCTCGTCGAGGAGATCGGAGCAGCCCTCCGCGTTCGTGGTGTCACGACGTTCTTGTCTCATGCCTCGTTGTCGATCGACGAACGGCGGCAGGCCGAGCGGGCGTTCGCGGAGGCTCGCGACTGCGTCATCGTATCGACCTCGACGCTCGAACTCGGGATCGACGTCGGGGATCTCGACCGCGTCATTCAGATCAACGCACCTTCATCGGTCGCGTCGTTCCTGCAGCGGCTCGGCCGGAGCGGTCGTCGCGCCGGCACTACCCGGAATTGTCTCTTCTTGGCACTTCGAGAGGATTCACTGTTGTGGTCGGCAGCGTTGCTGTTGTTGTGGGGGCGAGGTTACGTCGAACCCGTCACTGCGCCACCCGAGCCGCGGCACATCGTCGCTCAGCAGCTCCTTGCCCTGTGTTTGCAGGAGCATGCGATCGGGAGCGAATGGGGGCAGGCGTGGAACAGTCTCGCGCCGTTCGACCACCACAATGAGCCGATTCTGCGTCATCTGCTGGATGATGGATTCATAGAGCGCGACGGGCACACCATGTTCATCGGTCGGGAGGCCGAGCGCAAGTTCGGGCACCGGCACTTCATGGACATGACCGCTGTCTTCACCGCGCCGCCCCAGTTCACTGTTCTGGAGGGCCGACGAGAGATCGGGCGTACCGACCCCGCCTTGTTGACGGAAAAGGTGGACGGTCCCCGTTTGCTCCTGCTGGGCGGCCGGAGCTGGAAGGTGACCTGGACCGATTGGAAGCGTCGCCGGTGTTTCGTCGAGGTGGCTGACGGAGGTGGTCGAGCGCGTTGGTTGACCCCGGGAGCCAGCGGTGTGGGCTTCGCCTTGGCGCGAGCGGCGCGCGATGTCCTCCTCGGCTCTGATCCTCGTGTCGAGCTCACGCAACGAGCACGGCGTGTCCTGGCCGAGCTGCGGGAGGACCGCTACGGAGCCGTTCATCCGGCAGGTACGCTCGTCACCCGCGAGGCCGCAGACGTGAGGTGGTGGACCTGGGCCGGCTTCCGAGGAAACGCCACTCTGGCGGCGACATTGACCGGGCTCGTCGATGAGAAGCAACGGTTCGACGATGTCTCCGTGCGGCTGCGGAGCGATTTGACCAGGGAATCATGGCAGGCAGGAATGCGGGGTGCGCTCGACCGTATGTGCTTGCCAGATGTGGACGAGCGGGCACTGGCCGGGTTGAAGTTCTCGGAGGCGCTGCCGCACCGATTGGCGCTGGCTACGCTGGCTAGTCGGCTGGCGGATTTCGACGCAGCTCGTGAGGTTCTGACGCAACCGATCCGTTTCGTGGTCCGGCAATGAGCCTGATGCGCCGTGGTCGCCGTCTGAAGGGCCGGGAATTCTGTTCGCGCGCTGGATGGCGCACGATGACGGTTCACCGAACGTCGGCAAGCTGCTGTGCTCCGTCGCTGCATTGTCGAAAGCAGGCTTGTCCGGCTCCCGAAACTTCGAGTGGCGGCACTGGATAACACCTCGTGATCGACCTGCCGGCCCCCGTGGTCTGACGCTACTTCCGGTCGGTGGGGATGGTGGCGGCGAGGGTGCTGAAGTAGCGGAGGTCTTTCCAGTTGTCGTGGTTGCCGATGATGTAGAGGCGGCGTTTGGCGCGTGAGGCGGCGACGTTGAGGAGGTTGGGTTTTTCGGCCGCCCATGCGCGTGCGCCGGTCCCGTTGGGCTTACTGCCCAGAACAAGGATCACGACGTTGGCTTCCTGCCCTTGCACGGTGTGGACGGTGCCGACGTTCTTGTCGGCGAAGCCCCGGATGTGCTCGTTGCGGCCGAAGCGTTCGGTGATGATGTCCTTGCTGCCGCGGACGACGTCGCGGAATGGGCTGATCACGCGGATCTCGTGCGTTTTGACGCCGTCCCTGGCCAGGTCGGTGAGCAGCTGGAGCAGTGCCTCGCCTTCGGCGGGAATCCAGTTGCCTTGTGACTGCCCGGACCGGACGTCGATCCAGGTGTTCTGCCCTGGGTAGTCACCGTCTTGGCTGGTGCCGTAGATCATGAGGTCTCCGCCGTAGGCGATGGTGTTGGAGATCTCGAACATCGGGCGGTCGCAGCGGCGGTGGACTCGGAGGGGAGCGCCGACCCATACGGTGCCGCCGTCGGGTTCGGGGAGAGCGGTGCCGTGCCGGGCATGCCGGTCGGCGACGCGTTGGGCCGAGGTGTTTTCCGGCGTCCACTGTTCATGCACGTCGTGGTGGCGGCGCAACGCGTGTTGGGCGGGAAGTGGGAGTGTGACGATCGGTTCGAGTTGCTGCGGATCGCCGACGATCACGGCGCGTCGGCATCGCCAGAGACCGCCGACGGCCTGCTGGGGTGTTGCCTGGCCGGCTTCGTCGATGAACAACCAGCCGAAACTTTCGCTGCCCAGCCCGGAGAACAGTCGCGGCAGCGAGGCGAAGGTCGTGGAGATCATCGGCACGACCAGGAACAAGGTCTGCCACGCGGCCAGCAGCGTCTGCGGCTTGGGCTGGTTCTTGAGCGTGCCGCCGATGACGGCGGCGATGACGGCCAGGTTGCCGCGGGCGTGCTGCTCCGCGGTCAGCAGGAAGGTCTTGTGCAATCGCAGTGCGGCCAGGAACAGCTGGTTACGTGCCGTGGTGAATTCCGGGTCGGCCCACGGCGCGCACAGCTGAAATCGTGCCTCGTCGGTGAGCTCGTCACCGAAAGGCACTGTGGTGGGCCACTCGGCTCGGGCGGCGTCGATGCGAGCCTGCACCGCGGCCAGCGCGTAGGTGGCGTCGCTCAGGGCATTCTCGTTCCGCCGATTCTGTAGCACGGCTTCGTGCAAGGCGGACTTGCATTTGGGGACGAATTCAGTCCACTGAGCGAGGGTGGTTTTGGCGTTGTCCCGAGCCTTCCGCAACTTGCCATGCTGGGTGTCCCATTCCTTGCCGGCCCGGAGGCCGGTGGACAGTGACACCCAGCATCCAGGCCTGTGGTTGGGCCAGTCCTCGTACTCCTCGTCGGCTTTCCGGTAGGCGTGTTCCGCTTTGTGACACTGTTCGGTGGCATGGCGCAGATCGTTGTTGAGCTGCTCGCAGGCGGCCTGTGACTGCCGCAGTCTGTCCTCGGCTTCACGGACCGCATTCCGGCGGGAAGTGAACTCTGTAATGGCTTCGGCGGCGATCTGACGGGCGGCGGCAAGTCGCTGGACCTCCGTCTGTGCGTCGGTGAACGCGGTGACCACGGTGTCCCAGTCCTCGACGCTGTCCGGGTACTCGCGTACCTGCTTCATCAGGTTCAACAGGCCGACATTGCCGGATTCGTCGTTCAGCTCGTCCGTGTCAGTCTCGTCGTCCGCATTCTGGCTTCCTGCCTCGTACGAGGGCTGGCGGGCGCCGTCACCCCACCAGAATCGGCTGGCGAAGCTGTTGCGGTTCTTCATGTTGCCGAGTGCCGCGGCGACCATTCCCCAGGCTGGGCCGCCCAGTACATGTGAGGCGAGGTCGGTGAAGTAGTCGACGGCCAAGGCGTCGTCCTCGGCTCCGCGTACCGCGTCCATGGCCGGGATCTCCGCTGTCACATTGGCTGCCGCATCGTTGCTGGCGGTGGCGACCACCACCTCGAACCCGGTCAGCTCCGGCCGCAGTCCCCGCACAGCGGCGCTGTATCGCGGGCCGAGTGCCACCCTCTCGGTCACGTCTGTGAAGGCGTCCATGGGGTTCTGCAGCGCGGCCAGGCGGGTAGCGCGTTCGACGACGATGGCGGCCAGGACGTCACGCAGCATGGTGGTCTTGCCGGTGCCGGGCGGGCCGTTGACCGCGAACAAGCCCGTGTTGTCGCCGAGTTCGGACATGATCTGGTTCACGGCGAATTGCTGGCTGATCACCAGCGGCCGCGACACCGCTGTCGGCCAGCGCCCACCCGGGATATAGCGCGGCTGGACACCGTGGATCAGCGGGGCGCGCCCGGCGCGCACATCGACCCTGCCCGCAGCAGGGCGATCGGCGAGGTAGCTGGTCAGCCCGGCGCCGACATTCCCGGAGTGCGCAGCGTCCTCGATCTCGGCCAGGTCGGCGGCGATGTAGCTGTTCAGGAAGTTCTGCCCACCAGCCTGATCCGCCTTGGATTCCGAAACCTGCGTGCAGGCCACCCGGACCCCGTGGGCGTCCAGCACGTCCGCGACACCCAGAGCACTGGCCAACTCCGAGACGAACGCATGCAACGCGGACGGTGTCATCCGCAGCCGCGGAATCGTCACGTCTGCTTCGCTGTCACCTGCGGCATCACCCTCGTTCTTGGGCGAGGAATCGGAGTCTCGCGGGGTCAGCAGCTTTTCGGCGAAGGTGCCTGCGACCGCTCCGGCGATCCCGCCGACAACCGGACCCGCGACCGCGCCGACTCCCGCGCCCACCGCCGTCGTCACGGCGGTACCCGTGGCTTTCGCGCCGGCCGCGACCGCCTCCTTGGCGGCGCCTTTCACCTGTTCGGTGATCGCCCTTCCCGCAGTGGTCAAAGCGGACTTGACCACGCCGTTCCCCATCGCCCTTGGCTCACGCTTGGGAGGTACCAGCTTGTTCAATGCGGCCACGAACTCGCGCTCGTGGAGCGCGAACCCGTCCAGCCACGTGCGGTCGTCCGGTCCGGGTGAGGCCAGCCTGCTGATTGCCCACGCGCACGCGGACAACGTGGCCGAGTTCTCCACCAGGCATCCCTCCGCGTCGAGGGTGAACGCGAACAGTGCGGTCTCGCCGTCGTTCCCGCGGGCATCGGCCGGCACGTTGTCCTCACCGAACGCGGTGGTCAACGCAGCCCGCGCCGTCGCCACGTCGTACAAGCCGCCATAGACCGTGAACTGCCACGTCTTACCCTCGCGCGGCCGACGCCGCGCGATCGGATGAGGGGCCTGCCACGGCGCCGGTTCATCGGGGGCGACATCCATGACCACCTGTGTCGAATCCTGCCGCTGTCCGGCCGCAGTAAGTTTCGGAACCCCTGGCGGACTGAACATTTCGATTGTGCGCCAGAACCGCACCACCCGCGCCGACTGCGCATGATTCCGCACCAGAATGGCTCCCCTCCACTCACGATGAACACGCACCATACGGCAAGATCGACAGCGGAGTTGAGTTTGGTCATTCACCTGTCGTCGGCGCACATGCTGACATGGCCGACAACACGATCCGAGTGAGCGAGCGGGACAGCGCCTGCACGGTAAGCGTGGGCGTCGAGATCGGGGTAGATGTCCTACGCAGGAAATCCATGGCCTCCTCGATGGTCCAGCTTCCCACTGGATGCGCGGCCGAACTCGCAGGTAAAAGCGTGAGTTTGCTGGCCGCCCGCTGCGGTCAGCCTTGCCGGACCCGACACTTTTCCGGGGAGCTACGGATTCGGATTGCGGCTTGGGCGAGAGGGCGTGCACCAAGAATCCTGTCCACCCTCGGTTGCGACGGTTTCCTATGCTGCAGAACAGCTTCAGGCTGTCGGCGAGCCTGGGTGAGATTTGTCCGCAACACAGGTGCCCGCGAGGGGCGCGGTCTGCTCATCGAGCGCGGCGAGGATGTCCTCGACCAGTTTCGCGCCCAGTGCGCGGGGGTGTTCGCACGTGATCGAGGCGAGATCGCGGAGCCTGGCCTTGCGGATGCTGATCGGTCCTCCGTAGCGGGGCGGCGTTTCCAGCACGTCGGGGCTTGACTGATCGTGGAGCCGAGAACTCGTTCGGGTGCCGGAGACCGATGAGATGGAGTTCGTGGTCAGGTCGGGTGAATCCGCGATCTGCCCGGCCTCATCGCTCCCGGTACCTGTCGTTACATCGCTATGGCCGATCATCCCGGCGTCGTGGAGCACGCGAATCCGTCGTAGAAGCCTGTGAAGACAGCCTGTTCGCCAGGGGATTGATCACACCAGGGTTGACTTCCCTTCAATGCCACAAAATTGCCAACCAGCTCAGGTGTGCTGCCACTCTGTATGGCTGGCGGTCCCGGCGGCACGGCAAGCTGCCCATGAGACACACCCTGCTGTTCGAATGGCGCAGGAACCTTGCCGGCGCGACACGCAGAAGAGTAACGAGAATGGCGCCATATCCAGCACCGCTTCCGTCCTTGGAGTGCCCCCGGCAGGATTCGAACCTGCGACACCCGCTTTAGGAGAGCGGTGCTCTATCCCCTGAGCTACGAGGGCATGTACTGCCACGCGCAGCCTACCGTGTAGCCACACGAACGAGCACGGGAGGGCGTCGTCACACCTCCAACTGCCGGGCGCCCGGCCCGGTGAATGTCCGGAATGCCCCGAACGGCGGTTGTGCGGCAGGCACCCCAGGATCGGCGGCCGGACAGCGACACTGGCCGTCCAGTGACACCCGACCTGCGGATCCGCCCAGGAGCAGCCACACTCTCCAGCAGGAAATCAGGGTCTGAATCGACGCCTAGATCGACACAGATGACCCGCGCGGGTCACTCGTACGTGTCTGGTTTCGAAACCCTGAACAACAGTAGGTAATCTTCGTTAACGGGACGCGAGACGCCGCTCCCCCGGCTGCCGGAGGGCTTCGTTGATCAAGCTCATGTTCGCCGACGACGAGGAACTGGTCCGTTCGGGCCTGCGTGCCATGATGTCGGGCGCTGCCGATATCGAGATCGTGGGCGAGGCGAGCGACGGGAGATCAGCGGTCGAGGTCGCCCGGCGGTACCACCCCGACGTCGCGTTGCTCGACATCAAGATGCGGGCGCCGGACGACGGCATTCGCGCGCTGCGGGCGATTTTGGCCCTGCCGGATCCGCCGACCGTGGCCATGTTGACCACGTTCGACATCGACGATTACGTCAGTCTCGCGCTCAGGCTTGGGGCCAACGGCTTCCTCCTCAAGGACATCGACCCGGCGGCTCTCCTCCGGGCGGTGAGGGACCTCGCCAGGGGCGGCGCGGTGCTCGACCCCGGGGTCGCGGCGCGCATGGTGCAGTCGCATCGGGACGAGCAGAGGGCCGCGCAGCCGGCGCGCAAGCTGCTCGCGTCGCTGTCCGAACGGGAGCGTGAGGTCGTCGGGCTGATCGGCCAGGGGCTGTCCAACGCCGAGATCGGCGGCCGCCTGCACCTGTCCGAGGCCACGGTCAAGGGCTACGTCTCGGCCGTCCTGTCCAAGATCGGCGCGGCGAACCGGGTGCAGGCCGCGCTGCTGGCCTACCGCGGTGGCCTGCTCGACCAGTAATGATCCTCACCGCGCTCGAGTTCCTCGGCTTGATCGCGTTCGCCGCTTCGGGGGCGCTCGCGGCGGTGCGGTCCAGGTTGGACGTCTTCGGGGTGGTGGTCGTCGGGTTGACCACCGCGCTCGGCGGCGGGGTCATCCGTGACGTCCTGCTCGGGATCACGCCGCCCACGACCCTGCGGACCTGGCCTTATCTCGCGGTCTGCGGCGGGACGGCGCTGGTCGTGTTCGTCTTCCATCCGCAGATCGCGAAGCTGCGGCGTGGCGTACTCCTCGCCGACGCGCTCGGGCTCGGGGTGTTCGCGACGGCGGGGACCACTATCGCGTTGAACGCGGGCGCCACTCCCTACGCGGCGTGCTTGATCGGCATGACGACGGGTATCGGCGGTGGTGCGGTGCGTGACCTTCTCCTACGGGAAATCCCGCTCGTGCTGCGGAAGGAGATCTACGCGGTCGCGGCGCTCGCGGGGGCCGTGCTCGTCGTGATCGGTCACTCTCTGCGACTGCCGCCGGGGCCGGTGACGGTGGTAGCAGCCGCCGCCGTGGTGGGGGTCCGGATGCTCGCTTTGTGGCGGAGATGGAACGCACCCGTTGCAAAAGGGCCCGAGACCGGCTGAAACGTCTTCTGGACTGCCGGATTTCCTTTGTTGGTTCTGTGTGTGTTCTTAGGCGAGTCTCAGCACTCTGCGTAAGACTGTCGCCATGCGCATCCTCGTAGTGGACGACGACAGGGCCGTCCGTGAATCACTCAGGCGATCCCTTGAGTTCAACGGCTACCAGGTGGAGCTGGCCGGGGACGGCGCGCAGGCCCTCGAAGCGATCATCGCCAACAGACCCGACGCGATGGTCCTCGACGTGATGATGCCGCGGCTCGACGGCCTGGAGGTCGCCCGACGCCTGCGAAGCACCGGTGACGACCTGCCGATTCTCGTGCTCACCGCGCGGGACACCGTTTCGGACCGGGTGTCCGGTCTCGACGCCGGCGCCGACGACTACCTGCCGAAGCCCTTCGCGCTCGAAGAGCTTCTCGCGCGTCTTCGCGCGCTTCTGCGCCGGGCGATCCCGGATCCGCAGGCCGGACAGAACGCCGAGGTCCTCTCGTTCGCGGACCTCACCTTGGACCCGGGGACGCGCGAGGTGCGCCGGGCGGGACGGGAGATCAGTCTCACCAGGACCGAATTCGCCCTGCTCGAACTGTTCCTCTCCTACCCGAAGCACGTTCTGACCCGCAGCCGGATCCTGGAGGAAGTGTGGGGATACGACTTCCCGACGTCGGGCAACGCGCTGGAGGTCTACGTCGGCTATTTGCGCCGAAAGACCGAGGCTGGGAACGAACCGAGGCTGATCCACACGGTGCGGGGAGTGGGTTACGTCCTGAGGGAAACCCCGCCGTGACGGAGCCGGTCCCGGTCGTCGACGTGTCCGAAAAGGATCCGCGCGGCGACCGCTGGGGCACGCGGCGCTTTTCGCTCCGCGGCCGGGTGACGCTGCTCGCGGCCGTTTCGGTGGCGGGCGCGGTGGCGTTGGTGTCGCTCGGCGCGTACCTCGTCGTGAAGGAGAACCTCTACCAGCAGGTGGACGACAACCTGCTCGCCCGCGCGCAGGCCGCGGTCGATTCACCGCAGGTGCAGACCGAACTGCAGCAGGTCCCCGGCGCCTTCCTGGCCAGCGCGGACCTGCAGATCGGCCAGCTGACGGTGGGGCAGAAGGTCCGGCTGACCTATCCGCAGTCCGGGAGCCGTCCGCCGTACGGCGACGACGAGATCGCCGTCGCCACCGGGGACAAGACGTTCTCCCTGCGCACCGACCCGAAGACGGACAGCCGGGTCGTCGCCCTCCCGCAGGGCGCCGGTCAGGCGATGGTGCTCGCCCAGTCGCTCGGCCCGACCAAGCGCACCCTGAACGAGCTTTCGGTCGTCCTGTTCCTGATCGGCGGCGCCGGGATCCTCGTCGCCGCGGCGGCGGGAACTGCCGTCGCGAGAGCGGGGCTGAGGCCGGTCGACAGGCTGACGTCGGCGGCGGAACGCGTCGCCACCACGGGCGATCTGCGGCCGATCCCGGTGAGCGGCGACGACGAACTCGCCCGCCTCACCCAGAGTTTCAACACGATGCTGGGCACGGTCGCCGAATCGCAGGAGCGGCAACGGCAACTCGTCGCCGACGCCGGCCACGAACTCCGGACTCCGCTGACGTCGCTCCGCACGAACCTGGAACTGCTGCTGTCCGCGAGCAGGCCGGGGGCGCGGACGCTGTCCGACGAGGACCGCAGCGACATCGAGGCCGACATCCGCGGCCAGCTCGACGAGCTGACCCAGCTGATCGGCGACCTCGTCGAACTCGCGCGCCAGGACGAGCCGCGGATCGAGCACGAGCGGGTCGAGATGGTCGACGTCGTCGAGCGCGCGCTGGACCGGGCGCGCCGCCGCGCGGGCGAGATCGAGTTCGACGTCTCGCTCCAGCCGTGGGTGCTGACCGGCGACACCAGCGCGCTGGAACGCGCGGTGCTGAATCTGCTGGACAACGCGGTGAAGTTCTCGCCGGAGGGCTCGACGGTCGGGGTCCGCCTGTACCCGGTCGGCGACGGCACGGCGGTGCTCGAAGTCGAGGACTCCGGGCCCGGCATCGCCGACGAGGACCTGCCGAAGGTTTTCGACCGCTTCTATCGCTCGTCGGAGGCGCGGACGCTGCCCGGTTCCGGGCTCGGCCTCGCCATCGTCCAGCACGCGGCGCAGCGGCACGGCGGTGACGTCTACGCGGGACGCGCTCCCGCGGGCGGCGCCCTGATGACCCTGCGGCTGCCGGGAGCCCCGGCCTGATGGGTGATTACGACAAGGGCCTTGAGCTGCTCCGGCTTCTCGGCGGCGTCGAGAACCCCGCCGTACTGGAGCTGTTCGACGCCGTCGAGGCGATGGACTACGGCAAGGAGGCCGTCGCGTACGTCTACGGCGGCGTCTACCAGCGGCCGGGACTTTCGCTGGCACAGCGGCAAGTGGTGACGGTCGCGGCGCTGGAGGCCTTGGGATACGCGGAGGCGCAGCTTCGGTTCCACCGCGACGCCGTGGCGAACGTCGGCGGTGACCTGGAGCAGGACGACGAAACGACCAGGCGGCTCAAGCGGGTCGCGGTGTACACGGCGAAGGGCGGCGTGGCGCCGGAACTGACGGACGTCCTTCGCGAGGCGCGGGACGCGGGGGAGCTCCGGGAGGCCGTCGAGGCGATCCTGCATCTCGCCGTGTACGTGGGTTTCCCCGCCGCGCTCAACGCGCTCGGCGTCGCCCGTACCCTGACGGGTGATGAGCACCGAGAACGCGCCTGAGATGCCGCCCCGCCGTCTGCTGTGGACACTGCTGGTGGCCGCGGTGCTGCTGGCCGCCGACCAGCTGACCAAATGGTGGGCCGTCGACGCCCTCACCGATCGCGCGCCGATCCCGGTGATCGGCGACTTCATCCGGTTCCGGCTGCTGTACAACCCGGGTGCGGCGTTCTCGCTGGGCGCGAACTCCACCTGGATCTTCGCGATCCTGGCCGCGGCCGCGGTGGTCGCGCTGCTGTGGATCTCCCGCAAGGTCCGTTCGGCGGGCTGGGCGATCGCGCTCGGCCTGCTGCTCGGCGGCGCGACGACCCATCTGGGAGACCGCCTGTTCCGTGAGCCCGGCTTCGCGCGCGGTCACGTCGTCGACTTCATCGACTACAACGGCTGGTTCGTCGGGAACGTCGCCGACATCGCGCTGTTCTTCGGCGCCGTCTCGCTTTTCGTGCTGAGCTTCCGCGGCGTCCCGATCGAGGGCGTCAAGGAGACGGCCACGGAGTGATCAGGCCTGATCGACACGCGAAGTCCATGTTTGATCGTGTAGGATTTTGTGTAGTTGATCCAGTGTAGTTACTCGGAGGCTTCGTGCTCGCGCGGCAACGACAGGCGGTGATCCTCGAGGAGGCGCGCCGGACCGGGGCGGTCCGGGTCAGCGATCTCGTCGTGAGGCTCGGCGTGTCCGATATGACGGTGCGCCGCGACCTCGACGTGCTCGCCGGCCGCGGGCTGGTCGAGAAGGTCTACGGCGGCGCCACCTCGATCGTGGGCAAGAGCACCGACGAGCCCGGTTTCGAGGCCAAATCCGTGCGCCAGCGCGCGCAGAAAGAGGCCATCGCCGCGCTCGCCGCCGGGCTGGTCCGGCCGGGCACCGCGATCGGCATCTCCGCCGGCACCACCACTTGGACGCTGGCCAGGGCGCTCGACGAGGTCCCCGGCCTGACGATCGTCACGAACTCCATCCAGGTCGCCGACGTGCTGCGCGGGGCGAACCAGCCGGATCGCACGGTGGTCCTCACCGGCGGTGTCCGCACCCCGTCGGACGCGCTGGTCGGGCCGGTCGCCGTGCAGAGCCTGCGGTCGCTGCACCTGGACGTCGTCTTCCTCGGCGTGCACGGCATGGCCGACGGCCCTGGCTTCACCACGCCGAACCTCACCGAGTCCGAGACCGACCGCGCGCTGGTCGAGGCGGGCCGCAAGCTGGTCGTGCTGGCCGACCACACCAAATGGGGCATCGTCGGGATCTCCACCATCGCCGGGCTGGAAGAGGCCGATGTCGTCGTCTCGGACGACGGTTTGTCCGACAACGCAAGGGAAACGCTCACCGAGCAGGTGGGTGAGCTGATGATCGCCGAAACGGCGGAGACGGCTGAGGCAGAAGAAGCGTGAAGCGCACGGTTAGGCACCTGGCCGACGGCCGGGAGATCATCTATTTCGACGCGCCGGGCGCGCCCGAACGCACCGCTGAAGACACGCGTGACCTGCCGCAGGTCGCCGCGGCATCGGAGATCCGGCGCGACCCGCTGACCGGCGAATGGGTCGCGATGGCCGCGCACCGGCAGACGCGGACCTACAAACCGCCCGCCGACCTGTGCCCGCTGTGCCCCACGAAACCCGGGAAGCCGAGCGAGATCCCGGAGCCCGACTACGACGTCGCGGTATTCGAAAACCGGTTCCCTTCCTTCGCCCGCAACGTCCTCGGTGATTCGTCCACAGTGGACGGCGCGGGACTGGTGCCGGTCGCGCCGGGCGTCGGCCGCTGCGAGGTCGTCTGTTTCACCAGCGACCACGACGGTTCCTTCGCCGGGCTCACGGCGAAGCAGGTTCGCGCGGTCGTCGACGCCTGGGCCGACCGCACCGCCGAACTGTCCGCGATGGACGGTGTCGAGCAGGTCTTCCCGTTCGAGAACCGCGGCGAAGAGATCGGCGTGACCCTGCACCACCCGCACGGTCAGATCTACGGCTATCCGTTCGTCACGCCGAAGACCGAGCGCATGCTGGAGGTCGCCCGTGCCTACGAGGCCGAGCACGGCCGTCCGGTGATGGGGGACGTCCTGGCCGCCGAGCGGGCGTCCGGGGAGCGGGTCGTGGTCGCGGGCGAGCACTGGACGGCGTTCGTGCCGCCCGCCGCGCGCTGGCCCGTGCAGGTCCAGATCGTGCCGCATCGCCAGGTGCCCGACATCCCCGCGCTGTCGGACGCCGAGCGTGACGACTTCGCCGACGTCTACCTCGAAGTCCTTCGCCGCTGCGACGGCCTTTACGACCGGCCGCTGCCCTACATCGCGGCCTGGAACCAGGCGCCCGCCAAACGCGATCGCGAACTCGGCTGGCTGTACCTGGAGGTGTTCTCGGTCCTGCGGTCCAAGGACAAGCTGAAGTACCTGGCGGGTTCGGAGTCCGGGATGGCCGTGTGGATCAACGACGCCACCCCCGAGCAGATCGCGGACAGGCTGCGCGCCACCCGCTGACGGGGCCATACTCATGTGCGATGCACAGCTTTGGCTCAGGAACTTCTCAGGACCATCCCGCAAGGTGAAGACATGACCGAGAACGACGCCGAGAAGGCGCGGCCCGCCGGCGATCGGCCGGACGCGGAGCAGAGCGCGAACTGGGCGGCTCAGCCCGCGCCTCAGCAGCCTGACGCGACCGGCCTCGGCGGCCAAGCCACTCCGCACACCGGAGCGCAGCAGGCCTACCCCGCGGACCAGCAGCAGTACAACCCGTGGTCGCCCCAGGCCCAGCAGACCCAGACCCAGGAACACCAGACGCAGGGGCAGTACCCCCAGGGACACCAGGTCCCCGGCCAGCAGACGCCGTACACGCAGCCGGGCCCGTCGGTCTACGCGGTCCCGCAGCAGCGCCAGGCGCAGAAGTCCACCTCGGGCAAGCTGCTCGCCGGTGTCGCGGCGATCGCGCTCGTCGTCGGCGGGGTCGCGGGCGGCACGGTCGGCTACCTGACCGCGGACTCCTCCGGCGGCGCCGCCGTGAACGCGCTCGACGCGCCGAAGCCCGCCCAGCAGACGGGCAACCTGCCCGCCGGTTCGGTCGAATCCGTGGCGCAGAAGCTGTCGCCGAGCGTGGTCGAGCTGCAGGTGTCCGGCCGGTCGGGGGCGGGCGAGGGCTCCGGCTTCGTGCTCAGCACCGACGGTTACGTGCTCACCAACAACCACGTCGTCGAGGTCGCCGCCGGTGGCGGGCAGATCCAGGCGGTGTTCCAGGACGGCAAGAAGGGCACGGCGACCGTCGTCGGCCGCGACCCCACGACGGATATCGCCGTGGTGAAGGTCAGCGGCGTCAGCGGCCTGACCCCGGTGGAGCTCGGCCGGTCCGACGACCTGCGGGTCGGCCAGCCGGTGGTCGCCATCGGTTCGCCGTTCGAGCTGACGGGCACGGTCACCTCGGGGATCGTCAGCGCGCTGAACCGGCCGGTGAGCGCCGGCGGCAACGGCGACCAGACCACGGTCATGTCGGCGGTGCAGACCGACGCGGCGATCAACCCCGGCAACTCCGGCGGCCCGCTCGCGAACATGGCGGGTCAGGTCATCGGCATCAACTCGGCGATCTACAGCCCGAAGTCCGCGCAGGGCCAGGGCGGCGAGAGCGGCGGCAACGTCGGCATCGGCTTCGCGATCCCGATCGACCAGGCGCGCCGCACGGCCGACGACATCATCAACACCGGCCAGGCGACGCAGACCTTCATCGGCGCGCGAGTGCAGACGGCGCCGACCGGAGGCGCGCAGCTCGGCGAGATCTCGCCGGGCAGCCCCGCCGAGAAGGCGGGCCTCAAATCCGGTGACGTCGTGACGAAGCTGGACGACCGGTCGATCCCCAACGCGGACGCGCTCGTCGCCGAGATCCGCACGCGGGCACCGAACGACAAGGTCAAGTTCACTCTCAGCGGTGACAAGGTCATCGAGGTGACCCTCGGCGGACAGCCCGTCACCCCGAACTAGAAACGCTCGGCCGCAGTGCGCGGCCGAGACCAGCTCCGGCTCGAACCCCCAGCGGGCCGGACTACGAGACCACGCGCGACCGGCTGCCAATCCCGGTCGCGCGTGGTCCTTTTGTTGAGGGGTGGGGCAGGGCGCGTGTCGCGGAAGGCACTTTCTGTGGGCTGAAGGCTCCCTTCGCCGCGTCTGACCTGGATCCACCGATGTTTGTGGTGAGTTGATCGTGTCGTAGGCGCGCAGATGCCCTCTGACTTGGGACGATTGGTCTTGCGACA
>NZ_JBIWKX010000052.1:0-55876 GCF_044765885.1 Amycolatopsis sp. NPDC102389
GTGGGATGGCGGCCGCCGCTGCCGGGCGCGCCCGGTCCGCGGACTTTACAGGAGTACCTGGACAGCCACCGTATGCCCGCGGGGATCTCTTTCGACACGGCCGGCGGAAAGCTCAGCAATGCCGCCATGGTGTTGCTGCGGGAGTGGGTTTACTCTATTGCCACGGAAAAGAACGAGCTGGGCAGGTGGCGCTATTCGATCAAGGATATTCATGTTGCCGCCGGCCAGGACCTGCTGGTCTACAGCACGGTCAGGGTTTGGGTCGCAGATGCGCGCGAGCTTGCGCGGGGCGCGGAGGACGCCGACACCGGTGGCAAACCTGTCTTGGAGAGGGATGCGGTGGTGGGATGGCGGCCGCCGCTGCCGGGCGCGCCCGGTCCGCGGACTTTACAGGAGTACCTGGACAGCCACCGTATGTCCGAGAAGATCTCTTTCGAGAAGACCAACGGAAAGATCAACAATGCGGCCGCGGCATTGCTGCGGGAGTGGGTTTACTCTATTGCCACGGAAAAGAACGAGCTGGGCGGGTGGCGCTATTCGGGCAAGGATATTCATGTTGCCGCCGGCCAGGACCTCCTGGGCGAGAGAACGGTCAGGGTTTGGGTCGCAGATGCGCGCGAGCTTGCGCGGGGCGCGCAGGACGCCGACACCGGCGGCAAGCCTGCCTTGGAGAGGGATGCGATGGTGGGATGGCGGCCGCCGCTGCCAGGCGCGCCCGGTCCGCGGACTTTACACGAGTACCTGGACAGCCACCGTATGCCCGCGGGGATCTCTTTCGACACGGCCGGCGGAAAGATCAACAATGCCTCCGCGGCATTGCTGCGGGAGTGGGCGCAGTCCCTGGCCACGGAAAAGAACGAGCTGGGCAGGTGGCGCTATTCGAAAAAGGACATTCATGCTGCCGTCGGCCAGGACCTGCTGGTCTACAGCACGGTCAGGTCTTGGGTCGCAGATGCGCGCGAGCTTGCGCGGGGCGCGGAGGACGCCGACACCGGTGGCAAGCCTGTCTTGGAGAGGGATGCGGTGGTGGGATGGCGGCCGCCGCTGCCAGGCGCGCCCGGTCCGCGGACTTTACACGAGTACCTGGACAGCCACCGTATGCCCGCGGGGATCTCTTTCGACACGGCCGGCGGAAAGCTCAGCAATGCCTCCGCGGCATTGCTGCGGGAGTGGGCGCAGTCCCTGGCCACGGAAAAAGACGAGCTGGGCGGGTGGCGCTATTCGATCAAGGACATTCATGCTGCCGTCGGCCACGACCTGCTGGTCTACAGCACGGTCAGGTCTTGGGTCGCAGATGCGCGCGAGCTTGTGCCGGGCGCGGAGGACGCCGACACCGGCGGCAAGCCTGCCTTGGAGAGGGATGCGATGGTGGGATGGCGGCCGCCGCTGCCAGGCGCGCCCGGTCCGCGGACTTTACACGAGTACCTGGACAGCCACCGTATGCCCGCGGGGATCTCTTTCGACACGGCCGACGGAAAGCTCAGCAATGCCTCCGCGGCATTGCTGCGGGAGTGGGCGCAGTCCCTGGCCACGGAAAAAGACGAGCTGGGCAGGTGGCGCTATTCGATCAAGGACATTCATGCTGCCGCCGGCCACGACCTCCTGGCCTACAGCACGCTCAGGTCTTGGGTCACGGATGTGCGGAGGCAGCGGGGAGGACAGCAGGAGAGGGTGCCGGGTGGGTTTGGTTCGGTGTCTTTCGGCGGTGGGGGCAGGCCGATGATCGTTCAGACGGGGCGGTTGGCAGATGAGAGTGGTGGTTCCGCGTTCGCGGGGCGTGTCGAGTTGCAGCGGCGGCCTTTGGAGGAAGCGTTGTCGTTGGTGCCGGAGTGGGTGATGGAGTGGTGGCCTGATTCTTCGCCGGGCGCGCCAAGTACGTTGCTCGAGTTCCTCGTGGCGAATGAACACATGCTTCCTGAAGATGTGTCGCCGGTACCTGATGAGAACGGCGTTCTTCAGGGGACGGTGTTGATCTTTGTGCGTGCCTGGTTCCTGAAAGCGCTGGAGATAGGAGTCGAGGAGGATGGCTGGATTGATTCAGACGACGTCGCGGCCCTCATGGAGCTTGTTTCCGGATGGCCGGTGACGGGCTTGCTTCCAGGCGGGGAGGATTTGTTCTCGGTTCCGGCGTCGTTGTTGCAGGCTGCTCCCGGCTCGTCCGCGGTGTCATCGGAAATTCGTGCGGAGGCGCAGGCGTCGATGGCGCTGGGTCGGCAGAAATCGCGGGCGCGTGTCGAGGAAAGCGATCATGACGTGGAAATGGAAGTGCCGGTTGTGGATGCTTCGCCACAGGACATGATGCCCGGTGGACAGTCCGGCGCCGGTGAACCGGCCAGGGGCAGAGATCTGGAAGATCGTGTGCGCGTCCGGGGGCACGACGCGGGCGTGGCCCCCGCCGACGAGGTCAGCGGGAGCGTTCCGGCTGGCGCTGAGAGTGCGCGGCGGGTCCTTGACCAGGGCAGGGAGGAAACCGTGTGGGGCGAGTCCGGGCTCGAGGTCGGCGAGGAAACGTACATGGTGCGGGCTGTGAGGCACCGGGTTGAACCGTTCGCGGGCATGGATGACCTGTTCCCCTTGCGTGATCGCCGTGATCCGAGCCGGGCCGACGAGCCCTACGCCGATGACAACGGTGATGTGCACCCCGCGGTGAAAAGAGGCGTCGATCGGATCACCGCCAAGATGGCGGAGGGTATGGCGATGCTCAGAGGTATCGCCGAGGACCCCGACGATCCCCGATTGCCCGCGGAGCTGGCGACGAAGATGTCTGCCGTGCAACAATTCCTGGGCATAAAGGTGGCGGAGGAGCTGAAGCGGTTGGTCCTGCGCAAATCGTTGCTGTCTCCTCGGCTCGTGGTTGGCCCGGTTTTGCCGGAGCATGTTCTGAATCATGATCAGGGGCTGGCCAACGGGAAAGAGCTAGGGGTGCAGCTGAGCGACGCCGAGGCGGCCTTGCCTGGGAACCCTGCTCTGGCGGGGAGCAGAATCGACGTGAAGGGTTTGTATCTGGGGGCGTCGTTGAGAACGCCTGGTTCTCAGGAAGAGTGGAAAGAGAAATACCGGCAGGCCCCGCACTATACTTTCGCCACGCGTTCAAGGGGTGCGAACATCACCCATATCGCCGGGGAAGGGATGACCAACTCCGTCGGTTTCGTGAACGCGCCGACCGCTCCGGATGCTTATCCTCCGGAGATCAATCACGCTGCGGTCAATTCGCTGCTCATCCCCTTTAAAATCACAATTCCGAACAAACGCGGCAAAGATGTGGAAGACATGGTTATCGCGCTGATCGTACTGGATAACGCGTACGACTCCTCCGATAATCCGCACCATGTACTCTGGGCCGAGTACAGTCACGAGTTCTTCAGTGGTCTTTCAGTAGTCGTCAAAGAGGAACCCGGATAATCCTGGACATCGACCCTGGTGCCCGAATCAAGGAATTGGTAAACGGCAGCACGTCGTGATTGTGGGCCGGGTGGCCTGTCGGTCTTGTGTTGACTGACACCTGAAAAGAACGCAGTTGCGGCGAGAGCGCGAAGGGCCACGGCTGCTCAACTGGGCGGTCGCCTCGTTACCGGTGTGCGAGGACACCACCCCGTCAGGCTGGGCACGATGGCTATTGGTGCGCCGATCCCTGACATCTAAGAGCAAGGGTGAACCCGAACTTGCTTACTGCTTATGTTGCGCCCCACGGGAACGGACGATGATGAGCTGATCCGGGTCGCAAACGCCCGGTGGGCGGTCGAGGAGTGGTCCCAGACCGCCAAGAGCTACTAGGTCGGCGCCTACCGTATCGCTCCGGTGGCAAGATGTCCGTGTGGAACGATGTCCGCCGAGGGAACCGTGAACGCCATTCCCTTCGCGAACACAGTGCTCCAACCCGGTGAGATCGCCGACGACGAACAACGTTGCAGCGCGATTTACGTTCCTTTCAAAGTGTATATATGCCAAATAATCAGGGCAAACTTACGCCGATGATGATTTCGGTGGCCGTGGCATTGGGTAACGAGTTCGACCCGGCCGTAAATCCTTATGGCATCATCGCGATCGACTACGGCCCTCTCTATCTCGACATCTTCAGGGACCGGAAAATCGTTAAGCCGTAACTGGAAGACGATGCGTGAGCAACCTTCGGACTCTGGCCATAGAGATTTCGTTGAGTCCGGTCTGGTCGACTGTGCACTGGACCCGTAGGCCGTCGGGCCGGTGCGGGGCAAGCGGACTCGGGAGGACATCTGATGGGCAACGGGAAGGCAGGCCGCCAAGGCGTTCTGATGATCACGCTGGTCGCGGGCCTGGTATGGGCTTCGTCGCCTGCTGCGGCGCAAGAGATGCCTGTCCCCTTGCCCGCCCAGCAAAAGGGGTGCCTCCCGGCACCCGCGAACACCGAGCCCGGGGTTCCCTGGGCTCAGCAGCGGATGGCCGTGGACCGGGTCTGGGCGCTTACCAAGGGGGCCGGCGTCACTGTGGGAGTGGTCGACACCGGTGTCGACGGGAGTACGCCGCAGCTGTCCGATGGACGTGTGAAACCCGGTGTCGATGTCACCACTCCGGAGCGCAAACCCGCGAACGACGACTGTTTCGGGCACGGCACTTTCGTTGCCGGAATCATCGGTGCCGCCGTCCGGCCAGGGACCGGGTTCGCCGGTGTCGCGCCCGAAGCCACCATCCTCCCGATTCGTTGTGCGATCACCACGGCGGACGGCTCGCCGCCGGTCCTGACCGCGACGGAGATGGCCAAGGGCCTCCGCGCCGCCGTCGACGGTGGAGCCCGGGTGATCAACATCTCGGCCAGCACCGACACTCCCGACGAGGAGCTCGCGGACGCTGTCCGGTACGCCGCGCAGCGCGACGTCGTGGTGGTCGCCTCCGCGGCGAACACCGCCCAGCAAGGCGACCCGATCACCTATCCCGCTTCCTATCCCACCGTCATCGCCGTCGGCGCGATCGACATCACGGGCAAGAAGGCGGACTTCTCCCAGACCGGGAAGTTCCTTTCCCTGGTTGCTCCCGGCGTCGGGGTCACCAGCGTCGGCCCCGGTGGTGCCGGGCACTGGGTGGGAAGTGGCACCAGCTACGCCGCGCCGTTCGTCGCGGGCGTCGCCGCGCTCGTACGCGCCTACCGTCCGCGGCTGTCGGCCGAGCAGGTCAAGTACCGGCTGGAAGCCACCGCTGACCATCCGGCGGCTGCTCTGCCCGACGCGCAACTGGGCTGGGGCACGGTCAACGCGATGGCCGCCGTGACGACGTTGCTGCCCGAGGAATCCGGTACCGCGGCGCCCGTCGTCGCGGCTGAGCCGGCACCCTTGCCGGTGCCCGTCCGGCCCGATGGCCCCGGCGAGGTCGTCGCGGTCACGGCCGCGATCTCGGTGCCGGTCCTCGCGTTGATCGGACTGCTGGTGTTCCGCCTGTGCTTGGGCGCGAGGCGCCGCCGCTGGAAGCGAGCCCGGGTGGTCGAGTTCTCCGGCCGCACTTGAGGGCACCTGCTCACGGACCTTCGATGAGTTGAACGCGCGTGGAGGCCCCCTTTCCCCGGCTGGGCCGAGGAAAGGGGGCCTCCACGCGCGCGAGAGACTGGAAGGTCTCCCGCGGCCTCCGACCGGAGCGTTGGAGGCTCGGATCAGCCGGCCGGAGGCTGTAAATCGTCCTCCACCAGCGGTGTCTGGACCAGCCGGACCGAACGGCGCCGGTTGATGAACTGCGCGCGCCCCGGCGGAAGTACCCGGGGCCGGAGGTTGCCCAGGAAAGCCCCTTCGGTCTTCGGGCAGGACAGCAGCAGCGCCGGTGTGCCCAGTTCCCACATGCGCCGGATCGCCGGGTTGCTCATCGAGCGGCTGGCCCCCGCGGTGCTGCGCGCGAGGATGATGTGCACGCCGACGTCGGCGGCCTGGGCGAGCACCGGAATCAGGCCCTGCAGCGGACCGGCGCTTCCGGCGGATTCCGACAGCTCGAAGTCGTCGATGATAATGTAGAGCCGCCCACCCGACCACCAGTCGCGCAACGGGAGCCTGCTCGGGCTGATTTCCGGACCGGGAATGCGTTTCTCGATGACGGACGCCGCACCGGCGATCGATTTCGTGAGTGCTTCGGCGCCCACGGCGTATTCCAGCTGGTACTCGGCCGGGATCGAATCCCGCAGCTCGCGGCGGAAGTCGCCGAACATGATCCGGGCTTCATCGCTGCTGTGGTGTGCCACGATCGATCGCGCGATGTGCTTGAGGATGTTGGTCTTGCCCGATTCGGCGTCGCCGTAGATCAGCAGGTGCGGCGTGATGTCGAAGTCGTGCCACTCCGGTTCGAGGTGCTGGTCCTCGAGGCCGAGCGCCATGCGCATCTCCGCCGCCGCCGACGGCGCGTGCGGCGCCGGCAGTTCCCGTGTGTGGAGGGTCTGAGGCAGGAGCCGGACCTTCGGTGCTCGGGGTGCGCCGGGGGGCGCGAGCGCTTCGGCGAGCTCCACCGTCGCCTCGGCGAGATCGTCCGTGCGGGAGTCGCCGTCGATCCGGGGGAGGGCGGCGAGGAAGTGCAGCCGGTCCGGGGTGATACCGCGGCCGGGGATCGACGGCACGGTCGCGGCGAACCGGCTGTTGATCTCGGAGTCGACGGGGTCGCCGAGTTTGAGCTCGAACCGCGTACCCATGACGTCCCGGAGCCATGGCCGCATTTCCGACCACCGGTTGGACGCGACGACGAGATGGATGCCGAAACTCAGTCCTCGTGCCGCCAGCTCGGTGAACTTCTCCTCGATCTCTTCGAAGTCCTGGCGGATCGTGTACCAGCCGTCGACCACGAGGAAGACGTCGCCGTAGGGGTCGAGGTCACGGAAGCGGCCCTCGGCACGGGCTCGGCGGTAGCTGACCATCGAGTCGACGTTGTGCTCGGCGAAGATGGACTCGCGCCGCGCCATCAGGTTGGTGATCTCCAGGACCGTGCGGGTGACCCGGTCGCGGTCGAGCCGGTTGGCGATGCTGCCGATATGCGGCATCGCCGCGAGCGACGAGAGCGTCCCGCCGAAGTCCAGGCAGTAGAACTGGACCTGCTCGGCGGTGTGGGTGAGCGCGAGCCCGCAGATCAGTGTGCGTAGCATCGTGCTCTTGCCGCTCTGCGGACCGCCGACCACCGCCGCGTTGCCCTTGCTCCCCGACAGGTCGGCGATCAGCAGCTCACGCCGTTGCTGCGCGGGCAGGTCGATGAGCCCGACGGGCACGGTCATGTTGGCGGTGTTCAGTTCACCGACCGGGCGCGGCCCGTACGTCGGGTGGTCCACCAGCGGGGGCAGCAGCTGGTCCAGGGTCGCCGACGTCTTCAGCGGCGGCAGCCAGACCTGGTGCGCCCGCGGCCCGATACCTCGCAGCCTGCCGATCAGCACGTCGATCATGGTCTCGGTGGCCTCGTTGGCCTGGGGGTCTTCGACAGGCTCGGGCTCCGGTGTGGCCGGCGGCTCGATGTACCGCTGTCCGAACGCGACGATGTGCTGCTCGACGGCGAGCCCGCTCTGCCGCCGCTTCGGCCGGTAGGGCGCCGAGGAGAACGCGCCCTTGAAGCGCACCAGCGTCTGGGTGTCCGGCCGGAGATAGCCGTTGCCCGGGCTGTTGGGCAGTTCGTAGGCGTCCGGCACGCCGATGACGCTGCGGCTCTCCATCGCGGAGAAGGTCCGGAGACCGATCCGGTAGGACAGATGCGTCTCGACCTTGTGGATCCGGCCTTCGTCCAGGCGCTGCGACGCGAGCAGCAGATGCACCCCGAGGCTGCGGCCGAGCCTGCCGATCATGGCGAACACGTCGATGAACTCGGGCTTGCTCGAAAGCATCTCACTGAACTCGTCCACCACGATGAACAGCGAAGGCATCGGCTCGAGCGGCACACCTTGGGCGCGGGCGGCCTCGTAGTCCCGCCGGGAGGCGTAGTTGCCTGCCGCACGTAGATGTTCCTGGCGCCGGTTCATCTCACCGGTCAGGGCGTCCTGCATCCGGTCGACCAGTTCGAGCTCTTCGGCGAGGTTGGTGATCACCGCGGAGGTGTGCGGCAGCTGGTCGAAACCGAGGAAGGCCGCGCCACCCTTGAAGTCCACCAGCACGAAGTTCAGGTCTTCCGGGGAATGTGTGGTGGCCAGGGCGAGCACCAGGGTGCGCAGCAGTTCGCTCTTGCCGGAGCCGGTGGCGCCGACGCACAACCCATGCGGCCCCATACCGTCTTCTGCCGATTCCTTGATGTCGAGTTCGAGTGGTGAGCCCGCCCCGGCGATGCCGATCGGTACCCGCAGCCGCCGTTTCCCGGTCATCCGGTCGCGTCGGTACTTCACCGGGTCGAAGGTGGCGACGTCGCCGATGCCGAGCAGGGTGGCCAGGTCGTAGTCGACGGCTAGCGGCTCGTCGTCTTCGGAAACCTCGCCGATGCGGAACTGGGCCATCGTCCTGGCGAGGGCGTTCGCGGCGGTCACGCTCATCCGGTCGGGACGGCAGAGCCGGGCGGTCTGCTGCTTGCCCACCCGGTCGAAGGAGACGGTCCGGACCTCGTCCTCATCGACCTCCAGGAACAACGCACCCGCCCGCTGCTGCCAGGGGAGCGACCCGGACACGTCCAGGACCACGGTGTTGCGATAACCCTCATCGGCGGCCCGGTGGTCGGCGGGCACCGAGGCGCCGTCGAGGACGAGGACGACGAACGGCTCGGACGCGGTGATCGGCGTGTCGGCCTCGAACCGCGGCCGCCCGGTGAACGAAGGACCGCCGAGCAGCAATTCGGCCTGCGTGATGTCGTCGGCGGCGAGCCGCCGGGCTCCAGCGGCGTCACGGCTTTCGAGGTCCTGGTGGTGGGGGAGCCATTTGAGCCAGTCCCACCGGTCCATGTGTTCCTCGGAGGCGCAGACCGCGACGCGCACGTCACCGGGAGCGTGCGCGGTGGCCAGCTGGGCGAGGATCGCCCGCGTCAGTCCGAGAACGGATTCGTCGTCGCCGGAGAACTGGATCTGCCCGAAACCACGCAGGTAGACCGCGATCGGCGCGTCCGGGAGCGTGTTGTACGCCCGCATGAACCGGCGCAGAGCGTGTGCCGTGAGCGGTTCGAGGTCTTCGATCGGCTGGCTGTCCGGCGGGACCAGCTTGAACGTCGAACGCTGGGTGCCGAGGCCGAGCCTGATCTCCCCGAAGTCGTCGTGCGCGGGGCGTCGCTCCCACAGCCGGTAACCCAGCGCCATCGACCAGAGCGCGTGCGGATCCGGGTGGATCCAGCGGGCCGCTTTTCGCTGAGCGCGCAGTGCGTCGCGGGCCTGCTTACGCAGCTGGCCGAGGTAGCGGATGTAGTCGCGCCGGTGCCCGTTCAGTTTCTGCTTGTGCGTGACCGAGTTCCGCAGCATCTGCGTGACGAGCATGCCCAGGGCGGACAGCACCATGAGGCCACCGCCGATATAGGCGAAGGCGCCGGCGCCGGGGCGGACGAACATCATCACCATGGCGAGCGAACCCAGTGCCATGGGTGCGTACATCAGGACGCTGCTGATGCCGCCCCCGGTGTCTTCGGGCACGCCAGGGGGCGGCTGAAGCTCGGTTTCGATCTCGGGGGCGGGCGGTTTGGGCCGCCGCGCGCGCCGGGCGAACAACGTGGTGCTCACAGGCTCTCCCTTGGTGAGTGGTTCTCCCCGTTCTCGGGGATCTCGGTCCGGCGTGGGCCGCCCGCGGCGCGGCCGTGGTTAGCGTGGACGCCGGGACAAGGGCCTGGACCTGGACGGAAGGGCCTGTCACCTGAAGAAGAGCGAACACAGCATCGCACAACGAACGCGGCGAAGCTACCGTCCATTTCGGATGGTAGGACCAGACGACCGGTCCCTCCGGTCGACCTGAAACATGTGCTGAACAAGGGGCTGATCCGTGACGGCGTCCGAACCGGTACCGATCGTGGACCCGGGAATCGAAGTGCTGACCTTCGAGCAGCTGGCCCAGCTGGTCAACGAGGTCAGCCCGGATTCCTTCTACGGGCGTGCGCAGGCTTTCGACACGGCCATGGCGCAGTTCGAGCAGGTGCAGGACAACCTCGCGCGCGGGACGCGCGAGCTGTGGGACGCCTGGCGAGGCGAGGGTGCCGATTCCTTCGCCGACGTCGTCCGTAACGTCTCGACGCTCGGCAACACGGTGATCCAGGCCATGGCCAGCCCAGGTTACGGTGCCACGCTCCGGCGGGCCGGTGACGCGCTGGCCCTCGCGCAGCAACGTATCCGCGACCTCCAGGCGCAGAAACGGGAAAGTGATCTCCCGGCCGCGCGTCAGGTGGTGAACGAACTCGGTATCGCCTACCAGGAGATCGGGTCGGCCATCACGCCGTTCCCCGGTGCCGAAACCGAGATCCCGATGAACGGCCAGGGGCCGGCGACGAACTCGACCGCTTCCGACGGGGCGACCCCGGCGACGGGCACAGTCCAGCCCCCGGCGGGGGACGGTCGGTATGGCGACGTGACGGAAAGCCACAGTGGCGGCATCATGCCCGCCGCGGCCTTGGTGCCGTTGGGCGGTCCGATGGCGCAAGGGCAACCCGGTCGGCAGGGTGACGTCTGGGCCGGGTTACTGGGCGATACGCCCCAGGGGCGGAGCGAAACCGTGACGTCCGCTGTACTGGGCAAGGGAACATCGGTCACCGAGCCTCACGTGGATGAAGGAACCGTTGACGGTCAACAGAACGGGGCCGTCGTCGCGGTGCTGGGCCGGGTTCCGGGAGGGCAGGACGGGTCGCGGGAGCCGGAACGCAAAAAGAAGCAAAAGCAGAAGGACGGGTGCGAGGACGAAAGCGCGACCACGGAGCCGGACGAGCCGCAGTTGACACCGGAGGCCCCGAAAGCGGATCTCACGTCCTCCGGGGACGCCGCCCTCAAGACTGATCTCACCGCCGATGCCGACGAGTCTGCCCCGTCGGTGTCGACGGTGTCCGCGAAGGACTCTTCACCCACGACTCCCGCCGCTCCCCAACCGGTCGAGAGCAAAGCCCCGGCTCCCGCCGTCGCTCCGGCCACCTCGACGGTGCCTTCGCCGACCGCGACCGCCGGAGCACCCGCACCCGCCGAGCCGGCCGTGCAGCCTGAAGCCGTGACACCTCCGGTCGAAGCCCTCGAAGTACCTCCGCTCCCGCACGGTTCCGGAGCCGGGCTTCCCGGCAATGCCACGCCGATGTCGCTGGGCACGCCGGCGCAGCCGGTCGTCGCGCCGGTGGTCGCGCCGGTGGGAGGAGAGACCTCCTTGCCGGGCGCACTGCCCGCTTCACCCGCGTTCCGGCCCGTCACCGGCGGCTTCGACGCCAGTGCCACTCACGGAATTCCGCCGGTGGTTCCGGGCGGGACCGGTTCCCCCCGGATGCCAGGGGAAGCCATGCACGGCGGCGGTGGCGGATTCATGTCGCCGATGCTCGGTGGCGGAGTCAGCGGAGGCCACGACACCGACAACGAACGGCAACCGGCAGGCTTGCTCGGCGTCGACCCCAAGGTCTGGGAGGGTTCCGGTAACGCACATCAGGTCCTGGGCCGTCCTGCGGCGGCACCGCCGCCGCGGGCGGGCGATCTCGACGACGCGAAGAAGAGGGCCATGGAGATGGTGGACTCCGTGCTGGGACGCTCCGACGAGAAAGACGAGGACCGGGCTCCCGAGTAACGGGTCGAGAGCGGGGATGCGGCCTTGCTCCGTGAAGTACTCGTTTCCTACCTTGAGAGCAAGATCCCGGCAAGGTCGCGATCTTGCAGGTCGGTTGAGCCGAGGTAGGGCCTTGGTGACGGTGGGGCGGCTGTGACCTCGGCGGCCGGTCGTGAAGTACGTGAAGGCCCCCTTCCTTGCGTCTAGCGCAAGGAAGGGGGCCTTCACGTACTTCGGTAAGGCGTGACTCGCGAGGGCGGTGTCGCGTCACCCAGCTCCCGCCTCACCCGAGACACGACACGTCCCTTATGGACAGTCAAGAGCCGGGGGAGGCTCCTCGGACTGCACAGGAAAGTCCGTGAAGGCATCCCTGAGAGTCAGGGGCCAAGCAAAGTCGCATAGCCGCCGGTCAGGTGAGTCGTGAGCGGCGTTTCGGGTTCTCACGGACTCGTCTTTGGTTACCCGCTGGTGCGGGCGACCCGTCCGACGATGCGGGAAATCAGGACACTCACCGTCCCAATCCCTGCATTGTCGAGCCCGATAGCCCGCCGACCTTGCCGGGGACCTTGACCTTGAGAGTCCCGGACCGGGGTATTTCGGATATGGCGTGTGTCCACTTAGGGCAGATCGCACGCGGCGCACAGCCCGGCGTCACGAGATTTTCTTATGCTCGGTCCCATGATCGTGGTGCAGTGGGAGAAGAGCGTGCCGTTCGCGGTATTCGAAACCATCGACGACTACAACATCGCGTATCCCCAGGCACGGATGCCGTATCACGGCGACGTCCGAGGAGGGTCACGCAGCTTCACCTGCGCCGCCTCCGGGTTGTGGGACGACCTGACCGTCAGCGGCCACAAGTACATCCTGGACTTCCTTCCCAGCGACGTCGCGGGCTCCGGCGACTCGGCGCCTGAAGGTACCGTCGTGGCTACCCGTTGGGGAAATCCGCCGGTTCTGCTGCTGGCCGAACGGGTGCCCGTGCGGTGGGCGTGGGAGGTCATCACCAATGCCTGGCCCACCACGCTGGACAGTGCGGCACGGGTTCTGCATTCCGCCTCTCGGGAGCGGTGAGGAGCCTTGCAGCTGGAGGCCGTCCGCTCGGCTCACTGTTTCCGGGCGTGCTCCACGATGTCGCGCAAACCGTTCACCACCACGGTGTTGTAGTTGAAGAGGAGGACGCCGGCGCCTCGCGTCCGCCATTCCTCGATCTTGCCGGGATGGTCCACCAGGGCGAACAACGAACACCGTGGCGCGGATCCGACCGCCTCGGCTATCCGATCGACGGCCGACAGATAGTCGGCGTGGGCGAAATTCCCTGGTACGCCCAGTGAGAGCGACAAGTCGGTGGAGCCGATCCAGACGGCGTCGACGCCCTCGGTCGTGGCGATCGCGGCGCAGTTCTCGACGGAATGCCGGTCTTCGGCCTGAACCACGACGACGGTTTCGCGGGCGGCCTTGGCCAGGTGCTGCTCGAGACCGGAGGTGCCGTGGCGGCCTGCTCGGGTGCTCACCGCGAGGCTGCGAGTTCCCAGGGGCGGATAATGCGCGGCGCGGACCGCTGCCTCTGCCTCCGCGACACTCGACACGTGGGGCACGACGATTCCCGCCGCGCCGGCGTCCAGTGCGTGCAGCGCCGAGGCGGGCTCGTTGCCGGCGACGCGTACCAGTACAGGGATGCCGGCCGCGTCGCCCGCCCTGACGTGATGCTCCACCTCGACCGTCTCGGCGGACGCGTGCTCGGTGTCGAGCAGCACGAAGTCGAAACCCAGAAGCCCGGCCAGTTCCACCACGGAATGAGAAGGGATCTTGAGGATCAGGCCGAGAAGTGGAACACCGTCGACGATTCGGGCCCGCAAGCTCACTGGGTGCCGCCTGACAGCGGCTGATTCCAACCGCGGGCGTCGTCTCCGGGTGCTTCCCATCCGTCATCCGTCACGATGAGTGTGTCCTCCAGCTTCACGATGCCGACCTCGGGATTGGACAGGGTCGTCTCCAGGGACAGGACCATACCGACCTCGAGCGGGGCTTCCTCGTGATCCGCGGGGTAGGGCACCGGTCCCGTGCCGGTCAATCGAGGGGCTTCGTGGGTGATGAGGCCCATGCCGTGGCCCACGAAGAACATCTCATCCGCGTGGGGGCAGCCGGCCAGCGCTTTGTCGGCCAAGGCGAAGATATCCCCGCCTCGGCGGCCGGGCGTCACCGCGGCGCGCACACTCTGTTGCACCGATTCGACCTCGGCCAGCAGGTCGCGCATCAAACCGGTCGGTTCGCCCGCCACCGCCATACGAGCCAGATCGCCGATATATCCCTGGTACATACCGCCGGAATCGAGTGACAGCGCTTCTCCTTCTTGCCACACCCTTGACGAAGGCGCGCGATTGAACTCGCTGCCGCACGACACCAAGCAGTAGTCGAAAACCAGCCCTCGATCGGTCTGTTCCCGACGGAACCGCTCGACTATCTCGATTTTCGTTTCGCCGGGACGGGACGCGGCGAAGGTGGCCGCCATGGATTCGATGATACCGACCGAGGCGGTTCGCACCAGTTCGAGTTCTTGAGGGGATTTGATCGCGCGTACACCTTCGAGGACCGGATGTGCGTCGACGAAGGTCGCTCCTGGCAGCTCGGCGCGCAGTACCTCTCCCGCGTCGACGGGGAGAAAGGCCTTCTCCACGGCGATGGTCGTGTACTCCAGACCGCGCTCTCGCAACCCGTCGGCGATCGCGTGCGCCGTGTCCACGCTCGACCACGACAGATTCCGCACGTCGGGAACCCACAGCGGGAAAACGGAGGTTCCCCATTCCTCGTTCCCGCAGCCGACGTAAAAGGACTTCTCGGCGGCGCCCTTGAAGTAAACGAGCGCGGGAAGGTACCGCGACACGCCGATCGCGTCGAGGTTGGCGAAGAAGAAGTACCGGTACCCACCGAGCAGATGCTGGAGGGAGAATCGAGTGGTCGCGATCACCACATCGGCGCCGGACTTTTCCATAAGGGCGTCCATGCGGCTCTGGTCGAAAGGTAGGTCCATGACACTCCTTGCATCAATTACCTGTCAAAAGGCGGACAAGGTCAGTATAGTTCCGACTGGTGAGTTCCCCTTCGGGCAAGAATCGAGCGCAGACATGAACGAGTTCTCCGGCGGCGCGCAGGCCACTCCTGTCACTCGGTCGATCATGGACCGGTTCCGGTTGACCGGCAGGGTCGCCGTGGTGACCGGAGCCGGGCAGGGCATCGGCCGCGCTTTCGCCCATGCCCTGGGGGAAGCGGGTGCCAAGGTGGCGGTCGTCGACCTCAGCGCGGACCGTGCGGCGGAGGTCGCCGATGAGCTGCTGAAATCGGGGGTGGAAGCGGTCCCGATCCACGCGGATGCCGCCGACGAACGTTCCATCGAAGGCTTTGTGCGCACCACGATGGAGACGTTCGGCCGGTTGGACATCGCGGTGAACAACGCGGGGATCAATCTCAATTCCGCGGCCGAGGAGACGACGCTCGACGAATGGGACATGGTGCACAACCTCAACCTGAGGGGGGTGTTCATCGCGTGCCAGCACGAAGCGAAGGCGATGTTCCCGAACGGGTACGGAAAGATCATCAACACGGCATCGATGGCGTCACTGATCGTCCCTCACCCCCAGAAGCAGGTGTCGTACAACGTTTCCAAGGGAGCGGTGGTCAGCCTGACCAAGACGCTGGCCGCCGAATGGGCAGACCGTGGAATCCGGGTTAACTGCATTTCACCGGGAATCATCAGGACCGCCTTGATCGAAGAGTCCGAGGCGCTGGCTCCCTTGGTGGACGAATGGATTTCGAACATCCCGGCCGGCCGGTTGGGTGAGGTCGCCGACCTGCAGGGCGCCGTAGTTTACCTGGCGAGTGAGGTATCCGACTACATGACGGGACACAATCTCGCGATCGAGGGCGGTCAGACGTTGTGGTAGGCCATGCCTCGCCGTGCGTCACGCGGCTTCCATGGAACCACGAAGGGCCATCTCCCGTTGGAGATCGATGGCCGTGGCCAGTTCCTCGTCGGAGACGTCGTTGACGAACAAGGCCTTTCCGATGCCGACGGGCAGTGGCAACCGCTGCTGCCCGTCGCGCCGCCGGACCGTCGCGTGTAGCGCGCGCCCCAGCACCTCGGGCGTGTGCAAAGGGCTCCAAGTCGGAAGCTCGAGGTCGGACATCACCGCGAACACGCGGGCGCATTCGTCCTCGTCCACGAGTCCGCGCCGGCAGGCGAGCGCGGTGCTCAGCGCCATGTCGAGACAGACGGCTTCACCGTGCAGCATCGAAGGAAGACCGAGCATCTCGACCGCGGGACTGAAGGTGTGCCCGTAGTCCATGCTGCGTTCCAGCGTCTCTTCCCACAGATTCGGTTCGAGCTCCTCCAGCATGCCGCTGATCGCGGCCTCCAGGATGGCGGTGGCGGCCGCGTCCCCCTCCGGTGACCGCCCTTGGAAGTTCTCGTCCAGGACGAGCTTGCCGTGCTGCTCGAGAAGGTCGAAAAGCGCTTCGTCCTTGATCAGTCCGACCTTCAAGATCTCGGCGAGCCCATTGCTGATGTGACGCCGATTCAGTGTGGAGAGAAATCGCCGGTCGAGCAAGGTGAGCGCCGCCGCCGAATAGGTACCGAGCTGGTTCTTGTGACCGTTGAAATTCACTCCGGTCTTCACTCCGACCCCGGCGTCGACCAAACCGACCAGGGTCGTCGGGACTCTGACAAAGGGCGTCCCGCGTCGGTAGAGGCTGGCGGCGAGCCCTGCGATGTCCATCACGACACCGCCACCCACGACGATGACCGGCTCGCGCCTGCGATCGATTCCGAAGGCGTCGAGCCGCTCCACAAAGCGCAGTACGACGTCGATCTCCTTGCGCACCTCACCTGACTGGATCACCATGATCTCGTAAGTGACCCCGTGGTGGTCCAGGTACCGCCGTAGCTCGGCCCCGTACAACCTGTCGACGGTTTCGTCCACCACCACGAAGCGGCGCTGCGCCCGGCTTTCACCTGAGCTGCCCGCATCAAGGAGATCGGTGCGGTTCGGATCGAAAACGCGGTGACAGGACCGGATCTCGTAGTCGACAGGTTGCGAGGCCTTGACATACCAGGAGGAGATTCCCGCCGTCGGGGTGACCTTCGCGGCCGTGGTCGGTTTCCTCGGTGCGGGCGGCGCGACCGCGTTCGGCGCACCCTCGTCTTCCGGCCGGTGGTGCGAATTCGTCAACTTGGGCATCATTCGCCCTTTCTTCTTGACTGGGCCGCGGTCGAGTGCTCCGGCTCGCCGCCCTTCTGGTCACGGCGCTTGATAAGATCAAGTTAGGCAAACTGAACAAGACATCGCAATTCGTGATTCCACGTGGCGGAACACGGACTTGTTATTGTCGAGTGTTACTGCCTTTGGATACCCCGTCGGTCGCGGCTTCGGCCTGCCCAGGTGTCAGGAGGGGCGGGGCGGATCGTCCGGTCAGCGCCGGACGAGAGGGGACCTGGCGGTCACGGCGATCAGGGACCGGGCATAGCGGGCCGCCGCGGCCGGGTAGAGGTGGAAGAACTTCACGGGTGCCACCGATTCGATTTCCAGGAGCAGCAGCCTGCCGGTGACGGGGTGGCGGAGGAAGTCGAGCCGTACCGAGACCGGGTGGACCGGAACGGTCTTCAGGTAGGCGTCGTAGGTGGCGTGGATGTCGGCGAGATCCTCGCCGTGTTCGGCGTAGCCCGCGCGAGCGTTCGGATGGAACTGTGTTCCGGCGCGCCCCGGCGCGAGGATGGCGTCTTTGGTGATGGCGTGAGAGAACTCGCCCTCGATCATGATGATCCCGTTCTCTCCCAGCGAATCGATCGTGGAGACATAGGGCTGGACGCAAGCGGTCACCCCGGCCTGATCGAAGGCCGCGAGCTTGGCGACGAGTTCGCGCTCCTCGGTGACCCGGGCGGCGCCGAGCGTCCCTCCGGACGAGATGGGTTTGACGACGACGGCTTGCTCGCCGAAGTCGCGTCCCGCGCGGGCGAGCGTCTCCGCCGCGATCGCACCGATACCTTCCCCCGGCCGGACCACGGTGGTCGGGATGGTCTTGGCACCGTGCTGCTCGACCTGGGGAAGGTATTCCTTGCTCATTCCGCCCACGATGATCGGGTATTGGTTGGCCAACCGCACACCCTGGCGGTGCAGGGATTCCACCCATTCCCGGAATTCCGCGAGTTTGAGCCACATGTTCCACGGGGACTGGACGGCGACCACGTCGAACGCCGTCCAGTCGATGCCAGGGGATTCGTCCCAGCTGAGGACCTGCGTGGCGCAGCCTTGTTCTTCCAAGGCGGCTCGCAGCAGTGGAGTGTCCCGATCGGACCAGTCCTTGCCGGGAAAAGCACTGGAGGTTACGAGTGCGATGTTCACGGAAGCCCTCTCGATACGTATACGAGCGCCTTGCTCGGCGAAGCCGAAGGTAAGGACCGAGAGGAACGACCCGCAACATCGATTCCACGAACTGGAACACCGGTTCACGTGGCACAGCGGGTTTCCGATAATGCCTCACCACCAGGTCGCTCCGCGCCTGGACATTCGGGCAATCGCGTTGGACGAAGTGCATGGATATGTGCCCAGGCGGGGTGCGCAGGCAGAGGATCTAGCCAGACACCACTCCGAGAGTAGGGGCGACTGATCTGATGAGCCCGACCGAAATCGCAACCACGGTTCTTGACCCTTCGGTGCCCTTCGATTTGGGGCGATTGGACCTCGTCGGCCGTCCGACGGAGGTCGAGTTGTCGGACAACGCCATCGCGAGCATCAAGCGCGGCCGTGATTTCGTCGAGCACGTCCTCAGCGGCGACGGGAGGCCCGTCTACGGCGCCACCACAGGGTTCGGCCCTCTCGTGATCTTCGAAGGGCGGGACAGCACCACCGAGCAGTGCGACAACGTCCTGCAGCACCTCACCGTCGGACAGGGCGCCGACCTGCCGATCCCCATTGCGCGGGCGGCGATGCTCGTGCGTGCCCGGTCGCTGGCGCAGGGCTTGTCCGGTGTGTCGGTAGCCACAGTGGACGCTCTCTGCCGGATGCTTTCCACGGGTTTCGCCCCCGCCATCCCGACCTGGGGTTCGGTCGGGGCAAGCGGGGACCTCGTGCCACTCGCTCATGCGGTCCAGAGCCTGCGCGGTGTCGGGCACGCCTACGTCGACGGCGAGCGGATGCCCGCCCGGGACGCACTCGGCGCCGCCGGGCTCACCCCGTTGCAACTCGACGGCCGGGACGCGCTGGCTCTGGTCAACGGCACGTCGGTGACCACGGCCGCCGCCGGTCTGGCGGCGCTGTCCGCACAGCGTTCCCTCCAGGTCGCGATCGCGCTGACGGCGGTCCTTTCCGACCTGCTCGGCGCCACACCCGCCTTCTTGGCGCCCTCCTTGCTGAAGGCGTTCGGCCATCCCGATGTCGCCACCACCGGGCGGGAATTGGCGTGGTGGCTGGAAGGCACGACGCCGTCCATCGACCGGCCCCTGCAGGAGCCCTACAGCATCCGGTGCACGCCACAGCTGCTGGGAGCCGCGCGTTCGGCGATCGAGTGGTCGGCCCAGACCGTCTCGCAGGATCTGCGAGGAGTCAGCGACAACCCGTTGTTCTTCCCGGACGAGGACCTCGTCGCCCACGGTGGCAACTTCTTCGGCCAGCCGTCTGCCTTCGCCTCCGATCTGCTCTCCTCCGCCGTGACCCAGGTCGGCAACCTGGCGGAACGTCAGATCGACATGCTGGTGGATCCCGGGCGCAACGGTGGACGACCGCCGATGCTCGCCGCCGAGCCGGGGCGGCAGCACGCGATCCAGGGGCTGCAGGTGATGTCGACGTCGCTCGTCGTGGCGATGCGCCGGGCCTGCACGCCGGCGGCGATGCAGAGCGTCCCGACCAACCTGCACAACCAGGATGTGGTGCCGTTCGGCACCCAGGCGGCGTTGACCGCTTACGAGCAAGCCCGCATGCTGCGCCTGCTGCACGGAGCCCTCGGGGTCGCGGTGCGGCAGGCCGCACATCTCGACGACCGCGGTTCGACCGCGTCGCGGTGCACTGGCCTGGTGGCGGCGTTGTCCGAGCGGATCGCCCCGATAACCCGGGATCGGCCGCTCGACGAGGACATCCGGATCGCCGCGGACGTGCTCGACAACTACGTACGAGAGGCGAGTTTGTGACCGCCCTGGTGATCCCGCGGATCGTCGTTCCGTTGCCGCGGGAACACCTCTCCCCGTGCTCGGCGGAAGAAGAGATTCAGGACGGAGCGCGGCCGCGGCAGTGCCACGCCCCGTGCGCGGAGAGGCTGAACCTCCGTCCCGTGCCACCGCCGCCGGTCCAGTCGGAAGCTGAATTTGCGTGGTACCGCTGGGTGTTGGGACATCAGGGGTCCTTCGTTACGTGGCGGCTGCTGTCCTCGGCGCTCGACCGCCGCGACCTCGACGAGGCCGCGGCCCTGTTCGACGCCTACTCGGCGTTGCTGCTCTACTCGGGGAGTTGCACACGCGACGTCTACGCCACAGTGGTCCGGCCGCGGATGGCCGCGCGTCACCCGGCGATGAGCGGCATGTGGGCGCGCGACTACCGCCACATCAACGCGCAACTCGCCGAAGTGGTCCCAGCTCCTGGTTCTGCGCTGAAAGAGGCGATGAAGTTCAACCGCCTTGTGCATATGACGGTGGCCCACCGGCTTGTACCCACGGGCGGGTCGCTCCTCCGCGACGCCGGCCACGACGTCCATCAGGCGCCCACCGCGGAAGAACAGGACATCCTCGACGACTTCTTCCTGTTGGACCGGGCCCCGAACTGCGCGCGCGGATTCGCCGCCGCGTTGCGAGCCAGGGTGGCGGCGACACTCGCGGACCTGCGCGTGCGCCCGGTTCGGGAGTTCTACAAGCGGGAAGCGGTGAACCGTTTCCAAGAAGACCTGCCTGCGCACATCGGCCGCGTCGTATCGATCGCCGAAGCGACCCTCTTGGAAGGAGTCAACGCATGACGAATACGGAAACACTGCCGGAGAAGGCGGTTCTGCTGACCCCGGAGGTGCTCGAGTACATGCGTGGCCAGCTTCCGCCGTTCACCGACGTGCAGCAGGAGCTGATCGACGCCACACTCGCGCTGGGCGGAGTGGCGGAGATGCAGGTGCCGCCGGAGCAGGGCGCCCTGCTGACCTTGCTGGCGAGGCTCACCGGGGCACGCGTCGTCGTCGAGGTGGGCACCTTCACCGGATACTCGACGCTCGCACTGGCCGAGGGGGTCGGCCCGGACGGCAAGGTGATCACCTGTGACGTCACCGACCGCTGGCAGGAGATCGCCTCGAACGCCTGGACCAAGGCCGGCGTGGCCGATCGGGTGGAAAGCGTCTTCGGGCCCGCGGCGGAGACCCTCGGGACGCTTCCCGACGAGCCTTTCGTGGATTTCGCGTTCATCGACGCCGACAAGGTCGGCTACATCGGTTACTGGGAAGCGCTCGTGCCGAGGATCAAGCCGAACGGCCTCATCGTGGCCGACAACGTGCTCTACGCGGGTGAGGCGGCTTCGCCCGACGCCGAAGGCAACGCACGCGCGATCCGCGAGTTCAACGAGCACGTGCTGCGTGACGATCGCGTCGAATCGGTCATGCTCACCGTCGCGGACGGATTGACCCTGGCGCGCAAGAAGAACTGAGGTCGGTCCGTGGAAACAACACAGCAGACCGCGGCGTGGGAAGTGCCGGCCGGGGTGAATCTCCACGAGTACGTCCTGCTCTCCACCGCCGCGAGTGGCGATCATCTCGCGGTGATGGACCTTTCCCGGGGTATCCACCGCGAATGGACCTATGAGCAGGTGAACGCGGCCGTCGCGGGACTCGCGACCTGGTTGCGGCAGAACGGGATCGCCGACGACGACGTCGTGGCCGTGCTGACCGAGAACAGCGCCGAGTTCGTGGTGGCCTACCACGGGATCCTGGCGGCGGGCGGGGTGGTGCTCGCGCTCGACCCTCGGGACACCGCCGACCGCTGGCGGTCCACGATCGGCACCGGAGGCGCGAAGGCGCTGATCGCCGAGACGGCCTTGGGGCCGCCGGAGTCCGCGCTGCCGGTCGTCTGCGTCGGGGCGGTCACGCCGGGTGGTACCGCGTGGGAAGACGCCGTCGCGGTCGAGCCGCGGCTGACGCACCCGGCCGGGGGCGATCGCACCGCGGTGCTGATGAGTTCCAGTGGCACGGAAGGCGCGCCGAAGCTCGTTCCGGTGACCCATCGCAACCTGACCTCGAACCTCGGTCAGATCGACTACCTGCACCGGGTGCACGGCGATGACGTGGTGCTGTCGGTCCCGCCGCTGCGGCACGTGTACGGCATGCAGATGGCGATGAACCCGGCGCTGCGGGCGGGGGCGACCCTGGTGATCGGGGCCACCCCGTTCTCGGCCGAAGACTTCCTCCGCGACGTGACCGAACATGGCGTCACCCTGTCCTATCTGGTGCCCAGTGTCATCACCGAACTGGGGAAGACCGGGCGGCCGCTCCCGTCGCTGCGGATGATCGTCTCGGGTGGCGCGCCGCTTCCCACGACGGACGGCGACCGGTGTTCCGAAGTCCTCGGCGTACCGGTGGTGCAGGGCTTCGGGATGACCGAAGCGGGTTGCGTGAGCTTCAGCCCGGACGGGGTCGAGGTGCCACCGGGATCCACCGGCCTGCTGGTTCCCGGGACGGAGATCAAGTTCCTCGGCTCCGGCTCCGAGGACGGAACCGAGTCCGGCGAACTCTGGCTCCGCGGCCCTCAGATCGCCCTGGCCTCGGCGGACGCGGACGGCTGGCTGCGCACCGGTGACCTGGTGGCCCGGGACACGGACGGTTTCCTGCGGATCACCGGGCGGGCGAAAGCCCTGATCAAGTACAAGGGACACCAGGTGTCACCCGTCGAACTGGAAGAGGTGGTGACGAGCCACCCCGCCGTATCCGAAGCCCACGTCGGGGGAGTGCCCGACCCGATCGCCGGGGAGATCCCGAAGGCGTTCGTCGTCCTCGACGAGACCGTCCCGCTCGCGGAGATCACCGCGTACGTCGCCGAGCGGGTCGCGCCGCACAAACGTGTGCGGGCGATCGAGCGGGTGGCCGCCATCCCGCGTTCCTCGACCGGCAAACGGGTACGGCCACCGGCCCTGCGCGTGCTGGTCACCGGCGGAGGACGCGGGCTCGGGCAGATGTTCGCCACCGCGCTGGGCGCCACGGGTGCGAACGTGGTCGTCGCGGGCCGCGACGAGGGCGCTCTGGCCAAGACCGTCCTGGAGATCCGGCAAGCAGGGGGAACCGCGACGCACGTGACGCTCGACGTCACCGACGAGACCTCCGTGACTCGCGGGATCGCTCAAGCGATCGAGGCGTCAGGTGGCCTCGACGTCCTGGTCAACAACGCGGGCGTCCCCGGCCCGGTCGGTCCCTTGTGGACGGTCAGCGAGCGGGAGTGGCGGCGCACGGTCGAAGTCAACCTGTTCGGCGCGGCGGCCGTGACCAGTGCCGTATTGCCCGCGCTCACCGGGCGGGTGGTGAACGTGGTGAGCCGGGCGGGCCTGGTCGGCTGGCCGAACGCGAGCGCCTATGCGGCGTCGAAAGCGGCCTTGATCTCGTTGACCGCCAGCCTGGCGGGCGAGTTCGGCGAAACCGGCAGGGTCGCGGTGGCGTTCGATCCGGGCTTGGTGGACACCGGCATCACCAGAGCTCACTTGGATCGAGGCCGGACGGGTACCCGCTGGGAGGACGAGATCCTCGCGTGGACACTGAAAGCCCGTGAGGCCGGACATTTCACCTCCGCCGAGGTCGCGACCGAAGCGCTGGTCGCCGTCGTGACCGGAGCGGCGGATCACCTGAGCGGCCGCTATGTAGGCGTCGAGGACGTGGGCTCAGTCTTGCGTTCTCGGCCGGTTCGCCAGTAGATCGTCCGCGATCGTATCGAGGGATCACGGCAAAGTCTTGACTGTCCATAGGGACCTTTTCGGGACTGATGTGCCCAGTTTGGGCGACTTGCGCGGTTTCGCGACGCATCTCGACCATGGGTTCGGCGAAAGCCCCCTCTTCGCAACCTGCGGGTACGTTCACCACTCTCGAACCGGGCGAGGTGGCAGGGCCGTGTTGGCGAGAGCGCGGCGCCCGGAAATTCCGAGTTTGCGGTACACGTTGGAAAGGTGGAACTCGATCGTACGCACGGCGAGCACCAGGCGGTCCGCTATCTGTTTGTTGCTGTACCCGTGCTGCGCCATTGTGGCGATCCTCAGCTCCTGCGAGGTCAACCTCGTCCGCTGTACGGGAGTGGTGAGTTCGTGAAGCAGCTTCTCGATCTGTTTCGTCAACGTCACATCGCCGATCCACCGAGCTGATCGTGCGGCTCGAAGGAGTTGATCCTTGCCCGCTTGATGCTGGCCGGAGTCCAGAAGTCTCTTGCCCTGCTCGTAACAGACGGTCGCGATCCCGACCGGGGACCGGGCGACCTCCAGCAGATCGACGGCGTCCCTGAGCCGTTCGGACGGCCGTTCGGAATCCTCGATCATCTCGAGGACATACAGCCCCCACGCCACATGTTCCGGTGACCGCCACGCCGTCGCGGCCTCGTACTCCTGCGTCGCCGCGGCGACGGCGGTGTCAAGCTGTCCGCCGGCGGCGGCCGTCAGTGCCAGCAACCCCTTGCGGCGCGCGACCGAAAAAGTAGCCGCGACCTCCGTGCCGGGAAGTCGCGAAGACGCACTCAAATCCCGGTAAGCGTCGTCGGTCCTGCCCGCGATCAGATGAAGCCAGCCACGCACCACCAGCACCAACGGGCGCATTGTCGGCCACTTCCGCAGAAGCCGGTCGAAGTCTTGCCTTCGCAGGGCCTGGTCGGCCTGGTCTGCGTCATTGATCGCGACCAGCGCTTCGATATAGAGGGGGCCAGCCAGATCCCGCAGGCAAGCAGGATGTGCCGTGGTGGCGAGTCGCGCCAAGGCGGTCCGCGAACCCGCAAGGTCCCCGGCATGCTTCGCGTGCTCAGCCCGCATCAGCGCGACGTGATCGGTGAACCTGCCGTCAGAATCGCGCTCCAGCTTCCATAGCTGTGCGTCCGCGCTTTCGAGCTCACCGGTCCGCAGAAGAATCGTCACTCCATGCCATAGGCAGCTCGGATTCCACGAACACACTTCGTCGGTGAACACGAGTTCGGCCTGCGCCGCGGTCGCCAGGCGGTCGGTGCCCCGTGAAAGCATCGCCAGTGCCGCCGACGCTTGGCACCCCGGATGCGATTCCGGCCACTGAGGCCCGATGAACTCGGATTCCAAGACCGGCTGAGTTGCGTCGGGTTCCACGTTGGTCAACTTCATCCGGCCCTCCTGTCCCTCGCCCGTCATTGTCCACGAGCGTGGATAGCGTGGTTCACCCACTCGGGTGACTATCAAGGGGTTTGCGGGGCCGAGTTGTCGACGACAGCCGCCCCGGTGGTGAATCCGCGCGAGGACTTCGTCACCGAACGCGGCTACCGCTCATCGAGGTGGACCCACCTATGGCCTTAGGGCGGCCGCGACGAGTGTGCTCGCAATGTTTTAAAGCCCTGTCGTGGCCTCTGTGGATGAATCGGGTGTCCGTAGGTTTTCGAGTTTGTTCGACCGAAGACGGCTGGGCGTCGTACTCGCCATCGGTGGCTACCTTGTGTCACTCTTGCCGTAAGGAAATCCTCTCAATCTTGAGGGCGCTGTCCCTGTTTGCCCAGGAGGAGGGCTACTTTTTCGCGTGGTGAAATCTTGCGATGGTTGCTTAAAGTGACCGAATTGCATGTTAGACCTTTTCTGTTGGACAAAAAGACCGAAGTTCATCGACTGTCACTCGAACGTGTTATTCTTTGACTTATAAAATTACATGCTCCCTTGGTGTGAAATATGTCGAAAAGCGAGTCCCCCGGAGTTTCTGTGCAGCCGAAATCTGTTTCCTCGACGTTTCTTTTCCCGGGTCAAGGTGCTTATCTGGCCGGCGTCTTCGGTGCCAGTGGGCCCGCCTTCCCCGCCATCGCCGCCGAACTCACCCAGATGGACGAATATTCGTTGCGGGCAGGCGGCCCCACGGTGACGTCCCTGCTCACCGACCCCGCTTCCCCCACCTTGGACAATCTTCTGGAGAGCGACGTCCCGGCATTGAGCCTGGCGATCTTCGCTTCCCAGGTCGTGGCCGCACGGCTTTACCAGGAGGAGTTCGGCCTTTCGCCGACGCTGCTCGTCGGCCACAGTTTCGGCGAGTTCGCCGCACTGGTGGTCTCCGGCGCCTTGACGCTGGAAGAAGGTGTCACACTCGTGGTGGCGCGTGACCGAGCGCTGCGCGCCTCGGGGGCCTCCGGGGGCATGGTCGCGATCGAAGCGGGCTGCCGGCGGGTGGAACACCTGGTCGCCGCGATGGCCGACCGCAGTCTCGTGGTCGCCGCGGACAACGCCTATGACCAAGTGGTGGTCTCCGGGTCCGAGTCGGCTGTCGCCCGTCTCGCGGACGTCGCCTGCGCACTGGGCGTCAAGGCCACCGTCCTCCGGGTGCCTTACCCGTTCCACAACCACCGGCTCCTCGGCCAGGCCAACGAGCTGTTCACCCGGACGGTGGCCACGATCGACCCACGAGTACCGCGAATCGCGATCCACTCGCCCGTTCTCGGACGTCGGATCGAGACCTCTGAGGATGTTCTGGAGGTGCTGTCGAGCCATCTGGTCCGGCCGGTGCACTTCCTCGGCGCGCTGCACACGATCCGCGCGGAAGGCGAATCCCGGTTCGTCGAGTGCGGGGCACGGTCGACGCTGGTGGACCTCGCGGCCACGACCTTGGCCGGGATCAGCACCAGCGCGCCGTTCCGCCGCCGTGCCGACGACGCGGGCGTGCTGGCCGAAGTACGTGTCCTCTATGCCGATGTCGAAACCAAGCTGCAGGTGACGGCCGCGCCCGCTCCTGTCGCCTCCGCTCCCGCCGCCCTGGCCCCGGTCGCGCCGGAGCCCATGGCTTCCGTCGAGCCGGTGCCGGTCGAACCGTTGCCGGCCCAGCGGGCCACCTCCGTTGCGAGCGAAACCGCGGGCGGGGAAGGCGAACTCTCCGAGACGGAGGTGCTCGGCGAACTCAAGACGCTGTATGCCGACGCGGTCGGCTATCCCGCCGACGTCTTCGAGGCCGGCGTGGAACTCGAGGCCGATCTCGGCATCGACTCGATCCGCCAGACCGAACTCTTGCAGCGGGCGAGGAAGCGCTACGACGTTCCCGAGGCCGACCACATCCGGATCACCGACTACACGACCCTCGAGTCCATCGCCGGGCTGATCGTCGAACTGAATCACCAGGGAGCGCGGGTGTGAACGGTCAGGACTTCCACGGCAAGATCTGCCTGGTCACCGGCGGCTCGAAAGGGCAGGGCCGGGCGATCGCGCACGAACTGGCCGGGCGAGGTGCCCACGTCATCGTCAACTGGTTCCACGATGAGGAGGCAGCCGAGGAGACCGTCCGAGCCATCGTCTCCGCCGGTGGCTCGGCGGAAGGCCTGCGCGCCAGCGTGGCGAAGGCCGAGTCCGTGGACGCGATGTTCGAGGAGATCGGACGTCGGCACGGCAGGCTCGACGTACTGGTCAACAACGCCGCCCGCGGGGTATTCGAACCACCCGAGGTGCTGACCGAGCGCGACTGGGAACGCGCGATCAACACCAACGTGCACGGTCCACGCCGCTGTTCCAGGGCCGCTTTCCCGTTGATGCGGGAACACGGCGGCGCCATCGTGAACCTGGGCTCGATCGGCACGAGCGTGGTGATCGACAACTACCTCTGTCCCGCCGTCTGCAAGGGCGCGCTCGAACAGCTCACCCGGTACCTCGCCGTCGAATTCGGCCCGTACGGCATCCGGGTCAACATGGCGTCCGCCGGAATGCTGGAAAGCAGGACCGTCGGGCTGTTCCCGGACAGCGAAAAGGTTCTCGAAGCCACCGTCGCGGGCACTCCGCTGAACCGGCTGGGCACCTTCGAAGAGAACGCGAAGCTCGTCGCGTTCCTGGCGTCGGACCAGTCGTCCTGGATGACCGGTGAAGAAGTCGTCAACGACGGCGGTCTCCGGCTGGGTGGAGCGCTGATCCGCGCCGGGGGCACCTGGGGTGGGCGAGAGCGGATCGTGGCCGCCGCCCCGCCCGCGCCGGCAGTCACCGCACCGGCCCCCGCGCCGGAACCGGTGCTCGCGGCCGCCCCGGCACGCACCGAGCCGGTGACCGGCGGCACCGAGGACGACTGCGTCGCGATCGTCGGCATGGGATTAGTCGTTCCCGGAGCGGAATCCCCGGAAGAGTTCTGGAACCTGCTGCGGACCGGAGAGCCCGCGTTCTCCCCGCCGGGCGACCGCTACCCGGACGAGACGTTCTGGGCCGCGTCGCCGGGCGACCAGGACCGCACCTACGCCAGTGTCTCCGGCTTCGTCCGGGCCGGCCGGTCCGACGACGTCGCCCCGGAGGCGAGCTTGTCCGCGTCCTGGCTGCGCCGGGCCCTGCGTCAGGCCCTGCCAGCGTCCGCCGGCCGAGGCCTGCGGACCAGCTGTCACATCGGGGCCTGTTCGGACGGAGACCAGCACTTCGAACAGGCGATGGTGGTGGAGGGTTACGCCCGGCGGCTCGCCGAGCATTGGCCAGGCGAAAACCCGGTCTCGCTCGACGAACTCCGTGCCGCGCTGCGGACCCGCTACGACCTCGACGTCGGGCCTGCCGCCGGACACCTGCCGGACGGGATCGTCCAGCACGCGATCGACGGTCTCCTGCCGGGGAACACGCCGTTCACCGTGGTCGACACGGCCTGTTCGTCGTCGCTGTACGCCCTCGAGCAAGGTATGTCCGCGGTGCTCGACGGCCGGGCCGAGCTGGCTCTCTGCGGGGGCTACTTCATGGTCACCCCGCGGTTCAACGTGCTGTTCGGCAAGCTGTCCGGGCTCAGCAAGGCGGGCAAGGTCGCTTCCTTCCAGCAGTCGGCCGACGGGACACTGTTCTCCGACGGGGCCGCCGTGGTCGCGGTGCGCCGTCTCTCCGACGCCCGGCGCGACGGCGACGAAGTGCTCGCCGTCCTCGCCGGCTTCGGGGCCGCCGCGGACGGCCGGGGCCGCGCCATCGCGGCACCGAATCCCCATGGCCAAAAACTGGCGGTGACCAGGGCGGGCAGGGCATCGCAGGTGCCCGCGGACGAGATCGGCTGGATCGTCGGGCACGGCACTGGCACCAACGCGGGCGACGCCGTCGAACTGGCCGCTCTCGATGAGCTCGCCCCCGCCGTTCCGGTTCTGTGCACCTCGAACAAGCCACTGGTCGGGCACACCGGCTGGGCCGCCGGCGCGGTGTCGGTCATCCATGCCGTGCTGGGCCTGCGCAACGGCGTCGTGCCCGCGCAACGTCCCATCCCCGGCGAGGGTGAGCTGCTCGAATCGCGGCGGGTCACGGTTCCGGCGCAGGACACGCCGCTGCCCGCGTCGTCGCGCACCGTGGGCGTATCCGGATTCGGTTTCGGTGGCACCAACGGACATCTGCTGCTGCGGAAGGAACCCGCACCGGGCGCCCCGGTGGCCAGGAGCAAGCCGGAGGGCGCTCACGACGAGCCGATCGTCCTGGTGGGCTGGTCCGCGCATCTTCCCGGATCGCCGGACGCCGCCACCGTGCTCGACCGGCTCCGAGCGGGAAAGCCACCCGCCGAAGCCGCGTCCTTCCCGTCGCCGTATCCGGCACCGCCGGTGCGCGTCACGAAGATGCCGCCCGCCGCCTCGAACGCGGTGGACCGGACCCAGCTGATGGCACTGGAAGTCGCCGATCGGTTCGTGACGGAAAACGGCTTGCTCTGGCGCGGCATCGAGCCGACCACCGGCGTGATCGGCGCGCACTACGGCCCGGCGACGTCCTGGCTGGAGACGGCTTTGCGTTCCTACGCCGACGATCTGCTGTCCTGGAACCCGGCGGGACTGTCCGCGGACGACTACGCCGTGGCGGCCGAGGCCGCCGTCAAGCTGGTACGGGAAAACACGCCGGTGACCACTCAGGACAGTCAGCCCGGTCTGATGGGCAACGTGATCCCGGCCAGGATCGCCAACCACTACGACCTCAACGGTCCGGTCGTGCTCGCCGACGCGGGCCCCGCCGCGACCCTGCACGCCGTCGACATCGCGCGCCGGTACCTGCGCGACGGCACCCTCGATCTCGCACTCGTGCTCGCGGTCAACGGCAACAGCTCCCCGGAGCTGGAGACGCTCCTTGGCCGCGAAGCGCTGGGGGAGGGGGCTTTTCTCATGGCGCTGGCCCGCCGTGGGGACGCTGTGGCGGCCGGCTGGCCGGTGCTGTGCGAGCTGTCGACGGAGGCGCCTTCGACGTCCGGGGAATCCGGCGCACGCGAGCGCGACTATCTCGGCGCCCACGGTGCGATCGACCTGCTCACCGCGCTGGCCACACTGGACGAGACCCCTCGGCGGGAGATCGCGGGCGCGTTCCCGGCTCCGACGGTGACGCTCACCGCGCCTGCCCGCACCGAACGCGTCCGCCGCAACGATCGCTACGTCTGTTCGCTGGCCGAGGACCTCGAACCGGCGGATGGAAGCTGGACGATTCCGCCCGGCCCCGACTGGCTGGTCCTCGCCCAGCCAGGATGCGCGGATCTGGTGCCCGCGGCCGTGCGCGAAGCGGGTGCCGTCGTTCGCGAGCTGGACAGCGCCGTCCCGGTCGAAGCACAGGTGTCCCTCGACGAAGGCCGGTTCTCCCACGTGCGCGTGGTCGTCTCGACCCGGAAAGCGGGCTGGCCGACTTCGGTGGACGACAACCTCGTGCTCGCCCACGAGGCGCTCTTCCTGGCCGCGAAGGCCTGTCGCGACCGCATCGACGACGGCGGGTCGCTCGGCGTCGTCATCGACGACGCTCTCGCGGGCGGCGTGCCCCATCCCGACACCGGGCTGTTCTCGGCCATGGTGAGCAGCCTCGCGTGGGATCTGCGCGGCGCCCGGCTCGCCGTGGTCATCGGCACCTCGGACTGGGACGTGGTCAACCGGGAACTGGCGAACTACGGCGGGAACCCCGTGGTGATCCACCGTGACGGGAAGCGGTTGCGGACGACGATCGTGGCTTCGCCTTCGGAGCTCGACGAGATCGGCCCGGTCCTTCGTCCCGGCGCCGTCGTCGTGACCACTGGTGGCGCTCGCGGGATCACGGCGGCCTGTATGAAGGAACTCGCCGCCGCACAACGGATCCGGCTCTGGCTCCTGGGTTCGTCGCAGCTTCGGGATGTGCCCGAGCACATCCTCGACGCGCCGGATTCGGATTTGAACCGCCTCCGTGGCGAGTTCATCGCGGCCGAACGCGCGAAGCGGTCCGACCTGTCGGTGCGTGAGCTGAACGGCCGGTTCGCCAAGCTGCTCAACGCCCGCGAATCGCTGCTGAACCTGCGTGAACTGCGTGCGTTGTGCGGCGAGGACGCGGTGCACTATCTGTCCTGCGATCTCAACTCCGCCGCTGCGGTCGCCGCGGCGGTCCAGCGGATCCAAGAGACGGAGCCGCAGGTGGACCTGCTCGTTCACGGAGCGGGCCTGCACAACGGCGGCGACATCTCGCGGATCACTCTCGACGGCCTGCGTCGGATCCGTGACGTGAAGCGGCGCGGCTATCACAACCTCAAGGAAGCGTTCGGGGACACGCAACCTCTTTCGTGGTGCAACTTCGGTTCAGTGGCGGGCCTGGTCGGCCTGCCGGGCGAAACCGACTACGCACCGGGAAACGACTTCCTCCACGGGGCGGCCCGGGCGAACACCTTCGCCCGGGGTCTCGAAGAACGCACCCTGGTGTGGCCGATCTGGTCCGAGGTCGGGATGGGCGGGTCGGACCTCATGCAGGGCAACAACGAGCGGGCCGGGATCATGGCCCCGCTCAACCCCGCCGAAGGAGTGCGGCACTTCGTCGCGGAACTGACCCGGTTCCCGGCTTCCGAGCCGTTGGTCGCCTTCCTGAACCCGAGGGAGCGGGAGACCTTCTCCGAGCAGTTCCCCGGATTCGTCCGGAACCGCCCGGCGCGGGCACCGTGGCTGCTCGGCACTCCGTACCGGTTCGACGCCGGCTCGGCGGAGTGGGTGCTCGAACTCGGGGACCGGACGGCCGGATTCCTGGCCGAACACCTCGTGAACGACAAGCGCACCCTGCACGGCACCGGCCTCGCCACGGTCGCGGCCGAGGCGGCGACGGAACTGTTCCCGGACCGTCCGGTGAGCGCCCTGCGTGATCTGCGGTTCCACGCGTTCGTGGCTCCGAAGGCCAGGCCGGGAAGCCCCTACCGGGTGACGGCGACATTCTCCGGCCACGATGGCGACAAGGCGCTGGTGGAGGTCCGGATCACCAGTGACGTCGTGGACCGGCTTGGCCGGGTCCTGCGTCGCGACCGGCCACACTTCACCTGCGTCGCCGAACTGGGACCCCTGGCGCCGTCTCCGTCGGCGGCGGAACGGGTCACCGGGAAACACTCGGACGACCCGTACTACCGGGCAGGCAGCGGTGTCTACCTCGGCGGCGTCTTCCAAGCGACCACCGAATCGGTCGAAGGTCCCCGCGGCGCGAGCGCCCGATGGGTGTACGTGCCCCCGGCGACCGAGTCGGACCGGACGCTGCAGGAGAATCCGCCGGTCCCGTCGGTCCTTCTCGACGCGCTGGCCCGGACACGGATGCTGCGGACGGACGAGAACGGTGTCCACCTCCTCGCCGTCCCCCGTGCCATCGGGCGGATCGACTTCTTCACCGCGGGTGGCGACGGCCCGGTCTCCCGGGCGAATCCCGATGGCATCGTGCTCAACCACGTCGCCGCCGGGAACATCGACGAGGCGTCCACAATGGACGGGCGGGTGCTGATCCGGATCACCGGCTGTGAGATCTACGACGTGGACGACACCGAACGCTCACTGGTCACGGCCACGTGAAGGCGTCCTTTCCTGCCGCCTGAACACCCGACCTGGGGAACTTGATCTAGTAACACTGAGGAGTTTCGCTTAGCTCCATCACGACGCCAGGCCACCGGCGGTCTCACCACCGTCGATGACAAAGGCCTGGCCCGTAATGAAGGCGGCGGCGTTCGAGGCCAGGTAAGCCCCGAGTGCCGCTACCTCGTCCGGGTGGGCCATCCGCCCCGCGGGCAGCCGGGCGGCCATCGCGGCCTGATCCTCGGGGCTGGCGATCTCACGGTCGATCAGGGGCGTGTGCACGAAGCCCGGGCAGATCGCGTTGACCCGGATCTTCGGTCCCAGCTCGAGCGCCAGTGTCTTGGTGAACTCGATGAGCCCCGCCTTACTGACGTTGTAGCTGACGTAGTCCGGCATGCCGACCATTCCGCTCACGGAGGAAACATTGACGATGACACCGCCGTCACCTGCGTCCATGCGGCGCGCGGCTTCCTGCCCCACATGGAATGCACCCGTCAGGTTCACCGCCAGGACACGTTCCCAGCCGGCCGCGTCTGCCTCCAGGAACGATGCGTGCCGCATGACACCGGCATTGTTGAACAGCGTGTCAACACCGCCCCACAACCGGTCCAGGTCGGCGAACACCTCGGCCACACGCGCGCGGTCGCTGACGTCGGCTTCGGCAGCCACTTCGAGTCCGGGCAAGGTATTCCGTAACGCCGTCAGGCCTTCTCGATCCACGTCCAGCACCGCGACGCGGGCACCGTCGTCGACGAACCGTCGTGCAAGAGCCTTGCCGATCCCGGATGCCCCACCTGTGATCACGACTCGCATACTTGATCACGATAGACGCGATGCGCACAGACAGCATCGTCCATATGGTCAGGCACTACTGATCATCGGGGCGGTGCTGGCGACCAACGGCGAGGTCAGGTCCATTCTCCGCCGAAGTCTTTCGCTATTCGGGACCCTGTTCCCGCGAGCCTGGAACTCAACCTCACGCTCGATTCGCACTCGAGCGGTCCCACTTCCACAATCGCGGCTGGACCAGGATCATGCATCCAAGGGCCCCGCCATCAGTCGAAGCCGCAACTAGCGATCCTTTTCGACTCAACGCCGCTTTAAGGTGTAAGTGGCCACGCCGGCGGCCAGTCCGTCACTGGCCGGTCGCGTACACAAGGCCGTGCGTCGGTCGTCGATCAGTTACGACTCACTCGTCTCGTTGGCTTCGCCCGGCTCGGCGGACAGATGATCGTGAACGGCGAGCCAGCCCTGGGCGTAACGGTGGAAGACAATGGTCTCCCGCTCCCTGAGCATCACCTCCGCTCCGAAGGTCACCCGCGTCCGCACCACGTGCGTGAAGATCGCGTTGTCCTCGTCGAGGACCTGCACGGCCCCGTCGAGTGACTGGCAGCTCAGCACGCGCATTCCCTGACTTTCCCAGCGACGCCAGATGGTCTCGTATTCGGCCCGGTCGGAGATCACTGTCGGGTGATCGTGGAAAACGAAGGTAGCGTCTGCGGCAAAACCGGCGAAATAAGCCTCGGTGTCGTGCTTCCCGTAGGCGTACACAAGCCTGGCCGACATGTCAAGGACCTCGTTGCGGACAATATCGACGCCAACTGCCTCGTCACTCTCCGTCATCGCGAACATCCATTCTGAACAGGGATGGCCAAGTGACCAGTGATACGTGGCCTAAAGGCTATATCCAGGATCGCGCGGGTCGGTCAGGCTACCCCTACCCGTCAGGCACCCCGAGTTGATCAGGAGTCCGGTATGTCTACGGTTCGTACGCGGCCGACAACCGAACTGTTCGGCGAGGCATACTTTCAGGATCCACATCCGGCGTGGGAATGGTTGCGCCGGAACGATCCCGTCCACTCGACGATGCTTCCGGGTGGTGGTACCCCGGTCTGGCTGGTATCCCGATACGACGAAGTCAAGTCCATCCTGTTGGACGAATCGTTCTCCAATTCTTTCGAGCACGCCCCAGTCGAGTTCCGCGAGTATCTTGGCCTCGGCGCGGCGAACACGCCCGGCATGACCCAGATGGATCCCCCCGAACACACCCACCTCCGCGGGCTCGTCAGCGGATTGTTCACGGCGCGGCACGTCCAGAACCTCGAAGACGAGATCACCACGATCGTCGATCACGTACTGGACGACCTGACCGCCTCACGCGGCCGACCGATGGACGCGGTTCTCGGGCTTGCCTGGATGATCTCCACTCGCGTCGCGTGTCATGCGTTGGGCACGCCACATAGTCAGGCGCGCGAGCTGTCGATTCAGTTGTACACGATGATGTCGACGGATCCTGACACGGCCACGGCTGCGGATCGCGCCAAGAACGAGGTCCGGTCCTGGCTCCGCCGGACCGTGGTGGAAGCCCCCGGAGGGTATGACGGCGGTCTTGCCCGCACCCTCGCCGCCAACGGCGAACTGGACACTGAGCGGCTGCTTGACCTGCTCATGACGATGATCGAGGGTTGCACCGTCAGTCCGGCCAATCTGCTGAGTATGGGGTTACTCATTCTGCTCGATCACCCCGAGCAGCTCGCGGCCTTGCGGGCGCGTCCCGACGGTATGACGGCGGTAATCGAGGAGATGCTGCGTTACGAATCGGTCGCCGCCACCTCGCTGTGGCGCTTTCCCCGCACCGATTGCACGATCGCGGGCAGAACCATCGCGGCATACGAGCCGGTGTGGCTGCTGCTGGGTTCCGCGAATCGAGACCCCGCGCGGTTCGAGCGGCCGGACGAGTTTGATCCGTTGCGGCCCAACAACAATACGCATCTCGCGTTCGGCCGTGGGCGGCACTCCTGCTTCGGCAGCGCGCTGGCACAACTGGAGGCGAGAATCTTCTTCACCAGGCTGCTCGAACGTTTCGACACGATCAGTCTCGCCGTGAACCGAGCGGATGTGCGGTTCCGCCACTGCCTGATGGACCGCGCACTGGCGGCCTTGCCGATCGTTGCCGATAAGGAACGGTGATGTCATCATGGACGAAATCCAGCCTTCCTTGGAATCCGAAGACGTGAGGTCACGTCTGCCCCAGGCGATCGGGGATTGGCAGGAGATCCTGGCTGATAAATGGGTGTCGACTGCCGAGGCCGATATCGATAAATGGGGCCAGGCCACTTACCCGACGAATGCCGTACCACTGGCGGTCATCTGGCCCGCCACCGCCGACGAGGTCGCGTCGTGCCTGAAAGTAGCGGCGCGGCACCGAGTCCCCCTATACACCGTGAGCACCGGGCGCAATTGGGGGCTGGGCTCGGCCGTCCCACCCCGTCCTGGCTGCGTCCTCATGGTGCTGACGCGCATGAACCGGATCGTCGATTTCGACGAGGAGCTTGCCTATGTCGCGGTGCAGCCTGGCGTGACGCAGCGGCAGCTGAGCGAATTCCTGGCATCGCGTGGGTCGCGACTGCAATTCGGTGTCACCGGCAGTTCACCGGATTCGAGCATCGTCGGCAACGTTCTCGAACGAGGCGATGCCGAGGGCGTGAACGGAGACCGGTTCGAGAACGTCTGCGCCCTCGAGGTGGTTCTCTCGACCGGCGAAACGATCCGAACCGGGTTTTCCCGCTTCCCTGGCGCGCTGACGAAATCGCTCCATCGCTGGGGAGTCGGGCCGTGGCTGGACGGCATTTTCACACAGTCGAACTTAGGCGTAGTCACCCAGTTGACGTTGTGGCTGGCGCCGAGGCCCGCTGGCGCACGTACGTTCAGCTTCGCAGTCGACTCCGACGAGTCCCTGTCCCGGCTCATCGACGCGTTGCGGCGGTTGCGGCTGAGCCGGGTCCTGGACGGCGGTCTGGTGTTCGCCAACGACGTGCGGGCCATCGCTGAGCAACGCCAGTTCCCGTTCGATGAGTGCGATTCCGGCCAGGCGTTGCCCTCTGAGGTGCTGAGCCGGCTCCGCCATGAACACGGCGTGCTTCGATGGAACGGCGGGGGCGTCATCTACGCCGCGGACGATGCCATCTCGGAGGCGCTCTGGTCCCGCGTCGAGGCAGAACTGTCCGGCTGCGCGGACACACTCGAGTCCGCTACCGGAGACGCGATCGTCGAGGCAGCCGCGGTCGGCACCCCGGTCGAAACTCACCTTCGCATGGCCTACTGGCGCCTTCGCAAGCCGATCCCGGACTCCCCGTTGCATCTGGACCGGGACGGCTGTGGGCTGATCTGGTGCTGCCCGGTCGTTCCCTTCGTCGGAGCGCATGTTGTCGCCGCCGCCGCGATCGTGCGGGAGGTCTGCACCGATGCCGGTTTCGAGACGAACATCGGCCTGCATCTAGTAGCGCCCCGCAGTATCGCGATGACGGTCGCGATCCCGTTCGACCGCAGCGTCGAATCCGAGAGCAAACGCGCGGCGGAAGCCAGTGCGCTCATGCACAAGCGGTTCGCCGAAACTGGCTACATCCCCTATCGCGTGCCGACCAGCAGCATGGACGTCATGCATCGAGCCAGTGACGATTCACTGCCAATACTTCGCCGGCTCAAGTCAGCACTGGATCCCGCGAACGTCCTGTCACCGGGGCGTTACGAATAAGTCAACTTGATCGGAGTAGCCGTGAAAATCAATAGCTACGACGAGTGGTCGCCACTCAGGGAAGTCATCGTCGGATCAGGGATCAACTTGACGCAGCACGACATTGAGCTGTCGTTCAAGCTGTTCTTCCATGACGAGGCCAACTCCGCGTTCTACTACCCGAAATACCAGCCGGGGCGGACCGGGGCGAAGGATTCGCATGCGCCGAAGACACGCTACGTCGAAGAACTCGAGGAGGACATCGAGTTGTTCGTCGACGCACTGAAGCAGTTATCGGTGAGTGTACATCGGCCGCTCGAACTCTCCGGCCCCAATGTCATTACCACACCCTCGTTCTCGGCGACGCCGACACCGGCACTCAACGTTCGCGATCAGGCTATCGTCTTCGGCGACGAGGTCGTCGAAACGCCGCCGCAGGTGCGTGCCCGGTACTTCGAGAACGACCTGCTGAAGCCGGTTCTGTATGACTATTTCCGACAGGGCAGCCGGTGGACGACCATGCCGCGGCCCGTCATGACGGACCTCTCGTTCGACACGGAGTGGGTGTCTGGTCAGAACACGCCGGCCGCGGAGAGCATCGTCAAAAGGACACCATCCCCCGCGGACATCGGCTTCGAGATCATGATCGACGCGGCCCAGTGTCTCCGGTTCGGCCGGGACGTGATCGTCAACGTGGCGACCGAAAACCACGAGCTGGGATTGGAGTGGCTGCGCCGCCACCTTGAAGGACGGTTCCGGCTGCACGCCGTCAAAAGGCTCTCGGGCAACCACATCGACAGCCTGGTGCTGCCGTTACGCCCCGGCACCCTGCTGCTGCGGAACGAGTCCGTTGTGGACTATCTGCCCGAGCAGCTGCGAACCTGGGACCGGATCATCGCACCGGAGCCCAGCGAGAACAACTTCCCCGCTTACGATGACGACGACCTGATTCTCACCACGCCCTACATCGACCTGAATGTGCTCTCGGTCGATGCAGAGACCATCGTGGTGAACTCGTTGTCCCCGGAACTGATGCGCCGCCTGGAAGCTGCGGGCTTCACTGTCGTCCCGGTCCGGCACCGGCACCGCCGCCTGTTCGGCGGTGGGTTCCACTGCTTCACCCTCGATACCGTGCGAGACGGCGGGCCGGAGGACTATTGGGACTAAGCCGTGTCCTGTAGGTCACTGGAGCCAGAGCTCGATCGCGGCGATGGTGAGTTCGACCTGGTAGCAGGCGGCGCGTTGGCGTAGCAGGTGGCCAGGTCGCGGAACTGTTTGAGCCGGTTGAAGCACCGTTCGACCACGAACTCCTTGATCAGGAGCTACGAAGAAGGTAACGAGGGGGCCGCGTTCCGTTGGTCCTCCGCTCGCCCCTCCCGATCAGGTTGGCCGAACGGGCAGAAATCCTAGACAAAAACTCTGCTTGCGCTCTTGCCGTCGGCTCCGACACCTGAGCTCACTCGGTAGCATCATCGGATGATCGGCTCCCCAGCTGTAGTCGCAGCCGCTGTTCGTGACCTGGTGGACACGGAGGTGGCAAAGGCGGCCAAACGTGTCGACGAGGACGGTGTCCACCCCGTCGAGGTGCTCGGCCGCCTCGGACTGGCGGGTGCTTTCCGCTCTCACATCGAAGGCGGGAAGCGGCCCGGCCTCGACATCGCCATCGCGACGACGGCGGCCATCTCGGAAGCCTGCCTGACGACCGGTTTCTGCACGTGGTGCCAGCACTCGGCGGCCTGGCTCCTGGTGAACAGCGACAACGTCGAGCTGTGCTCGCGGTTGCTGCCCGACGTTGCGAACGGCACCGTCATGGCCGGTGTCGGGCTCGCGAACCCGGTGAAGGCCATGAGCGGCACCGAGCAGTTCAAGCTACGTGCTGAACCCGTTTCGGGTGGTTACCTGGTCAGCGGCGCCCAGCCGTGGATATCCAACATGGACGAAGGGCACTGGTTCGCCACGGTCTTCGCCCACGTGGCCGACCCGTCCCACCGGATCATGGCGATGGTGCGCTGCGGACAGCCGGGCGTGACGATTCGGCCGAACGTCCACATGACGTCGATGCGTGGTAGCGCGACGGTGACGGCCCTGTTCAAGGAGGCCTTCATCCCCACCGGTCAGGTCCTGGCGGACCCGGCCGAAGACCTGCTGGCCCGTGCCTACCCGGGAATCGTCCTGCTGCAGACCGGAATGGCGTTGGGGGTGATCGGGGCGAGCGTCGCCATGATGCGCGAGTTCGACGCCGGGCAGTCAGAGAGCAACCGGTACCTGCCGCGCCACCCGGACGACTTCGCGGCCGACCGGGACCAGCTGCGGGACCGGATCACGCGGCTCACCGAAACGCCGCTCGACGACTCTCCCGGCTACCTCCGGTCGGTGTTCGAGACTCGGTTCAAGGCCAGTGAGCTCACCCTGGCGGCCACGCGGATGGCCATGCTGCGGGCCGGACTACCGGCCTTCATGCAGGGATCTCCGGTGGACCGGAGAATGCGCGAGGGCAACTTCGTCGCGACGATCACACCGTCGATGAGGTTCCTCGCCCGTGCTCTGGCGACGATGGGCAGGAGGACGCCGTGGCCGACCTGATCGTCACCGCTCTCACCGGCGGCGAGAGCGTTCTCGACGGCACCGGAACCGACACGGTCATGGAGCGCGTGCGGCAGGCGGGTCTTCCGGTGCGCGGCGAGTGCGGTGGATCGATGTACTGCGGGACGTGCCACGTGATCGTCGATCCGGCGTGGGCCGGGCGGCTCACGCCGCCCGGCGAGGAGGAAACCGACCTGCTCGACACGCTGCACGACCGGCAGCAGACGTCCCGCCTCGGCTGTCAGATCACCATGACGGACGAACTCCACGGACTTCGCGTGCGGCTCCCCGGAACGCTCGCCCGACCTCCGCGGCAGCGGACGTCAGGCAATCCCAGCACGATATCGCCGTTATCGGCGCGGGGATGAGCGGCATCTGCCAGTGCTCGCAGGTCGGTGAACCGCTGGTGCTCGTCGACGGACAGCGGAGCCGGCAGTTCGTCCCTGAAATCGATGCCGGCCGCGTTGCTCGGCAGGGCTCCAACGAGACGACTCGCGCATCGGGCGGTGGTCGCCACCGGGGCCTTCGCCGCTTGAGACTGGAAGCTCAGCGCGGGGAACGCCAGCTGGTGGCGGCCTGGAATAGGACGGGGCGCGGACGGGAAGGCGCAGGTTGCGGGGGAGCGGTCCGGGGTGCGGCGCCGAGCGCTGAAAGGACCGCGACCAGCGCCGCCAGCTCGTCATCGCCCGGAGAACCACGCAGGACCCGGACGGTCACGTCGGCCATCAGACGGGCGGGTTCCCGTGCTTGCGCGCGGGGATGTCCGCGTGCTTCGTGCGGAGCATCTTGAGCGTGCGGATCAGCAGTTCACGTGTTTCACCCGGCTCGATCACGTCGTCGACCAAGCCTCGCTCCGCCGCGTAGTACGAGTGCATCAATTCGGTGCGATATTGCTTGATCTTCTGTTCCCGCACCGCGTCCGGGTCGTCGGCCGCCTTGATCTCGCGGCGGAAGATGACGTTGGCGGCGCCTTCCGCCCCCATCACGGCGATCTCGTTCGTCGGCCACGCCAGCGAGATGTCGGCGCCGATGGAGCGCGAGTCCATCACGATGTACGCGCCGCCGTAGGCCTTGCGCAGGATGAGCTGCACCCGCGGCACCGTGGCGTTGCAGTAGGCGTACAGCAGTTTCGCGCCGTGCCGGATGATGCCGCCGTGTTCCTGGTCCACGCCGGGCAGGAAGCCGGGCACGTCCACCAGGGTCACGAGCGGGATGTTGAACGCGTCGCAGGTCTGCACGAACCGGGCGGCCTTCTCGCTCGCCTCGATGTCGAGCACCCCGGCGAACACGGTGGGCTGGTTCGCGACGATACCCACCACGTGGCCGTCCAGCCGGGCCAGCGCGCAGACGACGTTGGTGGCCCAGGCCGAGTGAACCTGGAAGACCTCGCCGTCGTCGACGATCTCCTCGATCACCGCGCAGATGTCGTACGCGCGGGAAGGATCAGTCGGCACCAGCTCCAGCAACCGGTCGGTGCGGCGATCGGCAGGATCGGCCGTCGGCTCGTGCGGCGGGGCCTCGTTGTTGTTGGCGGGCAGGAGGGAAAGCAGATACCGGACGTCTTCGAGACAGGTCTGCTCGTCGTCGTAGGCGAACGCGGCGACTCCGGAGGTCGAAGCGTGCACGTCGGCGCCGCCAAGGTCGTTAAGCGAGATCTTCTCCCCGGTCACCGCCTGCACCACGTCGGGGCCGGTGATGAACATCTGCGAGGTGTCGCGGACCATGAACACGAAGTCGGTCAGCGCGGGCGAGTACGCCGCCCCGCCCGCGCATGGGCCCAGCATCACCGAAATCTGCGGGATGACGCCGGAACACCGGGTGTTGCGCCGGAAGATGCCGCCGACCCCGGCGAGCGCGGTGACCCCTTCCTGGATCCTGGCGCCCGCGCCGTCATTGAGCGACACCAGCGGCGCCCCCGCCGCCTCCGCGAGGTCCATCACCTTGTGGATCTTCTGTGCGTGTGCCTCGCCCAGCGCACCGCCGAAGATGCGAAAGTCGTGGGCGTACACGAAAACCGTGCGCCCGTGGACGGTTCCCCAGCCGCACACCACGCCGTCGGAGTGCGGCCGCCGATCCTCCAGGCCGAACCCGGTGGCCCGGTGTCGCCGCAACGCCTCCAGTTCGGTGAAGGTACCGGGATCCATGAGCAGTTCGATGCGTTCGTGCGCGGTCAGTTTGCCGCGTTCGTGCTGCCGGACCGTCGCCGCGTCGTCCGGCCCGCGCCGCGCGGAGTCCTTGATCTCGCGCAGTTCGACGAGTCGGTTCTCAAAAGCATTCTCCGTTTCCAGTGCTTCAGACATGGGTCGATCCCCTTTTCGGCGCGCCGGGCGGCCAGGCATCGCGGCACCACTTCCTGGAGGCGGGTGCGATTTCCGCTTCTCGGAACTGCCCGCCCCGAGTAAACGGGAGGTGCCTGCGAATCACAGACTCGGTCAGTAAAGGACCATAAGCATGTCATGCCTGGGCCTGACGCCGCATTCCAAGGGGCGGAACAGAACACCTGTCCATGCCCCCACGGCTAGTGGGACGACTGTGACCTCGGCGGGTGAAGTACATGAAGGCCCCCTTCCTTGCGCTAGACGCAAGGAAGGGGGCCTTCATGTACTTCGGTAGGCGAACGCGAAGGTAAGATCGGGCAGCTTTCTTCCAGATTCAGGACGCCTGCTTGACAGTCGCCGAACCTTGCTGAAGCTTCAAGAGAAGAATGAACGAACAGAACGTAAAAGTGGCAGGTCGTGCCGGGGCCGGGAGTGACCCGGGAACCCCCGAGCCGTCCGCGTCGGGGTTTCACGTGCTGGTGGTGGATTCCGATCCGAGCAGACGGCGGAATCTGGCTGTCAGGCTGAAGGTCATGGGCGCTGAGGCCGTCACCGAGACCACGGCCACCCACGGCCTGCGCGCGGTGGAGAGGTACGACCTCGTCGTCCTGCACACGAGCCAAACCCCGCGAAGCACGGCCGAAGTACTGGGCGAACTGTGCCGCCAGGGCAGGAAACGTGTGGTCGTGGTCGCGTCCGAGCACGACCCCGTGCCGGCGATCGCCGCTTTCACCGCGAACGCCGTCGGCTATCTGGTCGGAACGAGCGACTCCGCGCCTGTGGACGACTTCGCGATACGGCCGTCCACGGGCGTCGAAAGGCTCGTCCGCGACGAGTACGAGCACGTGCGGAGCCTCTCCGCGCGCGAGATCGAAATTCTTTCCTTGGTGGCGGAAGGAAAATCGAACCGGGAGATCGGCGCCGACCTCACCTTGTCCCTGAACACGGTCAAGGGTCATCTCGCGCATCTGGCCAAGAAGCTGCAGACGGGCGATCGGTCGCGGATGGTCATGCTCGCGCTGCGTTCCGGTGTGATCAGCTGATCCCGCCGCGCGCCGTCCGAACCACGGGATGGTGGTAAAGCCGCCGTTGCGGGTGGGTAAGCGCGGCGATGACACCGGACGCCACAGGCAACCAGCGATCCTTCGGCGACGGTTCGCGCAGCCACTGCACGGCACCGCGTGGGGTGACCGTCGGCGGCAACAACGCCCGCGTCGGGGACCGGTGGAACAGCACGCCCTTGGGTAGTTCCGCGTCCGAGACGACGCAGTCGTCCGATTCGACGATCGCGTATGCCCGGAACGGGGCGCCGGGCACCAAGATCAGCGGACCGCGGGGAACGGCGCCGGTCGAGGCGAAAAGGTGTTCACCACCCCGGAACGGTACGGAAACCGCGGCCATGCCACCGGTGAGACACAGTAGGAGGGAATTGTCCTGGATCTGGATGTCCCAAGCGAAATTGGCCTTGTAGAACTCGGCCGCCGCGAGCAGTCGTGGAGAGACGCCGCGGTGCGCGGCCTCTCGCGTTCCGGTCGAGCCTGCGATCACCTTGACCTCGCCCCCGGAGGACACTGTTCCCATGGAATCCGCCATTCTGCTCAAGACATCGTGGTTCTTCCGCATCCATCCGGAATGCTCGACGTTTATTATCTGCCTGGTGACTTTATGAATTCTCCATGTACGGGAGCATTTGCCAAGACGACGGGCAAGCGTTGTCAGGAACTGGTCCACACGGGCTCGTTGTCCGCGGACGGGGTCAGTACCTCCATGACGCGGCCGAGTGCCACGGTGTCGGGGAACGGAGGTGGGCCGTCGATTTCGTCGATATGGGCGAGAAGTCCGGGGTCCGGGGCCAGGTGGTGTTCCCGAAGGTAATAGGTGACCGAGTCGGTCCACACCCAGGAGCCGTCGGTGTAGAAGTTCGTCGGCACAGCCTTCCCGCGTTCGGGCTCGACGACGTCGTCCAGCATCGCCGAGGTGACGAGCAGCAAGGTGGCCGATTCGAGGTACTCGCAGATCCTCTCCCGCTCGTCCTCGTCGTCGATCTTCGTCCGGTCGGGAGCGAACGAGGGGCCCTCGACGGGGTCGACCTTGTCGAAGATCCTGACCACCTTGACCTCCGGATCGGGGTCGGCGGCCCAGAGTAACCTGCCATTCTTCTGCGCGGCACGCTGATAGCGCAGATTGCTGCTACCCAGGGGTACCACCTCGACCTGGGGATCCCGCTCACCGGCGGCGAGGAGGCTCTCCTGGAACTGTCCTGCCAGTTCGGCCGGTTCCGCGGATTCCTCGTGCTCGTCGTCGATCTCGACCACGTACACGACGCGAGGCGGCGGGTAGGGTGCGCCGGTGACGGGGCTGCGCACGGCGCTCCAAATGCCACGCAAGCCTGGTTCATCGGTCGCGGTGGCGAGCAGGTCCTGCTCGGCGAGTGCGGAAATCAGCATCGCGTTGCTCGCGTCCTCATCCTGCTCGTCGTCGCCGGGCTCGGCCCATGCCGTCGAGAATCGCCACGGCGGCGAAGCGTCGTCGGGCGCGAGTTCGATCTCGGCGAGCGAGCTGGGGTCGCCCCCCTCGGACTCCAGTAATTCGCCGAGCACGTCGAGGTCGTCCTCGGTCAGCGGGAGTGTTGTCCGCAGCCCCGCGAACCCCAAGAGCCGGGCGACCTCCTCGCACCGGTCCTCCGCCAGCATGCCGCGGGCGATGGTGAGCGCGTCGTCGGACAGCCAACCGGCGCTACGGAGCAGAATGTCGTGCAGCTCGGAGGTGAAGGGGTGGGTCATTCATCGCTCCCAAGAGGTCGCCGGTCGCCTTTCATTCTCGCCCCGGTGGAAGCCGAACCCAGTGAAAGCGGCGATGAACTGCCCTAATGTGCATTCTTCGCCGACGTTCATCACCTCGACGCCGGTGGTGGCGGTCGGCGTGCCCGCACGACGCACGCCGATCCGTGCCGGATATGCGTACCCTGAGCACTTCGGGCACATTTCCTACCGGAAAGTCCTCGTCGTTGTCGCGGCGACCTTGCTCGCGACAACGCTGTCAACCCGGGAGGATATTGTCGGCGCTGTATTCGGAGCGGTCGTCGGCGCATGGGACCCCATCGGTTCGGCACCGCGGAAGCAACTCAAGGGAGACGTCCATGCTGATGACCGGCAAAGTGATCCGTTACGACGAGCTAAGGGGCTACGGCTTCGTCGCGCCGGACAGCGGTGACGAAGACGTTTTCCTGCATGTGAACGATCTGACCTTCGACAAGCGTCTGCTCGCGGCCGGGGTGCAGGTCCAGTTCACCACCGAAGAGGGGCCCCGCGGGCTGAAGGCGTCGGACGTCACGTTGCTCGACCGTGGCACCCAAGAAGTCCCCGCCCGGGCTGAGCGAGGGCCGTCCGTCCGCCACGGCGACCACGACGTACTCACCGCTCAGGACCTGCGTGAAGAGATCACCGAAGTGCTGCTGCTCGGCGCTCCGATGCTGACCGGTCAGCAGATCGTAGAAATCAGGCAGGGTTTCATCGCACTCGCGCTGTCCCATGGCTGGGTCAGCGACTGATCGGCTGCGCGCCGGCGGAGTGCGTGACGCTGCGTAGTCGGCCTGGTACCCGATTAGCGGTTTCCTGGCCATGAGCGGCGTGTTGAGGGGAAATGAAGACTCGATGTCAACACTGGGGACCATGAACAACGAGGCAACCCCGTCAACGTCCGAGAACCTCTCGATCAAGCACGTGGCTCACAGTCACGACGTTGTCTTCGTGCGGGCGATCCCGAACGTCGATGATGTGCTCGTCGATGTCGAACTGCGCTACGACACCAGTGATCCGTTCGCGATCAGGGCACGCTTCCTGCGTGAGACGCCGAACGAGATCGACTGGTTGTTCTCACGCGAACTCCTGACAGCCGGCCTGCTCGCGCCGTCGGGGGAGGGCGACGTCCGGATCAGCCCGTCGACGTCCAACTCCGAAGGGGTGCAGATCGATCTGAAGACCCCCGACGGTGCGGCCAGCTTCACGGTGGGCGCCGAGGACCTGAAGGACTTTCTGGACTGCAGCCATGCCATGGTGCCGCACGGCGAAGAGTTCCTTTGGATCGACTTCGAATCCGAGCTGCACCGGCTCGTTTCCGACTGAGTGGGCGCGTCGGCCGAGGTCGCTCCTCGGCCGACGCGGTCCGCCCGCACACGGCACGGGTCCTTCATGGTCCGGCAGCGGGCGCGACCGGGACAGACTGCGCCGCGTAAAGCCGCTCGATAGCCTCTTCGTCCATGTCCAGACTCAACTGCATGAAGTTCGCGTTCAGCCGCACCGCGGCGGGCCCGCCCGGATTGAACAGCACATCGACGTCCTCGGCGAGCAGTTCCACGAGTTCCCCGAGGTCGATACGACGCCAGTCCGGAGAGCTGATCCGCCGCCGATGAGACTCCCCGGTCGCGATCGCGACACACGGGACGCCGTCCGGGGACTTCATCACCAGCGGCCTGCCGTCACCGTTCATCGCGATGTCGAAGAATGAGTCACGCAGCATCAACTGGATCTGCTCGACCTGGCCTTGGCCCCGCATCACCAACCGCAGCGCGGCGTCGAGGGGGTCCGTCGGTGAATTCTCGTCCGCGGGCACGTAGTCGGGATTGGCCCGGAACTTTCCCGCCTTGCCGTCCTCGACCGGCCACAGGCCGACGACCGCCTCGATGGGTGGCGACTGGTCCTCCGTTTCCGGCTCCCAGCCGGGATCCATCAACAGAACCCAGTTCTCCAGCTTGTCTTCGTCCTGCGCCGGTTCCGCGGTTTCGGCCATGATGGGGTTCTCCTGCTCTTCTTCGAGGCGGTTCTTGTTCGCCGAGGCGGAAAGAACCGCTCTCTGGGATTATGGTGATCCACCGCCGAATCGAACGAGCGGCGAAGGCGTGGTCGGTGGATCGGGTCAGCGACCTTGCCCGATCGGGCATCCCGCCGTTGGTGAGGGATAGTCGGCAAAACCGTGGAGCGCGGTCGTGATCCCGCCCCGTGATCGAGAAGGACCGGCACAATACGACCGCGTCCGGAAGGGGAGATCATGAGCGAACAGTCCGAGGAGACCGTGGCCGGAGAAGCCTCCGGCAGCAGGTTGCTGCTCCTCCTCGACCCCGAGTTCAAGATGACCGAAGAGCAGCAGGGCCTGCCTCCGCATGTGGTCCTGGGCGCGTGGGTCGTCAACGAGGACGGCGACCCGAGCCGTTTCCACCCGAATCCGGACTACCGGCCCAGCACTCCGGGATCCCCGCTCGATCCCGTGGACGCCGTACTCCGTGCCCTCGCCGACGGAGAGGACGTCGCGGACCAGTTCTCCGTGGTACTCCGTGACGCAGTTCTCGGCATCGCCACGGACGACGACGGCACCGCGGTGATCAAGCCCGCGCCGGACGGGGTGCCGTCGGTCCAGGTGACCACCTCCTACGGTCACCGCGAGCGGGTCGGAGACGACGTCCGCTGGCTGGACGTCACCGTCGAGGACCTGGCCGAAGCGTTGCCCCAGGAGGGCGTGGACGTGCTGCTGAACCCCGGCTCACCGGCGTCGATGCGGGTGCTGGCGGACGCGATCCGCGCTGCCGCCCAAGACGTCTGACGGCAAGGCGCGCCCGGTCAAAGGTGTAGTTCGCCGTTGGCGATCGCGGTCGACAGTTCGATGCGGGAACGGTAGCCACTCCGGGTGAACAACCGGCTCAGACGACCTTCGACGCTTTTTTCGCTCGTGATCAGCGCCGCGGCGATCTGCTTGTTGCTCAGGCCCTCGGCGGCCAGCGTCGCCAGCAGCCGCTCGTTCTCCTCCACCGTGTTCCGGCGGCCGGGAACGACGATGCCGTGCTTCTGCATGAGAGTGCGGGTCTTGGCGCGGTGCATGAGCGCCCCGAGGCCGGCCATCAGTTCGTAGGCCTCGCTGAGCAGTGCGGGATCCGCCGCCCCGTGCTTCACCAGACGCGCGATGAGGACTGACAACTCGAACGGCTGACCGCGTTCGTGGGCCATGCGCAGGCACTCCGTCGCCGCGTCCGCGTCCTTCGTGACCACCGCGCGCACGAACGACGCGAGGACGGTCGCCCGGCCTGTCGGCAAGGTTCGCACCAGCCGTTCGGCCTCCGCCAGGCAGTTCGCCGCGGTCTCCGGGGCGTCGAGGTCGAGGGCCAGGTCCGCCAGTTCCGCACAGGCGACGTCACAGCCGATCACCAAGCCGCGCTCCTCGGCCGCGTTCAACGCGGTGATGAGCCGATCGGCCGCCCGCCGCGGCTCGCCGAGAGCGCGGTCGATCAGCGCCTCGGTGAAGGCCATCAGGTGGGCGAGGACCGGGGTGCCTTCCCCCGCCGCGGTCACCAATTCGCGTGCGGTCGTGAGCCGCCCCTGACAGACGAGAGCGGAAACCGTCGCGTTGAACATCCCGGTCGTCGCGGCGGCGAAACCGGGAGCCGATCGGTACGCCACACTCCGGCAGGCCAATTCCGTCGCGGTCCGGAAGTCGCCGCGCAGAACCGCGGCCGTCGCCCGGTTGGCGAGTCCCGCGTCATCCCACGAAAGCCGCTCGTCCGCCAGCAGTTCCTCGGCGCGAGTGAGTTCGCCGTTCAGAAGCAAGCCGGTGAGATGCGCGTCGACCTGCTCGACGCGGTACCGCGCGATAGCGCGCAATGGCCACTGCTGTCGTTCCAGGAGGCTTCGCTCGAAGTATTCCGCCTGCCCTTGCCAGAGCCCGCCGAGGGCCTTGAGCAGACGCGAGACAACGGCTTGCGGCTGTCCTTCGTGGACCGCCGTGGTAGCGGCGTCCGCCCACCGCACGGCTTCCGGCCAGCGGTCCAGCAGCGCGCACGCGGTCGCCCGGATCATCGCCCGCGATCCGGAATCCCCGGCCAGACGGTGGTCGCCGTCCGCGATGTCGTTCAGCGGTTCGGTGGAGCCCAGGCCACTGAGACCGCGAACGAGCAGACAGTGGGCCTCGAAGACGGCCTCTGCGGGCAACTCGGACGCGAAGTCGCTCAGCACGAGCCGGACGGTGCGCAGGCTCAGCTCGTAGTCGCCGCTCTGCTGGTAGGTGGCGGCGAGCAGCAGAAGCAACTTCGCCCGTTGTGCCCGGTCGCCGGCGAGTTCGACAGCCGCGTTGAGCCAACGAAGCGCCGACGCCGCGCCGTCCTCTCCGGCTTCGATGGCACGGCGGATCAGTTCTTCCGACGCCCGCCCCGGATCCACGGCCCGGCTCGCCTCGGCAAGAAGGTTCGTCCGGTGCTCCGGATCGGGGCAGACCGCGGTTCCCGACCACAGGGCTTCGACGGCGGCCGCCGCCAGCGTCCGGCGCTCGTACGGTCCGCATGATTCGGCCAACGTGGTGGCGTGGAGGGGGAGGACGAAGCGCCAGGTCGCGTCCGCGCGATGGAGTACACCCTTGGCGCGCAGGGTTTCCAGACGATCCAGCACGTCCTCTTCGGAGATGCCGATCACCGCGCCTGCCAGCCGAGGCGCCGCACGGCCGAGCGGGGACAGGAAGGCCATCGCCTTCGCCACTTCCCAGGCGGCCGGGCCGAGCGCGCGAGCGGCCATGACGTGTTCACTGAGCGGGAGAGGGTCCTTCGAGACCGTCGAGGGGACGAAGTACGCGGTCCGGTTCACGATCCGGATCGCACCGCGCCGGCGCAGTGCGTCCATCGTCTCGCCCACCGCGGAGCGCACCCCGCGGCTCACGGCGTGTACGTGGTCGACGAGCGCGGGTTCGGGAGCGACCCCCAGCATTCCCCTCAGTTCGCCCGCCAACAGGTCCTCGGTCAGCGGACGCAGGCGCAGGGTGTGCACCAGGTTCTCCCTGCGGAGCCGCGCCAGCGCCTCGCTGCCGTAGCGGGCGGCGGAGCCGTCCGCGGGGACACGGAGTGAGCCGACACATGAGAGCCGACGGCCGTCGAGTATCGGGACCAGCGCTTCGAGTACCGCGAGGGAGTCACGGTCGATCCATTGCAGATCGTCGAGCAGCAGGACCGTGCCGTCGCCGCCGCGACGGAGAGCCGCCGCCGCGGCGTGGGCGGCACGCAGCGCCACCGCCGGTTCCTCGGCCGCACCGGCGACCGGGCCGATCGTCGCCCAAGCGGGTTCGCCGGACACCGGCCCTCGCAGCCGGGCGGCCGCATCGCCCCGCCGGTTCTCTGACGGGAAGGCGAACCGGGCGGGGGTGACGTCCCCGCTCGAGGTGAATCGCATGGCCGAGACGTGCCTTCGGTCCGCTTCGTAACGTTCGGTAAGCCGAGCGAGCAGGTTCGTACGACCGGTGCCGGCGAGCCCGGTGAGCAAGACAAGTGGCTTCTCGGCTTCGAGAACCGCGTCGAGAATGTTCTCCACTTCGCCATCATCGAGGCAATCGGGAACATGGCCGGGGTAAGAAAGGTGAGTTGGCCCGACATCGTGCCCGAAGTTCCCCCGTCGCGACCGAGGAGCCGGGGCGTGCGTGATGATTCGGGCCGGAACACGATTCGTCACGCACGGCCCCGGAAATCCCTGGCCGGGCTGGTCGGATTCAGGACATAAAGGCATCCGCTCTGGACGATCGAACTCGCTTGTTGCTCTTTTTGGGTCGCTCGGGCCGGGCGGTATTGCGCCTCGGCTCAGTCGACCTATCTCATGGCACTCGGTCGGTCAGGCACTGTTCGGATAAGTTCTTCAAGCGACAGGGTGAAGTCGATGACCGGTATCGCATCATTCCTCGAGTGGGATGACGAGCGCGTTGCCACTGAGCAAGAGTTCTATTCGGCTGCGATGGAATGGCATTTCGGCCCGAAGACCGGATCCCGGTTCTGGCTGGAAAAGGCGGGGTCTCTTGGCTTCGACCCGAGGCGTGACGTCCGCGGCCATGCCGATCTGCGCCGGTTCCCGAACGTGGTCGCCGAGTTCAGGCACATCCCCATCGAGGATCTGATCCCTCGCGGATACGAAGGAAAGGCCGACGTTGTCGGCGCTTTCGACAGCGGAGGCACGACAGGTGCGCCGAAACGGGTGCCTCTGCTGTCGGACTGGATGTCACGTTCACTGCGGTGGAAGTCGGCAAGGATGGACGAGCTGGGGTTCCCGCGCGGAGTGAATTGGCTGACCCTCGCGCCGAGTGGGCCGCACATTTTCGGCAGGCTCATGGCCGAGGTGACCCGGATGCGCGAAGGCATCTGCTTCACGGTCGATCTCGACCCCCGCTGGGTGCGGAAGTGCCTGAGCGCCGGGCAGGCCGAAGAAGCGGACAGGTACGCCGAGCACGTCGTCGATCAGGCGGAATCCATACTCGAGCAGCAGGACATCGGCGTACTGGTGGCGACGCCTCCGTTGCTCGGCCGCATGGCCGAACGCGACAAGCTGGTGGATCTCGTCAACGAGAAAGTGGCGGTGATCATGTGGGGTGGCGCGCACCTGGACGCCGACACCCGCGAGGTCCTTCAGGAAGAGGTCTTCCCAGGGGTGCGCTTGTGCGGCCAGTACGGCAGCACGATGATACTGGGCGGGAGCATGGAACGCGCGGAAGCACCGCGGACGGCGGGGCAGTGCGTTTTCGATTCTTTTTCTCCCTACACGACGTTTTCCGTCGTCGACCCGAGTTCCCAGCTCGAAGTGGCCGAAGGCGAGCGCGGCCAGGTGGTGATGCACCATGTCAGCAAATCGCTGCTGTTGCCGAACAATCCGGAACGGGACCTCGCCGTCCGGATCGCCGCGCCGCCGGGGTCGCTCGGGGATTCGGTGGCCGATGTAACGCCGGTTCCGGTGTTCGAGGCGGCCGAAGTGATCGAGGGTGTCTACTAGTGGCCACGATTCCGCGCCTCGACGCGCTCGGACCTTCAGGTTCCTTCCGGTCGCACCGGAGCGCACCGGTCACCGGGGTGGCCGGGGTGGAAATCGCGGAGTTGAGTCTCGTTCCGAGTCTCTACGCCAAAAGAAGCGTTCGGACGATGCGTCGGGCACAGCCGTTGCCTCCTGCGGACCGGAAAGCGGCACTTGCGGGAGCCGGCGAGCTTTTCCTGGACACGGTCGGCAATGTTTCCTTGGACGAATACGAGCGGCAGGTGGCCGAAGCCTCCGGAGTCGCGTTGGTCGTCGTGCGGGCGGCATCGCGGTCCATCGCCCGTAGTGCCATCGAGGCGGAGGAAATCGTGGGTCAGGCTCGCCCTGCCGGAGCGATCGACGACTGGCGCGGGATTCCCGAGGCGGGTGCGGTGTGGACCCGGCGGGGTGAGGTCCTGGTGGTGCAGGCGCCGGGGAACCATCCGGCGACGCATACGGTGTGGCTCGAAGCGCTGGCCCTGGGTTACCGGGTCGCCGTCCGGCCGTCCAGCCGGGACCCGTTCACCCCGTACCGGCTGGTGAGTGCCCTGCGTGCCTGTGGTTTCCCCGAGGACCAGGTGACGTTTCTGCCCACCGACCACGCGGTGGCCCGGGATCTCGTGGACGCCGCGGACCTGGCGTTGGTCTACGGAGGAAGCGAAGTCGCGGCGATGTACCGAGGCCGAGCGGACGTCTCGGTGCAGGGGCCCGGCCGGTCCAAGATCCTGCTCGCCGGCGGTCGCTGGGCCGACCACGTCGACACGGTGGTCTCCTCGGTCGCCGGATTCGGGGGAACCGCCTGCGTGAACACTTCGGCCGTCCTCGTCGAGGGTGACGCCGCGACCTTCGCGCACGAGCTGGCTCGCAGGCTGGGAGAGCTCCCCGTCGCGCGCCCGTCGGACGAAGCCGCTGTCCTGCCCGCTTTCTCACTCGAACGCGCACACGCCCTCGAGGCCTATGTCCGCGGCAAACTGGACGGCGGCCGGATGATTCCCGGCGACAGACTTGTCGCTCCGCTGCCCGGCGGGGGTGCGGCCCTCCGCCCGGCGGTCATCCTGCTCGACCGGTGTGACGCGCCGCAACTGTCCATCGAACTCCCTTTTCCGTGTGTCTGGGTCGCTCCGTGGTCTCCGGCCGACGGGATCGGCCCGCTGCGGGACAGCCTGACGGTCACCGCCATCACCGACGACGAAGTACTTCTTTCTTCGCTGGCGGAAGACGGCACGATCGGCAACCTGCACATCGGCGACCGGCCCACGCACGAAATGCGGCCGGGGCTCCCGCACGAAGGGCACCTGGCGGAATTCCTGATGCGAAGCAAGACCGTGATCCGCGATCTCGTTCCCCACTGAGACGGCCGACGACTGCGACCTTAGGAAGAAGAATGCTGGACATCGAAGACGAACGACGGCTGCGCGACCTGATCGGGCGGCTCGACGGACTGACGGCGGCGGGATCGTTCGCCCAGCTGCTCGGAAGCCCCGTCGATCCCGGCATCGCGGACGCCGTCCGTTTCGATCACGCGGCGCTGCTCGTGTTCCCCGACACCGTTTCCGATGTCCGGGACTTCCTCGCGGCGTCCGGATTCGTCGCCGGACCGTCCGTGCCGAGCCGGGTCGTCCGAGCCCGGCTCGCCGAGCGATATCAGGTTCCCGAGGAGGAGCTGGAGGTCACTATCGTGCACGGCCGCCCGTCCGATGGCGCGCCGGGTGGTCTGGAGATCTTCGTGCTGCCGCGGGAAGCGGCCGACGTGGTCGCACCGGGACTCGTCGCCCAGGAGCGCGCGACAGGGGAGGAGTCCCACGCCGGCTGGCTGGTCGCCCCGGAGAGGCTCGAGCAGACACGGCGGACCTGCCGCCATCTGTCGTCCATGATCCCGGACGGAGGCGGCTACAACCCCTTCGACGATCGCGACTCCGGCGGCCGTTCCGTGGTCTACTTCAAGACCGGGCCGGACGGCGGCGGTCGCCGTTCCCGGATCGAACTGACCGCCCATGGGCATCACGCCGAGGTCCTCGCCGCGCACCTGTCCGAGCCTGCTCGCTCCGCCGGCGAACACAAAGCACTCCTTTCGATCCTCAGTGGACACTGGGCCGCGCGTGCCCTGCACGTGGCGGTGGAAATCGGGCTCGCCGACGCTTTGGGCGACGAGCACCTAGGTGCCCCGGACGTCGCCGCGGCGGTCGATTGTGATCCTCTCGCGATCGCTCGGCTGCTGCGCTATCTCGCCCGGTTGGAGGTGGTCCGGGAGCGGGAGAACGGCACGTTCGAATTGACCGAGCGCGGAAAACCGCTCCGATCCGAAGACCCGTTCAGCGGCCTGATCCAGCTCTACGGCACCGAGTTCTACGATGCCTGGAGCGAGTTCCCCGCGGCGGTGCAGACCGGCCGTACCGCGTTCAGCCACCGGTACGGCGTGGAGCATTTCGACTACTTCTCGACCGAGCCCGAAACCTCCCACCGGTTCAACCGCTCGATGCAGGCGGTGACCCGGCTGGTGGCCGAGGAACTCAGCCGCAGCTATCCGTTCGTGGACGGCACGACGGTGGTCGACATCGGTGGAGGTAACGGCACACTGCTCCGGACCGTTCTTGAGGACCACGTCGGTGTGACCGGTGTGGTGTTCGATCGCTCGCACGTCGTCGACGCCGCGGAGCCCGAAAGGCTGCCGGGCGGCTTGCGGTTCGTGGCGGGGGACTTCTTCGCCGAGGTACCCGGGGGAGCGGACACCTACCTGCTGTCGCGGGTCCTGCACGACTGGAACGACGAGGACTGCGATCGCATTCTCCGCAACTGCCGTCGCGCCTGTGCTTCCGGTGCCCGGCTCCTGGTGCTGGAGCGCCTGTTACCCGACCGGCCGGGCGCGCCCTTCGACACCGATCTCGCCGCTCCGTGGGATCTGCAGATGCTCGCCATCACGGGCGGACAGGAGCGCAGCCGGGGCGAGTACGACAAGATGATGTACGCCAACGGTTTCCGGGTCGACTCTGTCATCCCGATGCCCGTGGACCTGAAGCTGCTGGTGGCGACCGCCCTGTAGGCATCCTGACGGACTTCGTGGATGTGCCGGAATCCGCTCTGTGCCGGTCACCGGGGATCTTGTAGTGAAGGCCTCCTTGCCTGCTCTGACGGTCAATGTCAGGAACCTAAGCGGCAGTGACTGAGGTTTCCCTGATCGTCCATAAAGGACGCTTACCGTGGTAAATTGTCCGTTTGAGTATCATTTGCCTGTATTTCCAAGTCTGTGAAGGCCTCCTTGAGGGACTCTGAGTCCCTCAAGGAGGCCTTCACAGGCCCGCCAACCCTCGTCGGCGAACCAGCGCCGCTCGAACGTCCGGTATCCGCTGGAGTTGGACCACCTGACCAGGGAAAACACGCCAAAACAGCACCACGCCATCGACCTTGAGTTCCTGGCATTGGCTCTGACGGTAGTGAAGGAGGCTTGGGTTCACGGGGTCGTTGCAACACCGATTGTGGTCGGAGGTTGTGATGGTGGGTCGTGTGCCGTTGGTGCGGGATGTGCGGGTGCGGTTTTGGCAGGGGGTTCGGGCTGGGCGGGCTGTGATGTCTGCCTCGGTGGCGGCGGGTGTGGCGCAGGAGACCGGTCGGCGGTGGTTCGGCGAGGCTGGTGGGGTGATCGGTAACGCGCCCCGTGAGCTGGGGACACGGTATTTGTCGGTGGCGGAGCGGGAGGAGATCTCTCGTGGCCTGGCCCGGGACGAGGGGCCGCGGGTGATCGGGCGGAGGCTGGGCCGGGCGGCGTCGTCGTCGATCAGCCGGGAGATCAACAACAACGGTGGTCCTGCCCGGTATCGGGCCCATGTGGCGGAGGCGGCGGCGCGGGAGCGGGCGAAGCGGCCGAAGACGGCGAAACTGGCCGATCCTGGCAATGCCGGGTTGCGGGACCATGTGCAGGAACGGCTGCTGCTGCGGTGGTCGCCGGAGCAGATCTCGGCCAGGCTGGTGAGCGAGTTCGCCGACTGTCCGGAGATGCGGGTGTCCCACGAGACGATCTATCAGTCGATCTATGTGCAAGGCCGGGGCGCGCTGCGCCGCGAGCTCGCGGCCTGTCTGCGGACCGGGCGGGCGCTGCGTAAACCTCGCCGCCAGGCCGAGGCCCGCACGCCGCGGATCCCGGACATGGTGCCGATCAG
>NZ_JBIWKX010000053.1:0-55662 GCF_044765885.1 Amycolatopsis sp. NPDC102389
TCCTTTCACCGCATTAGACGCGGCGAAGGGAGCCTTCATCCCATCATCGGGCCGCCCGAGAACACGCCACGTTTGACCGTCGGCTCAATAGAACCCCACTTGCCACTCACGACCCGCGCGAAGATACGTAGAGTTCCCAAATCGGTCACTTCAGGCTGCGAAAGCGTCCTTTATGGACGCTCGGCCCGCGCCGGCCCTCTTCGGCAAGGTCGCTCCTGTTATCCGGTCATCACGCAACCTTGCCTAGCCCCTCGATGACCCCCTAGCCGCCCCGCCCGCGGCGAAGGCCCGACAGGCCTTCGCCGCGGGGCATCGGCGTCTTCGACGGGCACGGACGCCTCTTGATGGCGTGATACCGTTGCGGCATGGGTGATTTCGATTTCCTCGTAGGCTCGTGGACGGTCCTCAACCGCCGTCTGACAAAGCGGCTCGCCGGTAGCGACGATTGGGTGGAGTTCACCGCGCCCGCGAAGAGTTGGAGCCTTTTCGAAGGAAAGGCGAACGTCGATGAAATCATTTTCCCCGACGGTGTGCGGGGACTGACCCTGCGGTTGTTCGACCCGGTCGCCCGCAAATGGTCGCTGAACTGGTCGAGCAGCGACACCGGGCGCCTCTTCCCGCCCGTCTTCGGCAGTTTCACTGACGGACACGGCGTCTTCTACGGCGAGGACACCGAGGGTGACACGCCGGTACGGGTGCGGTTCGTCTGGTCGGACATCACCGAGGATTCGGCCCGCTGGGAGCAGGCCTTCTCGGTCGACGGCGGGGAGAGCTGGGAGGTCAACTGGGTCATGACCTTCACCCGTGCCTGACGATCATATTTCCGCGAGCGGCGATCCGCGGTGCGCAATCGTCGCCGCGTGACCGAACCGCTCGCGGTCTGCTTCTCTGGCCCGCATGCAGCAACGCATCGAAGCCACCCAACTGATTCCCGGACGCGGCACGCCGATCATGGACGGTGTCGTGATCGTCGACGGCGACAGGATCCGCTACGCCGGTCCGCGTGACGGGGCGCCGGCGACACCCGGCGCCGACGTCACCCGCGGGCATACCGTGATGCCCGGAATGTGGGACTGTCACGGGCATTTCATGGGCCTGCGCAGTGCGGACCTGCACGATCTGATGCACGAGCCGATCGCCTTGCGGTCGGCTCGGTGCGTGTCGGACCTGCGGGCCTGCCTCGACTCGGGCTTCACCTCCATCCGCGAGGTCGGCGGTCTCGGCATCCATTTGGCCCGCGCGGTCGCCGAGGGCACCATCGAGGGGCCGACGATCTACAGCGCGGGTACGGCCTTGTCGACCACCGGTGGGCACGGCGACATTCACGGCTTCCCCGTTCCGTGGATCAACGACTTCGGCCATCTCGGCGGGGAGTTGCGGCTTGCCGACGGACCGGCCGAATGCGCGCGGGCCGCCCGCGAGCAGTTGCGCAACAACGCGAAGCTGATCAAGGTCTTCGCCTCCGGCGGTGTTCTGTCCGAAGTGGACCATCCGCACCATCAGCAGTTCACCGATGCCGAGCTGGCCGCGATCGTCGAGGTGGCGGGGCAGGCCGAGCGCGTGGTCGCGGCGCACTGCCACGGCAAGGCGGGCATCATGGCCGCGTTGAAGGCGGGGGTGCGCACCATCGAGCACGGCACCTATCTCGACGACGAAGCCGCCGCGGCGATGCGCGAGACGGGCGCGATCCTGGTGCCCACCCGCGCGATCATGCACCTCCTGCTCACCAGCGATCTGGTTCCGCCCTATGCCAAGCGAAAGCTGGAAGAGGTGGCCGGACGGCATCTCGACGCGATCGCGCTGGCCCGCGAGGCGGGCGTGACCATCGCGCTGGGTACCGACCTCGCCATGACCGGCCCCGATCGGCCGACCCAATGGGGAAGAGGCGGAATCGAGCTCTCGCTGATGGTCAAGGGCGGAGCCGCGCCGCTGGAGGCGATCGAGATGGCCACGGCCACCGCGCCCGCCACCCTCGGACCGCAGGCACCGCGCTCCGGGCAGCTGCTGGCCGGCTACGACGCGGACGTACTCCTGCTGGACGCGGATCCGGTGCTGGACATCGATGTCCTCGCCGATCCCGCGCACGTGACCGACGTCTGGAAGTCCGGCCGCCAGGTGAAGTGACGGCAACAACGGCCGTAGAACCCGAGTACATCGAGAGAACAGCCGCGGCGGCGATGGTCTCGGTGACGAAGCCCCGGCTCCATGGAGAAATGCCCATGAGTGACACGATTGTCGATTTCGACGCCATCATCACGCGGTACGCGACCTTCACCTTCGACGACTCGACGCCCTTGCTCGACGCGGGGCTGGAATCGCTGGCCCTGCTGCGTCTCGCGGTCGATGTGGCGGGTGACGACGACGCCGAGATCGACGCCACCCGGCTGGTCGATCTGCACACGGTCGCCGATCTGAAGCACTGGCTGGCCGATCTGGCCGCCGCCGGTCAGGACGGGGGCACGCGATGACGACCCGCAGACTCTTCGACTGGTTCGACGATTCGGTGGCGATTCACGGTTCCTCGACGGCGATCGAGGTCGCCGGGCTCACGTTGACCTACGACGAACTGCGAGCCGCCGTCGAGCGGATGGCGGTGCGCCTGGTGTCGGCCGCGGGCAGACGACCGGAGCGGGTCGGCCTGCTGACCTCGCGCAGCCTCGCGAGCTACGTGGGCTACCTGGCGATCCAGCGGGTCGGCGCGGCCGTGGTGCCGCTCAACCAGGGCGCGCCGGTCGCGCGGAACCTGGCGATCACCAAGGACGCGGGCCTGGACGTGACGATCGTCGACGACACGTCCGCCAAGCAGTTGCCGGAGTATCCGCGGCAGTCGGGTATCCCGATCGTCGACCTGACCGGTGACCGGTGGCGTGGCCTGCTGGAAGGCGGCGAGCCGCTGCCCGAGATCGGTTCCGGCGACGGGGACGTCGCCTACATCATCTACACGTCCGGCTCGACGGGGAGCCCGAAAGGTGTCCCGGTGACACACGGATGTGTGTCCTCGTTGCTGGAGGACAACATCCGCCGGTTCGGCTTCACAGACGACTGCCGGGTTTCGCAGACTTTCGAGCTCTTCTTCGACGGTTCGATCGTGGAGCTCTTCGCCACCTGGGGGACCGGTGCGACGTTGTGCGTCCCGCAGCACAGCGAAGTGTTCGCGCCTGTGCGTTTCGTCAACGAGAAGCGGCTCACGCACTGGCTTTCGGTGCCGTCGATCATCTCGTTCGCGCGCAGACTGCGGGCGCTCGCGCCGGGCAGTATGCCCAACCTGCGCCGGGGAATGTTCGGCGGCGAACCGCTGAACCTCGAACAGGTCGAGGTATGGCGGGCCGCCGCACCCAACGCGACCATCCACAACTGTTACGGCCCAACGGAACTGACCGTCATCTGCACCGGATACGAAGTGCCGGCCGCACGCGCCGACTGGCCGGTCACCTCGAACCGGTCCATGCCGATCGGTGAGCTCTTCCCGCATCTGGACTACGTCCTGCTCGACGAGGAGCTCCGGGAGACCGAGGACGGCGAGCTGTGCGTACGCGGCCCGCAGCGTTTCCCCGGCTACCTGGACCCCGATGAGAACGCCGGGCGCTTCCTGGCCTTCGACGGCGAGCAGGGCACGGTCTACGACGGTGCCGAGCCGTTGACCGACGGGCACTGGTATCGCACCGGTGACCGGGTGCGCCGCGAGAGCGGCGAGCTGGTCCATCTCGGCCGCGTCGACGACCAGATCAAGGTCCGGGGCAACCGGGTCGAGCTGGGCGAGATCGAGTCGGCGCTGCGGCGGCATCCGTCGATCGCCGAGGTGGTCGTGGTGGCGCTCACCGCCGCCGACGGCGAAGTGGACCTGCACGCCGTCTACGCGGGCGATCCCGTGGACGAGCGCGAGTTCGTCCGCCTGCTAGAGGACCTCCCGGTCTACATGCGACCGAGGGGATACCACCAGCGCGACAGCATCCCGTTGGCCGCCAACGGAAAGGTCGATCGCAAAGGGTTGACCGAAGAGATCCAGCCGATCGTCCGCTGAACACCGGAAAGGACTTCCCGTTGAACGCTCCCGTCGCGACGGACACCGGCATGTTCCCGGCCAGTGCCCTCATGGAGATGCTGTGGTGGATCCATCAGAGGGCCAAGAACAAGTCCGTCTACAACCAGACCTGGCCGCTGAAGGCCGACCGGCCGCTGGACTTCGACGCCCTGCGGGTCGCCTGGCAGGCCGTGGTGGACCGCTACGAGGCGATGCGCGCGAGCCTGCACCACCGTGACGGCGCGATCATGGTGTCCATTGTGGACCATGTGGACGTCGAACCGCAGCGCATCGTGATCGAGGATCCCGGCTCCGTGCCGGTGGAATCCCTGCTCAGGTCGATCGCGGGGGAGATCCAGGAGCGCCCGCTCGCGCTGGACGTCGCGCCGGCGGCACGGCTGGTGGCGGTGACCGTCGGCGATCAGCACGAGTTGTTGGTGACCGTCCACCACGCCCTCATCGACGGATGGGGGATGCAGCTGCTGATGGACGATTTCGCCACGGCGTACGCGGCGGCCGTCGCCGGTGAGGAGCCGGATTTCGGCGCCGAGCCCCCGGTGTCGTTCCGGGAGCACATCCTCGCCTCGAACGCCGCCCGCGCCGACGGCCGCTGGGACGCGAGCCTGAAGTACTGGCGCGAGAAGCTCGACGGCGCGGTGACCACGACCCTGGTCGCCGACCGGCACACCTACACCGGCACCGGCAACAAGGGCGGGATGGTCCGGTACGTCTTCAGCAAGGAGGCCGTCGACGGCATCGGCGAGCTCGCGAAGCGGTACTTCACCACACCGTTCAGCGTGCTGTTCGCCGCGTTCCAGACGGTGCTCGCCCGTGGCGGCGCCGGATCGGAGGTGTGCACGGGCCTGGTCAGCGCCAACCGCATGACGCCACAGGACCAAGCGCTGGTCGGGTATCTGGCCAATGTCCTGGTGACCAGGACCGTCGTCGAGGACGGCGACTCGTTCGGCGCGGTGGTCGAGCGGGTCCGCGACGGGATGTGGGACAGCCTCGCCCATCAGACCGTGCCGTTCTCCGTGGTGTACGGCGCGCTCACCGAATCGGCGCAGGCCCGGCTGCGGGACGCGATCCCGCTCCTGGTCACCTGGTACGGATCGATCGGCGTCGGGCTGCGCCTCGGCGACGTTGAGCTGAAGCTGCAGCGCGCGCCGAACCGGGCGGCTCGTACGGACCTCGGGTTCGGGGTGTTCGACTTCGACGGCGAGTACATCGTCGAGTCCGAGTACAACGTCGGCCGGTTCGACCATTCGACGGCGCGACGCCTGTTCCAGGACATCGACCGGGTCCTCGCGGAGGGCGGCCTCGATCCGGAGTTGCCGGTGGGCACCATCGAAGTCGGCTCCAGGACCGCGCCCGCCTATCTGGAACACACCATCACGACGGCCGATCTGGACACCACGGAGATGCCGGAGTCCGCGGCGCTCGACCAGGTCCGCGGGGTCTGGACGGAGGTGCTCGGCACTCCGCCGACCGGAGCGGACGAAGACTTCTTCGCGACCGGCGGCCGGTCGCTCAAGGTCGTCCAGTTCGCGTCGGCCCTCGAGTCGGAAAGCGGCGTGACGCTGGACATCACCGGGTGGCTCACCGAGCCGACCCCGAGGCGGGCGGCCGAGCAACTCGATGGCGGCGCCCACGCCGACGACGGCAGCACTCTGGTCGTCCTGCGGGACGGCGACGGCCCGCATCTGCATCTGCTGCCCGGCGCGGGCGGCACTGTGCGGGACTACCACGAGCTGGTGGCCGAACTTCCGTCCGACTGGCGGGTCACGGCATCGCAGGAACGCACGCCGCTGGACTCGATACCGGCGATGGCGGCGAGGTTCCGCGCCGATCTCGACGCCGAGGACCTGCGCCCCGATGTGCTCGGCGGCTGGTCGATGGGCGGGCAGATCGCGTTCGAGATGTCTGCGACCGGTCCAGGCGCCCCGGCACCGGTGGTGCTGCTCGATTCGACACCACCGGTCCGGCACGACATCCCCACCGACGTGCGAGACGCCGTGGTGTACGAGGTCTTCGCCGAGAACATGGCGGCGACGTTCGGCGCGACCCTCGACGGCACGCCCGCCCGGACCACGCCGGGGGATCCCGAGCTGGCGATGCGGGTGCTGGCCGCCCGGCTGGCCACGGCGAGCGGGCAACCGGTGTCGGTGCCGATGCTCCTCGAGCGCTGGACGACGTTCAACCGGCACACCGACGCCGTCGGCTCGTACTTCAACGAACGGCCGCTCGCGGTTCCCGCGCTGCTCGTCCGGGCGGAGCTGACCGATCACCAGGTGGACCAGTGGACCAGCCAGTTCACCGCCTCGCCGCACCTGATCCGGGTCGAGGCCGACCACTACGGCATCCTCCGGCCCCCGGTGATCGCGGAGATCGCCGGCGAGATCGTGCGACTCCGCGCCACCGCAACGCAATCAGTGTGAACTTGGAGGAGCTGTGTCCGAGCGACCCTCGACCGTGCCCGCCGTCGCGACCGAGCCCCGATCGTCGCCGCGGCGCAACGAGTGGCTGCTGATCTCGTTCACCGGGACGACCAACACCGCGGACGCCGTGATGCGGGTGGCGCTTCCGTTGCTGGCCACCACGGTCACCGATTCACCGGCGTTGATCGCCGCGGTGGCGATCATGCTGACGCTGCCGTGGCTGATCACCGCCCTGCACATCGGTGTCCTGGTGGACCGCAAGAACCGGCGCTCGCTGATGGTCGGGGCCGAGTTCGCCAGGATGGCCGCGATGGCGGTGATGCTCATCGCGGTCGCGGCAGGGGTCGTCAACCTGCCGCTGATCCTCGCCGTGGCACTGGTACTGGGTGTCTCCGAGGTGGTCGCGCAGCTGTCCGCGATGTCGATCATCCCGTCGGTGACGCCGAAAAGCCGATGGCAATCGCTGAACGCGCGGCTCACCGCGACCGAATACGTCACGTTCAGTTTCGTGGGCGCGCCGATCGGCGGCTTCCTCGTCGCCGCCGGATTCGCCGTGGCGCTGGGCGCGAGCGGCGCGGTGTACCTGCTCGGCGCGGTGCTGCTGACCATGTTGGTCGGCGACTTCGCGGTGAAGCAGGCCAAGGAGCGCCGTCCGGCAAGGGAGGAGATCCGCGAGGGGCTGTCGTTCCTGTGGCGGCACCGGTTGCTGCGGACGATGGCCGCGCTGATCACCGGCATGGCGGGTTGCTGGGCGGCCTGGTACGCGCTCATCCCGGCGTACGCCGTCGGCGGGCCGCTCGGTCTCACACCCGCGCAGTACGGATTCCTGCTGACCAGCCTCGGCGCCGGCGGCGTGCTCGGCACGGTCCTGGTCGGCCCGGTCAACCGGTTGATCGGCCGGCGCTGGGCGATGTTCGCCGACATCGTCGGCACGGTGCTGATGGTCGGGGTGCCCGCGGTGGTGCCCGGTACGCCCGCCAGTGTCTGGCCGGTCGGTGTCGCCGCGTTCTTCGCGGGCGTCGGCGGGACGATGTGGACGGTGAACTCCCGGGTGATCAGTCAATCGCTGGTGCCCAACGAGCTGCTGGGCCGGTTCAGCGCGGCGAGCAGGCTGCTGTCCTGGGGCATGCTCCCGGTGTCGGCGGCGATCGCGGGCGGTCTGGCGGAGCTGTTCGGCTTTCAGGTCGCGTTCGGTGTCTTCGCGGTGGTCTGCCTGCTGATGATCTACCCCTTCCTGCGGGTGATCACGGCCGCCGCGATCGCCGAGGCCGACGCCCCGGCCGGGGAAAGCGGCGAGAAGTGATCGATCCACAAGGGACGCTGTACGGCTGGTTCCTCGACACCGTCCGGAGATGCCCTGGTGCGACGGCCATCGAGGTCGGTGAGGACGCGCTGAGTTACCGCGAGCTCCGGCTGCTGGCCGACAGGTTGGCGGCCGGGCTGGTGCGGGCGGCGGGCAGGCGTCCGCGCGCGGTCGGGCTGCTGGCCGCGCGCAGCCTCGCCACCTACGCCGGTTATCTCGCGGCGCTACGGCTCGGTTCGGTCGTCGTCCCGCTCAACCCGAAGTTCCCGGCCGACCGCAACCGCACGATCTGCGCGGCGGCCGGGGTGGACGTGGTCGTGGTCGACGACGCGGACGCCGCGGAGGTGGTGGACGGCACGGGCGCCGTCGCGCTGCCCCTGCTCGGCGACTGGCCCGAGCGGCTGCCCGAACCGTGGAACCCGCCCTACGACGGCGATCCCGACGCCGTGGCGTATCTCCTGTTCACCTCCGGCTCGACCGGAACGCCCAAGGGCGTGCCGATCCGGCACCGCAACGTGGCCGGGTATCTCGCGCACTGCGTCGAGCGGTACGCGGTCGCGCCCGGTTGCCGGCTCTCCCAGACCTTCGACCTGACCTTCGACCCCTCGGTGTTCGACCTGTTCGTCTCGTGGAGCACCGGCGCGACCCTGGTGGTGCCCTCCGACGCGGAGGTGCTCACCCCGGCCCGGTTCGTCACCGGCAAGCGGATCACCCACTGGTACTCGGTGCCGTCGGTGGTTTCGCTCGCCGGCCGGCTGCGCGGGCTGCGCCCCGGCGCGATGCCGGATCTGCGCTGGAGCGTTTTCGCCGGCGAGCAGCTGACCATGGAGCAGGCCAGGGCCTGGGCCGCCGCGGCACCGAACAGCGTGCTGGAGAACGCCTACGGTCCCACCGAACTCACCGTCACGGTCACCGCGTACCGGCTACCCGTCGATCCCGGAGCGTGGCCGGACACGTCCAACGGAACCGTGCCGATCGGCCGGGTGCACGACGCGCTCGACGCGGTGCTGGTCACTGAAGACGGCCGCGCCGGCGAGGACGGCGAGTTGTGCGTTCGCGGCGGACAGCGCTTCGACGGCTACCTCGACCCCGCCGACGACCAGGGCCGGTTCTTCCGCGGCGAAACGTCGTTCGTCGTGGCCGACGGCACGCCGCGGGACGGTGATTGGTACCGCACTGGAGACCGCGTCCGGCGGGAACACGGCGAACTCGTCCACATCGGACGGTTGGACGATCAGGTCAAGATCCGCGGTTATCGCATCGAACTGGGCGAGATCGAGGCCGTGCTGCGGAAGCATCCGGGAGTGCGGGACGCCGTGGTGATCGCCGTGCCGGCGCGTGGCCAGACCGTGCTGCACGCTCTGCACACCGGGGAGCCGGTCGACGCGGGCGAGCTGACCGCCGCCGTCGCTCGCCGCCTCCCCGAGTACATGGTCCCGGCCGCGGTGCACCACGTCGATGTCCTGCCCGTCAACGCGAGCGGGAAGATCGACCGGCGCCGCCTTGCCGCCGAGGTGACCGACGCCGCGCGGTGACGCCGTCCCCTGTGATCAGAGACGTAACTCGCGTGACCAGAGACGTAACTCGCGTGATCGTGCACGTAACTCGCGTGATCAGAGACGGACCGCCTCCCCGCACGCGAGTTACGTCCCCAAGCACGCGAGTCACGTGCTCGATCACGCGAGTTACGTCTTCTTCGCACCATGGCTCGGCACGGACCACCCGGATCGTCGCCGGCGGGTCAGCCCGCGGCCAGCCGCGCGAAGGTCGCGCACAGCGAATCGATGTCCTGCAAAACCTGAGGGGTCAGGTCTTCGTCGCCGAGTACCACCGCCAGCCGCGACTCGACGCGTTCGATGATCTCGACCAGCCCGAACGAGTTGTAGTTGGGCAGTTCGCGCAGGGTGGTGGCGGCGCGCACGGTGGGCTCGTCGATCCGCAGCACGTCCTGGATTGCGGCGATCACCGCGGCGCGGGCGGTGTGCCGGGCGGCGAGCCGGGCCGCGATGGCGACGTCCTCGTGGAGAAGGCGCCCGAGGTCGTCGAGCACGGCAGTGCCCGGGGCGCCGGTACGGGACCGGCGCGAGGCCACATAGCTTTTCGAGGCGAGGGTGAGCCAGGCCTGGGCCTGCTGGTCGACCTCGGGGCTCGGCCGGTCGTGCCGGGCGAGCCAGGCACCGTGCAGCAGGCGCGAGCGGCCCAGCAGCCAGATGTCGAGCACCAGGCCCTCGCCGTGGTCCGCCGCGAGATAGGCCTCGATGGCGGGGACGGCGTCGGCCATCGCCTTGGCGTTGGCGGCGAGGATGTCCGGACGCTCGGCGACCGGTTCGACGGCGAACTGCAAGGCGGTCGCGGCGGGCAGCATGGCGTCCAGTTCGCCGGGGGAGAGCCGCCACACGCCCGGACGGCACGGGCCCCACGGGGTCTCGTCGTGGTAGGCGTCGACCACCGTGTCCGATGTGGACAGCAGGAACGTGTGCTCGGTGTGGCGGCGGCCGGCATATGGCGTCCACGTCAGGCCGTGCGCGTCGGCGATCACGTACAGCGGACCGGTTTCGTCGGCCAGCGCCCGCAGCCGCGCCCCGTCGATGCCGTCCCAGCGTCGCTCCACTCGCAGGCCCAGCGTCTCGTGCGCGGCGGCCAGCCGGTAGGGCAGGGAGGCGGCCACCCTCGGCCCCGGCTCGAGATCGAATCGCAGCGGGGCACCGAGCGACAGATGCGCGCCCGCCCCGCCGTGCCGGTCGGCCAGCACGGCGAGGTTGGCCTGCAGGCAATCCAGCGCGTCCGCCCGCAACGTCTCCAGCAGCGGCGACCAGAGCCGGTCGTACGTCTCGGCCAAGGAGGTCACGATTCCCGCTCCAGTCCGAGAAAGGCGTCGACCTCACCGGTGAGCCGGTCCAGGTGCCGCGGTTCGAACACTTCGTAGTGGCCCGCGTCCAGGGTCGCCGTCCGCAGGTCCGGCGCGAGCTCACACCACCGTCGCAGCGCCACGGTCCGGCCGGAGATGCCGTCGTCGGCCTCCGTGCACATCAGCAGCAGCGCCCGCCCGGGATACTCGCGCTCCGTGGCGTACCCGGCGAGCGCGTGCACCTGTGCTCGGAAGGTGCGCTCCACCCTGGCGACGGTGTGTTCGTCCGGCCGGGGGCCGAGGCCGGCCACGATGAGCTTCCTGATCCGTTCGTCGTCCTCGGCGGAAGCGTGCCGGGGCAGCGGCGAACTGTCCACGATCACCAGATCCGGCCGCGGCCCCTTGTCGGCCAGCCGTACGCACATCTCCCAGGCGACGGTGCCGCCCAGCGACCAGCCGAACACCAGCGCGGGGGTGCGGTCGCCGAGCGCGGACAGGGCGGACTCGGCCATCGCCGCGATGCTGTCCTCCGGCGGTTCCCCCGGTACCAGCCCGGCCGCCCGCACGGCGTAGACGCTGTAGCGACTGCCGAGGTGGGAAGCCAGCCGCAAATACGGGTTCAGCCCGCCGCCCGCGCCGGGCAGCATCACGCAGACCGGCCGATCCTTGCGGCGTACCAGGGTGACCAGCCTGCTCGGCGGCTCTTCGCGTACGGGCTCGGTCATTGCCGGACCAGCGCTGCCAGCGTCGCCACGGTCGGCGAGCGGAAGAACTCGACCAGCTGCACGGCCACGCCGTACCGCTCCTGCACCTGGCCCACGACGGTGAAGATGTTCAGCGAGTGCGCGCCGTACTCCAGCACCGGACGGTCCCGTTCGATCCGGGGTACGCCGAGCACCTCGGCCCAGATGCCCGCCAGCTCCCGCTCGAGGTCGTCGGCGTACTCGGCGGCGGGTGCGGGTTCCACCGCCCGCTGCGCGCTCAGCCGTTCGGCCAGCGCCACCAGCGCCGCCCGGTCGGTCTTGCCGCTGAGGGAGGTCGGCACGGACTCGATGTCGACGATCTCCGCCGGTGCCATGTACGACGGCAGCCGCTCGGTGAGCGCGGCCCGGACCCGCTCGTGGTCCGGCGCGGCGCCGGGTTCGGGCAGCAGGAAGAGCAACGGCCGTCGATCGATCCCGTCACCGCGCACCGCGGCCACCGCCTGACGTACGTCCGGCAATCCGGTCGCCACGGCTTCCAGCTCGCCGAGTTCCACCCGATAACCGCGGATCTTCACCTGGGTGTCGTTCCGGCCGAGGAAGATCAGCGCACCGGCTTCGTCGCGCACCACGTGATCACCGGTGTGGTAGAGCGTTTCGCCCGGGGTGAAACCGTCGGGCAGGAACCGCTCGGCGGTGCGCTCCGGGTCGTTGACGTACCCCTCGGCAGGCGCGTGGCCACCGAGCAGCAGCTCGCCGGCGACACCCGCCGGCGCGAGATGACCGGTCTCGTCGACGACGTGCGCGGTCACGTTCGGCAGCGGCAAGCCGATCGGGACGTGGCGTGACCACGGCGGGTCGGCCGCGGTCAGCCGCCATGTGGTCGCGGCGTTGGTCTCGGTCGGCCCGTAATGGTTGACCAGTGTGCACTGTGGATGGTCGGTGAAGAACGCGCGGATCTCGTCGTCGACCAGCAACTGCTCGCCCGACACGCACAGGTATCGCAGTGCCGGGAGGTGCACTCGCACGGACTGCACGAACGGGCGCAGCGCCGCCACCGGAAGGTAGAGGTGGGTCACCTCGGTGTCGGCGACCCGGCGCACCAGCTCGGGGAAGTCGCGCCGGTCGGCGGGTTCACGCGACACCACGGTCGCCCCGGCCAGCAGCGTGGGCAGGATCTCCTGGAACGACACGTCGAAACCGGCGGGCGCGTATTGCAGGAATCGGCTGTCCGCGGTCATGTCCAGCGCGGAGATCTGCCAGGCGGCGAGATTGAGCAGCGGCCGGTGCCCCATGAGCACGCCCTTGGGCAGGCCGGTCGAGCCGGACGTGAACATCACGTACACCGGGGACTCCGCCGTCGCGGCGTTCGCACTGTCCACATCGGACTCGAAAGCGGCGTGCGGAGCGACCTCGACCCCATGCAACGTGACACCGGAGCCGATCACCACCCGGCAGTGGGACTGCCGCACCATGTACGACAACCGGTCGGCGGGCAAGCTGGACTCCAGCGGCAGGTAGGTCGCGCCACGCCGCAGGATCGCCAGTATCGACGTGACGGTCTCGCTGAGGGAATCAAGCCGTAGCCCGACGACGTCGCCCGGGCCGACCCCGCGGCCGGCGAGCCCGGAGGCGATGCGCTCGGCGGTACGGGAAAGTTCGCTGTAGGTGAGCGTGCGGCCGGGTTCGGTGACCGCGACCGCGTCCGGAGTCCGGCGTGCGGTCTCGGCGAACCACTCGTACAGGGTCGGCGCCGGCACCTCCGCCGGATACCCGTCGTGGCGCCGGCTTCGCACGGCCGAGGCGTCGTCGAACAGTTCGGCGAGGGTGAGCGTGCCGTCGGACACCGTCCGGCGCAGGGCGGTCCGCATCGAGTTCAACAGCCCGTCGGCGACCGCGGGCGGGATCAGCGCGCTGTCGTACTCCAGTTCGAGCAGCCACCGGCCGTCGACCAGGGTGGCACCCAGCCACAGGTCGAATTTGGCGGTGCCGTTGCCCGGCTCGTACGCGCCGACCACCGCGCCGGTCCCGGTCGCCGGGTCGAACGTGTCCTGCATGGCGAGCATGCAGGAGAACAGGGGATTGCGGTCGCTCTGCCGGTCCGGCCGCACCTGCGCGACCAGCTGGTTGAACGGGACGTCCACCGCGCCGCGGCAGTGGTCCACCGCGGCACGGACGGTCTTGTCGAGGTGTTCGTCGACGGTGCGCGTCCAGTCCACGTCGACGGTGACCGGCAACGTGTTGACGAAGAATCCGCACAGGTCGTACGAGCCGATCGTGCGTCGCGCGGTGAACGGGCTGCCGATCAGCACCCGGTTCACGCCGCCGTGCCGCGCCAACACCGTGCCGTACACCGCGGACAACACCGCGAACGGGCTGACGCCGAGCCGTTTACAGGTGGCCTGGAATCGCTCGGAATCGGTTTCGCCGAGGGTCCACGAGATCCGCTGCCCGGCGAACTCCGTCCGTTGTGGACGGTCGGGACGCGGGTACAGCACGAGCGGCGGGACTTCGCGCAGGCGCTCGGCCCAGGTGGTCACCTGTTCGGCCGTCCGCGCCGAGCCCGCGGCCCGGTTCTGGGCGTTGAGTTCTTTCACCAGCGCGGTTTCCCGGCTCACCCGCAGCGTTTCCACATCGATCGGGCCGGCCAGGGCGCGGTCGAGGTCTCGCACGATCGGGCCCATGGAAACCCCGTCGCCGACCAGATGGTGCCCGCAGATCAGGATCGCCGCGGCACTGTCGTCGGTGGCGCGCACGAAACCGAAGCGGTGCACCGGTCCGGTCGTCAGATCGAACGGCGCGCGGCCGATTTCCCTGCCCAGCGTGGCGAGGGTGGCGGCGTATTCGGACGGCGGCACGGAGATCGACTCCAGTGGCAGCTCGTCCGGGGTGGGCGGGGGCCGCAGTACGGCGTGCATGTCCGGATGCAGCCGGAACACCTGGCGCAGCGCCGGCTGGACGGTGACCAGGGCGACCAGCGCCCGGGTCACCGTCTCGGCCAGCGGACCGGCGCATTTGGCCGGGTCGAGGTCGAATTGGATGACCTGGTTGTAGATCTGCTTCGTCGGCACCAGGCTGTCCACCACCAGCAGTCCCTTCTGGGACTCGGTGAGGGGGAGGGTCGCCGTGTCGGCCAGCTGGAGTTCTGCTGTCATGCCGAGAGCGTCGCCGGATCCGATGTACGGCCGATGTTCCGGCGATGCAGGTGTGCTGTGGCGCCTCGTCCGGCCCCGGCGGAACACCGGCGGAGTATCGCGAGCACATCGGCGGTACATCGACGGCGGTGAGCATCTGCCCCATGTCGACCAACAGCTTGCCCGCCACCGCGCCGCCGACCGAGGATCTGGCGCCGCAGGGGGGCCGGGTGGTGCTCAAGATAGGCACGTCCTCGCTGCTCACGGACGGCAGGCTGGACGCGGTCAAGCTCGACCGGCTGTGCGAGATCGTCCACAGAGGACTCATCGCGGGTCTGCGTCCGGTGCTGCTCGCGTCCGGTGCCATCGCGATCGGGCGCGGCAGGCATCCCGCACTGGCCGTGGACGATCCGGCGGCGTTGCAGGTGTCCGCCGCGCTCGGCCAGTCTCCGCTGTACTCGGCCGTCCAGGCCGCGTTCGCCGAACGCGGCGTGCAGACCGGCCAGCTGCTGCTCACCCCGCCCGACCTGGTCGAGGACGAGCGGGGCGGAGGCGTCGGGCACACCCTGCACACCATGCTGGCGCTGGGCATGGTGCCGGTGGTCAACGAGAACGACGCGCTCGGCGTGCGCAACAACGACGTGCTCGCCGCGCTGCTCAGCGGCTATCTCCAGGCCGAATTGCTGCTGTTGCTGACCGACGTGCCCGGTCTCTACGACCGCAATCCGAAGCTGGCCCCCGGCGCCCGGCGCATCGAGGAGGTGCCGGTGCTGACGGCCGAGACCGAACGGCAGGCGGGCGGCGCGATCGGCGACGGCGGCACCGGCGGCATGGTGACGAAGCTCGGCGCGTGCTGGATCGCCACGATCAGCGGGGTGCGCACGGTCATCGCGGAGAGCGCGGACCCCGGCGTGCTCGTCGCCGCGCACGGTGGCCGTCCGGCGGGCACGGTGTTCCACCCGCGCGCGGTCACCGGCGCGACTCCCGGCATCGGAACGCTCTGGCGCGCCTTCCGGACCCCGCCGGTCGGGGCGCTGCACTGCACCCCGGCGGGCACCGAGGTCGTCATCCGCGGTGAAACCGTGTGCCACCACCACATCGCCGCCGTCCACGGCACCGTCGCGCCCGGCGACGTGGTCGACATCTGTGACCAGCACGGGCGACCGCTCGCCCGTGGCCCGCTGAGCCGCGCCGTCGAGCCCGGCCGCCCGCCGACCGCACCCGTCGTCGACGGTGGCGACTACGTACCGATCATGGAGGATCCGCCATGTCAGTGACCGACGTCTGCCGCGCCGCGGCCGAGGCGTGGACCGAGCTCAAAGGACTGACCACCGCGCGCAAGAACGCGCTGCTGCTGGACATGGCCGTCGCGATCGAGGAGCACCGGGAGCGGATCGTCGCGGCCAACGAGACGGACGTCGCCGCCGCCCGTGACAACGGCGTTTCGGCCACACTGGTCGATCGGCTGACCCTGACCGAGCGGCGGATGGCGGGCCTGGTCTCGGCCATCCGGACCATCGCCGACCTGCCCGATCCCGTCGGCCAGGTGGTCGAGGGCTGGACGAGGCCCAACGGCCTGCTGATCGAGCGGGTCCGCGAGCCGATCGGCGTGGTCGCGGTGATCTACGAGGCACGGCCCAACGTCACCGCCGAGGTCGCCGCGCTCTGCCTGAAGTCGGGCAACTGCGCGGTGCTGCGCGGCTCCTCGATGGCCATGGCGACGAACACGGCGATCATGGCGGCGCTGGACAGTGCGATCGCCCGGCACGACGAGGTGCCCGCCGGCGCGGTCCAGCTGCTCACCGACCCGTCTCATGACGCCGCTCGGGAACTGATGCGCGCCAAGGAGTTCGTCGACCTGCTGGTACCACGCGGCGGGCCGGAGCTCATCGAGTCCGTCGAGCGAACCGCCACCATGCCCACGGTGATCGACGGCGCCGGCAACTGCCACGTCTACATCGACCACTCGGCGGACCTGGAGATGGCCACGGCGGTCACGGTCAACGCCAAGACCTCCCGGCCCAGTGTGTGCAACGCCATGGAAACCCTGCTGGTGCACGAGGAACTCGCCCGGGACTGGCTGCCCGAAGTGCTCGACGAACTGTCGGCCGCGGGGGTGGAGATCCGCGGTGACGCGACCGTCCGCGAGGTCTGGCCCAAGGCGGTCGCCGCGAGCGAGGAGGACTGGGGTACCGAATACCTCGACCTGGTGCTGGCCGTCCGGGTGGTGCCGGACGTGGGTGCGGCGATCGCGCATATCGACCGGTGGGGCACGTCCAACGCCGAGGCGATCGTCGCACGGGACATCGACGTGGCCCGCCGGTTCGCCCGCGAAGTGGACTCCGGCAGCGTGTTCGTCAACACCTCGACCCGCTACTCCGACGGCGGCGAGTTCGGCTACGGCGTCGAGATCGGCGTGTCCACCCAGAAACTGCACATCCGCGGTCCGATCGGGCTGACCGCGCTGACCACCGTGAAGAACGTCGTCTGGGGTACCGGCCAGACCAGGATCGTGTAGGGGAGCGAGTCCAGTGTCCATCGTCCGAACCGCGTCGCCGATCCGCCCGTCGTCCCTTGTGGACAACGCGGCGCAGGCACTGTCCATTCAGTACAACAACCTGGTCTACGAGCTGAGCGCGGCCGGGCAGGACATCATCACGCTTTCGCTCGGCGAGGCGTTCTTCGACCTGCCGCTGCCCCGGTTCGACGACCTGGCCGGGCACGGCCTCCATCACTACTCGCACTCCCGGGGGCTGCCCGAGCTGCGGCAGCGGCTGGCCGAGTACTGGGCCGATTTCGACGTCCCGGTCGACCCGGACACCGAGATCGTCGTCACCGCCGGTTCGAAGGTGGCGATCTACATGGTGTTGCTGGCGCTGCTCGAGCCGGGGGACGAGGTGATCATCCCGGAGCCGTTCTGGCTGAGCTATCCGGAACAGGTGCGACTCTGCCGCGGCGTTCCGGTGCTGGTGCCGCACGACGTGAGCGTGTTCGACTTCGCCCGCTACGTCACGCCGCGTACCAGGGCCATCGTGATCAACAACCCGAACAACCCGTCCGGCCGAGTGCACACCGACGCGGAACTGGAGTTCGTGCACGACCTGGCGGACGCGCGGGGCCTGGTGGTGATCGCGGACGAGGCGTACCACGAGTTCGTGCCGCCGGAGACCCCGTTCCGGGCTTGTGGCTCGTTCGACCCGGAGCTGCGGCACACCGTCACGGTCAACTCGATGTCCAAGAACTACGGCGTCTCCGGCTGGCGGGTCGGCTACCTCATCGCGCATCGCACGCTGATCGATCAGGTGCTGAAGATCAACCAGCATCTGATCACCTGCGCGCCGACGATCCTGTCCTGGTATCTCGCCGAGCACTTCGACGACATCCTGGCCATCACCCGCCCGCAGATCCGGCGCGTCGTGGACCTGCGCCGCGAGGTCGCGGGCCAGCTCGCGGACATCGGCATCGAGACCCTGCCCGGCTCGGCGACCTTCTACCTCTTCGCCTCGCTCGGAAGGTCCACTTTGGACTCGATGGAGTTCGCCACCCGGCTGCTGCGGGAAAGCGCGGTCAGCGTGGTGGCGGGCATCGCCTACGGTGAGTCGTGCGACCGGCACATCCGCGTCTCCGTGGGCACGGAGTCGCCGTACCGGGTGGCCAGGGGCATCGCCGAAATCCGGAACCTCATCGACGCCACGAGCTGACGCGTCAGGTGCACGGGCCGGGCGGTGCGGCGCCCGGCCCGTGCGTGCCGTCAGGCCAGGCGGACCTGGAAGACGGCGACCCGGGCGTCGTGCCCGTCCACGCGCATGTCCACGGTCTTGGTGTCGATGAACTGCTCCTGGACGACGCCGTTGCCCGCCAGCCAGTTGATGCGGTCGATCCCGGTGCCGAAGCACCGGCGCTCCGCGTCCAGGCCGGTGGCCTTGTAGTAGTTCGGGTTGTTGGTGTCCGCGGTCCAGAAGACCAGGCGCCCGACGTTGTGGTGCGCGAGCACGCGACTGGCGTGGATCCTCTTGTGCTCGTTCCACTCGTCGCGCAGGTCGGCGCGCTGGTCGCCGTTGTACGCGTTCGCGATGTAGTGCGAGTTGATCAGCGCGAACTGGAGCGTCGGATAGCTCTGGTGCCGCACCACGACCTCGTTGATCCAGCGCGGCGGGGTCACCCCGGTGATGCCGCCGTGCACATACGTGGTCTTCGCGCTCGCCACCTCCCACGGCTGCGGGATCGAGATCGGGACCCGGAACGACGATTCGTGCCGCAGGAACGCGTTGTTGTACAGGGGCCCGAAGTAGTGGTCGATCATCGCGGGTTCACCGGTGTCGCCCTCGTTGATCTCCTGCCAGCCGACCAGGGGTCGCACTTGGGAGTCGCAGTTGCGGACGGCGTCGATCGCGGCTTCGCGCGCCCCGAGGTTGTCGCGGCCGATGTTGGCGGTGACGATCGGCAGCCGGATCCATCCCGTCGCGGCGGAAGCCGTGCCGGTACCGGCGGCCATGACGCCGAGTGCGGCACCACCACCGAGAGCGAGCGCCTTGCGTCTGTTGAGCATTCCGGACAAAGCAGATTCCCTTCTCGCGCTATCGCTGCGGGACACAGCCCGTCAAAGTGTCACAGAATGCGGTGCGATTGTGACCCCTGTGCGTCAAAACTGCCGCTTTGCCGGTCATGCGCGAATTCGCCGCGCCCGACTTTCGGGCCTACAGGCCGGTGCGCCGGGACCTCTACCGTGGTGTGGTCTAGACCTCTCATGAGAGGAACGTTGCGATGAAGTTTTCCCGCTCCGTTGTCAAAGTCGCGATAATGACCGCCGTGCTCGGCACGGTCTCGGTGTTCACCGCGGTCCCCGCCCTCGCGCACGGCTCGATGGGCGACCCGATCAGCCGGATCATGCAATGTTTCCAGGAGGATCCGGAGAACCCGCAGTCCGCCGCGTGCAAGGCCGCCATCGCGGTGGGCGACAGCTGGCCGATCTACGACTGGGACGAGGTCAACATCGGCGACGCCGACGGCCGCAGCCGCGAGATCATCCCGGACGGCAAGCTGTGCAGCGCCGGCCGGGACAAGTACAAGGGGCTCGACCTGGCCCGCGCCGACTGGCCGGCGACCACGTTGCCGGGCAGTGGCCCGTACACCTTCCGGTACCAGCTGACCGCCGCGCACGAGGGCACCTTCGAGCTGTACGTCACCAAGCCGGGCTACGACCCGACGAAACCGCTCAAGTGGTCCGATCTGGAAGCCACGCCGTTCTACAAGCAGGACAACCCGCCGATCGCCGGCAACGCCTACCAGCTCAAGGCGAACCTGCCCGGCGGGCGCACCGGCAGGCACTTGATCTACTCGATCTGGCAACGCCACTGGCCCGACTCCGGCGAGGCCTTCTACTCCTGCTCGGACGTGATCTTCACCTGACTCCTCGGCCCAGCCGGGTCCGTGGGGCACGAAGGCCTCCGGTCGATGAAGCGGTTCCCAGACGGCTTCACCGACCGGAGGCTTTCGTCTGTCAGCGCGGTTCGGCGAACTCGGTTCGGCGCGTGGCTCCAGAGACCGGGTTGACATGTCAGCTATTTCAGTCGAGACTGAAATAGCTAGCAACAGTCTGGCTGAGAGGTGACGGAGATGGTCCTGCGGCCCGAGCCGGTGATGTTCAACAGCCTGGGTACCCGGTGTGCCGGTGACCTGTACCTGCCGGAGGTGGATACCCCGCCAGGCCCGCCCGGCCGCCGTCACTCCGCCGCCTGCCCGTGAGTCGGTGGCCGCCATGACACAGTGACGGCCGACGAGCAGCCGAGGAGGGCGCCATGCCAGGTCAGGACAACCAGGACGAGGTGCTGAAGTGGGTGGAGCAGGTAGCCACCTTCTGCGTGGAAGAGTGGGGGCTCCCGCCGATAACCGGCCGGATCCTCGGCCTGCTGATGATCTGCGACCCGCCCCAGCGCTCCGCCGGCGAGATCGCCGAGACGATCCAGGCAAGCCGCGCGTCGCTGACTTCGAACATGCGTTTCCTCACCGTCATCGGGCTCATCCGCAAGGTCCGCGTTCCCGGTGACCGCACCGCGTACTACCGCATCGAAGACGACGCGTGGCACAAGGTGATCCAACGCAAACTCGACAGCCTCGCCGCGTTCGGCGACATCGCCGAACAAGGCCTCGCCCTCGCCGGCGGCGAAGGGCCCCGCGCCGAACGCATCCGCACCGCCCAGCGGTCCCTGACCTGGCTGCGCGACATCGCCGCCCAAAACCCACTGAAGACCTGAAGGACGCATCCGCTATGCAACGCCAGCGCCTCGCCCTGGACCCGATCCAGGAGACCCTCCTGCTGACCCTTTACGCCAGGGCCCTGGACAGCGAACTGCCCCATCCGATCCTCGGCGACACCCGCTCCGCCGACCTGGCCGAGAAGATCGACTACGACTTCGCCGAACTCAAAGTCAAACCCAGCCTCGTCTGCAGCACCGCGCTCCGCGCGAAGAAACTGGACCAGGCTGTCATCGGCTTCCTCGCCGAGCATCCCGACGCCATCGTGCTCGACCTCGGCTGCGGACTCGACACACGGGTGTTCCGCTGCGACCCGCCCGCCGGCGTCGACTGGTACGACATCGACTTTCCCGAGATTGTCAGCCTGCGCCCTCAATTCCTCCCGGAACGATCCCGGCTCCTCGGTGCCGACCTCACCACACCCGGCTGGCTCGATGAGCTGCCCAGGGACCGGCCCGCCATGATCGTCGCCGAGGGCCTGCTGCCCTTCATGCCCGGCGACACCTTTCAGCGGATGACGCGCGCCTTGACCACACATTTCCCCACCGGCGAACTCGCCCTCAACGGCTACACCCGCTTCGCCGCGTGGGCGATGAAATACCACCCGACCATCAAAACCCTCGGCATCACCGCCGCCCAAGGCTTCGACGACCCACACGAACCCGAAACCTGGGACGCCGCCCTCACCCTGACCGAGGAACAACTCCTCACGCGCGCCCCGGAAGTCACCGACTTCCCCCAACCCCTCCGCGCGCTCACCCGTCTCATGAGCCTGAACACAGGCCTTTCCCGTCAAGGAACCCGCATACTCCGCTACCGATTCTGAGGGCCGGCCCCGACGTGGGTCTTCACACGCAGTCCATCACACGGTGGCAGCGGGTCGGCGGGCTCCACCAATGGTAGGAATGCCTGGTGACCGAACCGAATTTGATCGAAGCAGCCGCCGAAGAGGCAGTCACCCTCACCAGTGAACTGATCCGCATCGACACCACCAACACGGGGGACCCCGACACGCTGGTCGGTGAACGCGCCGCGGCGGAGTACGTCGCGGAGAAGCTCACCGACGCGGGCTACGAGATCACCTATGTCGAGTCGGGCGGCAAGAACCGCCACAACGTGATCGTCCGGCTGCCGGGCGCCGACCCCTCGCGTGGCGCGCTCCTGATCCACGGTCATCTCGACGCCGTCCCCGCAGACGCCTCGGAGTGGTCGGTCCACCCGTTCTCCGGCGCGATCCAGGACGACTACGTCTGGGGCCGTGGCGCTGTCGATATGAAAGACATGGTTGGGATGGCGCTCGCGCTGGCCCGGCACTACAAGATCAACGGGATCGTCCCGCCGCGTGACCTGGTCTTCGCGTTCCTGGCCGACGAGGAGGCGGGCGGCAAGTACGGCGCGCAGTGGCTGGTCGAGAACCGGCCGGAGCTTTTCGAGGGTGTCACCGAGGCGATCAGCGAGGTCGGCGGTTTCTCGATCACGCTGAAGGACAACGTCCGCGCCTATCTCATCGAGACGGCCGAAAAGGGCATCCGCTGGATGAAGCTGCGGGTGCGCGGCACCGCCGGTCACGGCTCGATGATCCACCGCGACAACGCCGTCACCAAGCTGTCCGAGGCCGTCGCCAGGCTCGGCAACCACCGCTTCCCCCTGGTCATGACCGACTCCGTCCGCGAGTTCCTGGACGGCGTCACCGAGATCACCGGCTGGGACTTCCCCGAGGACGACATCGAGGGTTCCGTCGCGAAACTCGGGAACATCTCCCGGATGATCGGCGCGACCCTGCGCGACACGGCGAACCCGACGATGCTCACCGCGGGCTACAAGTCGAACGTCATCCCCTCGGTCGCGGAGGCGTCGGTCGACTGCCGGATCCTTCCCGGCCGTCTCGAGGCGTTCAACGCCGAACTGGAGGAGATCCTCGGCCCGGACATCGAGAAGGAGTGGATGGAGCTGCCGCCGGTCGAGACGACCTTCGACGGTGCCCTGGTCGACGCCATGACCAACGCGGTCCTCGCCGAGGACCCGGGCGCCCGCACGCTCCCGTACATGCTCTCCGGCGGCACCGACGCGAAGTCCTTCCAGTCGCTCGGAATCCGCAACTTCGGGTTCGCCCCGCTGCAGCTGCCGGCGGACCTCGATTTCTCGGCGCTGTTCCACGGAGTCGACGAGCGCGTCCCGGTCGACGCGCTGAAGTTCGGCGTGCGCGTGCTCGACCGCTTCCTCCGTTCGGCCTGATGCCCGGTCTGCTGGCCGCCGACGGGACACCCCTGCACTTCGAGCGCTGGGGTGATCCGTCGGCGCCGGTGACCGTGGTGCTCCTCCACGGGTACGCCCTCGACAGGCGGAGCTGGCGCGCCATCGCGCCGGTGCTGACGGAAGCCGCGGAGGAATCGCTCTCGGTGCTGGCCTACGACCAGCGCGGGCACGGCGAATCCGGTGAGGTCCGGGCCGCGTCGGCGACCATGGGACAGCTCGCCGACGATCTGGCCGAGGTGCTGGAGAAGGTGGTCCCCGGCGGCAAGGTCGTGCTGGTCGGTCATGACATGGGCGGCCTCGCGATCCTGTCGCTCGCCCAGCGTCACCCCGACGTCTTCGCGGCGAGGGTGGCGGGCATCGGGTTGCTCGCCATGTCGGCGGGCGGTGTCACCCCGGACGCGATCTGGCCGAACGCGCTCGGCAAACTAGGCCGCGACCTGGAGATGGTCTTCGGGACCAAGCTGATCGGCCTGGTGCGGGAGCATACGAGCAAGGCGGTGACCGCCGGGCTGCGGTGGTGGCTCTTCGGGGACGACCCGGTGCCCGCCGACGTCGAACTGACTGTGCGGATGATCCGCGGCAACTGGCCGCAGACGGTGTCCGCGTTCCGGCCCGCACTGGACGCCTACACCCGGGAATCCGCGTTGTCGCAGGTCGGCGCCGTGCCGGTGATCGCGATCGTGGGGGAGCGCGATCGGCTCGTACCCACGGCGGACGTCGAGGAACTGGCGGGCGCGGTGCGGAACGGGACGTCCGTGGTGCTGCCGGGGGTCGGGCACGTCGTCCCGCTCGAGGCGGCCCCGCAGGTGGTGCCCCGCTTGCTGGCCCTGGCGAACCGGGCCCACCGACAAGACTGACATCCTTGACAAAAACTCTTTTCGGTGACACCTTCTTGGCATGTTCTCCGTTGCGGTGATCGAGGACGCGGAAGCGGCCGAAGTGTCGCTGGATCCGGTCCGGGCCAGGCTGCTCGCCGAACTCGCCGAGCCGGCGTCGGCCACGATGCTGGCCGCGCGGGTGGATCTGCCGAGACAGAAGGTGAACTACCATCTTCGCGCGCTGGAGAAGCACGGGCTGGTCGAGCTCGTCGAGGAGCGGCGGAAGGGCAACGTCACCGAGCGCATGATGCGCGCGACGGCGTCCTCATACGTCATCTCGCCGACGGCACTCTCGGCCGTGCAGCCCGATCCGGCGCAGTCGCCGGACCGCCTGTCCGCGCGCTGGCTGCTCGCCGTGGCCGGCAGGCTGGTGCGCGACGTCGGCCTGCTGATCACCGGTGCGACCAAGGCGCGCAAACGGGTCGCGACCTTCGCGATCGACGGCGAGGTGCGGTTCTCGTCCGCCGCGGACAGGGCCGCCTTCGCCGAAGAACTCACCGTCGCGATCACGAATCTGGTGAGCAAATACCACGATGAGGGCGCCGAACAGGGCCGCGACCACCGGATCGTCGTCGCCGTCCATCCGAGCGTCAAAACCGAGCCCGAGGAGCGCTGAGTGGGCCACGAATTCGAGATCACCGACCGCCTCGAGGTCGACGCGACGCCCGAACAGGTCTGGGACGCCATCGCGACCGGTCCGGGGATCACGTCGTGGTTCATGGGACGCAACGAGGTCGACGGAGGCGTCGGCGGAACCGTGAAGACCGCGTTCGGCGGCTACGAACCCACGTCGGCGATCACCTCGTGGGATCCGCTGGAGCGGCTCGTCTACGGCACGGAACCCGCTCCGGACGGCCGGTTCGTCGCCTACGAGTTCCTCATCGAAGGCCGCTCCGGCGGCAGCACCGTGCTGCGGACCGTGACGAGCGGCTTCCTGCCCGGCGACGACTGGGAAGACGAGTTCGAGGCGATGACCGCCGGTGGCGAGCTGTTCTTCCGCACCCTCGTCGAATACCTCAACCGTTTCGCCGGCCGGAAGGCCGTGCCGGTGACGGTGTTCGGGCCGATGATCGGGGACTGGGACAGCGCCTGGCTGACGCTGGGCCGGGAGCTCGGCCTCGCCGGGCGGCCGGGAACGGGGGACCGGGTGCGGCTTTCCACCGGCTCCGTGTCCACTGTGGACGGTGAGGTCTATCTGGCGAACGCGCAGACGGTCGGCATCCGGACCGCGGACGCGTTCCTGCGCTTCGTGCGAGGGTTCGCCGGGCCGATGGTCGCGATGCATCACCTGTTCGGCGACGTCGATCCCGCGGAACAGGACAGGCTCTGGGCCGACTGGCTCGGCCGGGTGTTCAAGAGCTGAAAGCGCCCTTCAGCCCTCAGGTGATGAGGCCGGGCAGGGGAGTGGCGGTGCGCTTGCGGCGCAACCACACCCTCCTGGTCCCGTCCGAGTAGAGCCGGACGGTCGAAAGCTCCCAACCGGCGAACTCGGCGTGGATCGACAGCTGCGTCGCCGCCGCCCGCCGGGAAACACCGGGAGGCAGCTGCAGCCGCCGGTACTCCCAATCCCCTTCGACCACCGCCTCGTCCACCACTGTCATGGCGTGATCACCTGGATCCCTTCTCCGATGGCCGAGCCGACGACCACGCGGCCGCCCTGCTCGTCGACGGTGACCGAATCTGGCTGCCGCACGGTGGGGAACCGGTGCTTCTCGATCGGCTCTCCACCGCGGACGTCGAAACCGACGACCTCGTTGCGTTCGGTGAGCGTGACCCAGGCGAGGCCGCGGGTGCGGTCGTAGGCGATGCCGTACGCCCCGCCGGGAACGGGATAACGCTGGCGCAGCAGCAGTGGCGTCGTGGAGAACGCCAGCAGCGCGCCCGCGCGCGCATCGGTGACGAAGACGCGGCCGAGATCGTCGGTGACGGCGTTGGCCGCGCCGTCGCCGGCGCGCAGACCCTCACCGATCTTGCCCTCGGTGAGGTCGACGGCGAACAGGGCGGTGCGGAGCTTGTCGAGCACGACCACGCCGTCACCGGTGTTCAGCACGTCGTCGGCGCTGTAGATCTGGCCGGTGATGGTCTTCGGTCCCGCGTTCTTCGACAGCACCTCCACAGCCTTGCGGTCCCGGACCGAGACCAGCGTCGCGTCGCCGTCGGCGAGACCGGCCGACGGCTGCCCCGCGATCGGGACCGTCTCCAGCGCGCCACCGGGCAGGGAGACCTTCGCCAGCAGGCTCTTGCCCGGAACGCTGGCGAGTACCTGGGAGCCGGAGACCGTGAGCCGCTCGGCCGGACCGGGCAAGGCCACGGTCGTCTTGGGGGCGTCCAGGGCAGCGAGATCGTAGATACGCAGCGAGGGCGGCTCCGAAACGGCGACGACCAGCGTCTTGCTCGCCTGATCGGTCGCCAGAGCCTTCACGCCCGGCACCGCGAACACCGAACCAGCGGGTTTGATCGTCACCGCGGGGGAGACCGCCGCGGTCGCCGCGACGGGGTTCTGCACGATCTGCAAGGAGTCGTTCGGCGTGTCGTCCGTACTGCAGGACGAGAGCACCAGGACACCGGCGAGCGGGATCGCGATCCGGGAAACGGCGGACAGCCGACCCACCTTGGTGCCTCCACCTGCTAATCGTCGGACGGACCTGTCCAGCATCCTCCAGGAACTCCACCACGTCACGTCCGCGTCACCCAACAGTCACCTAATCCACTATTCGAGACGGCTCAGAGGCCGCGTTCCGGGTACCCGACCTCGATCGCGCTGACGTCGTCGAGCGCGGATCGGATGGCGGGCGGGAGCGTGATGTCCTCGGCCGTGAGCGAACCGGTCAGCTGCCCGGTGTCACGGGCTCCGACCACGGGCGCGACCACTCCGGGCCGGTCGCGGACCCAGGCCAGCGCGACGGCCAGCGGCGAGGTCCCGAGGCCGTCCGCGGCCGTCGCGACCGCCTGCACGATCCTGGCCGCGCGATCGGTCCGGTGATGTTCGACATAACCCGCGAAAACGCTCGACGCGCCGCGCGAATCGGCGGGGGTCCCGGTGCGGTACTTGCCGGTGAGCACACCCCGGCCGAGCGGCGCCCAGGGCAGGAGCCCGATGCCGTGATGCTCCGCCGCCGGGACGACCTCGCGATCGATGCCGCGCTCCAGCAGCGAGTACTCGACCTGCGTCGAGACCAGCGGAGCGACGGCGGAACTGCGGGCGGCGGCGGTCGCCAGCTGCCAGCCCGAGTAGTTGGAGACGCCGACGTAGCGGGCTTTGCCGCTGGTCACGGCGTATTCGAGGGCGCCGAGGGTCTCGTCGACCGGCACGGTGGTGTCCCAGGCGTGCAGCTGCCACAGGTCGATGTGGTCGGTGCCGAGCCGCCGCAGCGAGCCGTCGAGCGCGCTGAGCAGGGCACCGCGCGAGGCTCCGCCGCCGAACGGGCCGTCGGTGCGGCGGGCGACGGCCTTGGTGGCGAGCACGATGTCGTCGCGGGGGACCAGGTCACCGAGCAGCGCGCCGAGGACGCGTTCGCTCTCTCCCTCGCCGTAGATGTCGGCGGTGTCGACCAGGGTGCCCCCGGCGTCGACGAACGCGACCAGCTGGCTGGCCGCCTCCTCCGAGTCGGTGTCGCCACCCCACGTCATGGTCCCGAGGGCCATTCGCGAGACCCGAAGTCCCGACCGGCCGAGCTGTCGCTTTTCCACGACGGGCGAGCCTAGCCGGAAGGCAAGTGCGGGACGCGGAGCAGGTGAGCGTGTCGTGATCGAGTACCACCGCGCGGGTCATCGCGTGTCAACACCCTGAACGGAGGAGTGACACTCCGATGGATACATTCACGCCGTGCGACTCGGACTGAACTTGGGCTATTGGGGCGCGGGGAACGACGCGGCCAACCTGGCATTGGCGAAGAAGGCGGACGAACTGGACTACGCGGTCGTCTGGGCCGCGGAGGCCTACGGGTCGGACGCGCCGACAGTGCTCTCATGGGTGGCGGCGCAGACCTCACGGATCGACGTGGGCAGCGCGGTGCTCCAGATCCCCGCGCGGACACCGGCGATGACCGCGATGACCGCCGCGACCCTGGACACGCTTTCCGGCGGCCGGTTCCGCCTCGGCCTCGGTGTTTCCGGCCCGCAGGTCTCCGAGGGCTGGCACGGCGTGAAGTTCGCGTCGCCGCTGGGCCGCACTCGGGAATACGTCGAAATCGTCCGCAAGGCGCTGAGCCGCGACCGGGTCCGGTACGACGGCGACCACTTCCAGCTGCCGCTGCCCGACGGGCCCGGCAAGGCGCTGACCTTGACCGTGCACCCCGTGCGCGAAGAGATCCCCGTGTACCTGGCCGCCATCGGCCCGAAGAACCTCGAATTGACCGGCGAGATCGCGAACGGCTGGCTGCCGGTGTTCTACTCGCCAGAGCACGCCGGTGAGCAGCTGAAGCTGATCCAGGCCGGGGCGGACAAGGCCGAGCGCTCCCTCGACGGCTTCGACGTCGTCCCCGCCGTCCCGCTCGTGGTCGGTGACGACTGGAAGGCCTGCGCCGACGCCGTGCGCGGGTACGCGGCGCTGTACATCGGCGGGATGGGCAGCCGGGAGAAGAACTTCTACAACCAGCTCGCCTGCCGGATGGGTTTCGAGCGCGAAGCGGCCGACGTTCAGCAGAAGTACCTGGGTAAGGACTACGTGGGCGCCATGGCGGCGGTTCCGCTGGAGTTCATCGACGCGACGTCGCTGCTGGGCCCCAAGGAGCGCATCGCCGACCGGATGCGGGCCTTCGCCGAGTCCGGCGTCACGACGCTGACGGTCGCGCCGTCCATGCCGGATCCGGAGGGCTCCGCGCACGCCCTCGAGATCGCGGCCGAAGCGATCGAATCGGCCGGTGTCGCCTGATGGGATGGTTCGAAGCACTGGTCCTCGGGCTCGTCCAGGGCCTCACCGAGTTCCTGCCGATCTCGTCCAGCGCGCACCTGCGGATCACCGCGGCGCTCGCCGGCTGGGACGACCCGGGCGCCGCGTTCACCGCGGTGACCCAGATCGGCACGGAACTCGCGGTCATCCTGTACTTCTCGAGCAAGATCGGGAAGATCCTCCGCGCCTGGTTCTTCTCGATCTACAAGAAGGACTGGCGGCAGGACCCGGACGCCCGGCTGGGCTGGCTGATCATCGTCGGCTCGCTGCCGATCGTGGTGCTGGGCCTGCTGTTGCAGGACGCCATCGACGAAACCTTCCGTGACCTTCGGATCACCGCGACCACGCTGATCGTGTTCGGCCTGATCCTGCTGGTGGCCGACCGTATCGGGAAGCAGGAGCGCACCCTCGACCACCTGACCGTGCCGCACGGCCTCGGGTTCGGGTTCGCTCAGGCGCTGGCGCTGATCCCTGGTGTGTCGCGCTCCGGTGGCACCACCAGCGCCGGGCTGCTGCTCGGCTACACCCGCGCGGAGGCGGCGGAGTATTCGTTCCTGCTGGCCCTGCCCGCGGTGTTCGGCTCGGGCCTGTACAAGCTGACCGACATCGGCAAGGACGGCGCCCCGGCGCAGTGGGGGCCGACGATCCTGGCGACGCTGGTCGCGTTCGGCGTCGGGTACGCCGTCATCGCGTGGCTGATGTCCTACATCAAGACCAAGAGCTTCGTGCCGTTCGTGATCTACCGGCTCGTGCTCGGTGTCCTGCTGTTCGTGCTGATCTTCGCCGGCGTCCTGGACCCCGGCGCGGGCCCGCACCTGTAACCCCCCTCGCGTTCAGTCCTCTGGATGCGGTCCTTGCACGCGCAAGTACCGCATCCAGAGGACGAAATGCGGGTGCCGGGCAAAGCACGACACGTAGGGTGGGCCACGTGAGTACTGTGATCCTTCTGCGCCACGGCAAGTCCACGGCGAACGGTTCGGGCGTCCTGGCCGGGCGCACGCCCAAGGTCGGCCTGGACGACACCGGCCGGGCGCAGGCCGCCGCGCTCGTTGAGCGCCTGGCGCCGGTCCCGCTCGCGGAGCTGGTGGTCTCGCCGATGCTCCGCTGCCGCCAGACGGTCGCGAAGCTGGCCGAGGCACGCGGTCTGGACAAGGTCAAAGAGCCCGGTTTGTCCGAAGTGGACTACGGCGAATGGACCGGGCGCGCGCTCAAGGATCTCTTCAAGGAACCCCTCTGGCGGGTCGTGCAGGCGCATCCGTCGGCCGCGGTCTTCCCCGGCGGCGAAGGGCTCGCCGAAATGCAGGCCCGGTCGGTCGCGGCCGTTCGCGCGCACGACGCCCGGATCACCGAGAAGTACGGCGAACACGCCGTCTGGCTCTTGTGCAGCCACGGCGATGTGATCAAGGCGATCCTCGCCGACGCGCTCGGTCAGCATCTCGATTCCTTTCAGCGGATCGTGGTCGATCCGGCGTCGGTTTCGGTCGTCCGCTACACCGAGACTCGTCCGTTCGTGTTGCGCGTCAACGACAACGGCGGCGACCTCGCGGGGATCGCACCACCGCCCCCCAAGGCCAAAGCCAAGCGTGGCAAGGGAAAACAGAGCTCCGACGCGGTGGTGGGCGGTACCACCGGAGCGTGACCACTTCTCGTCCGCGGTGTCACGCCACGGACGGCATCCACCGGCCCCTCACTGCCCGTAAGGTGGCCTGAACAGCAGATTCGACGACCCGGGAGCAACACCGATGATTTCGCAGGACAACCCGTTCGCCGCGCCGAGTGAGCTGCCCTACGCCCTTCCTCCGTTCGACCGGATCGCCGACGAACACTTCCTTCCCGCCTTCGAAGCGGGGCTGGCCGAGCACGCCGCCGAGATCGAGGAGATCGCCGGCTCGGCCGAGCCGCCGACCTTCGAGAACACCATCGTCGCGCTCGAGAAGTCCGGAAGGCTGCTGTCCCGCGTCTCCAGCGTGTTCTTCAACCTCGCCGGGTCGAACGCGAACGACGAGATCCAGCGCGTGCAGGCCGAAATGGCGCCGCGTCTGGCCGCGCACGCCGACGCCGTCAACCTGAACCCGGCGTTGTTCGCCAGGATCAACTCCCTGTTCGAGCGCAAGGACGAACTCGGCCTCGACACCGAGTCGCTCCGTCTCCTGGAACGTCACCACACCGACGTGCGCCGCGCGGGCGCCGGGCTGCCCGAGGCCGACCAGAAGCGCCTGCGCGAGTTGAACGAGCAGCTTTCGACGCTCTCGACCCGCTTCCAGCAGAACCTGCTCAAGGACACCAACGAACTCGCCGTGGTGGTCGACGACGTCGCTGAGCTCGCGGGACTGGGCGAGGACGAGATCGCCACGGCCGCCGAAACCGCCGGCGAAGAAGGCAAATACGTCCTCAAGCTGACCTTGCCGACGGCGCAGGCGGCGTTGGCCTCGCTGGAGGACCGCGCCTTGCGTGAGCGGATCTTCACCGCGTCGGTCTCCCGCGGCAACCGGGGCAACGAGTCCGACAACAACGAGGTCGTGGCCGAACTGGTCCGCCTGCGTGCCGAGCGGGCCGCCGTGCTCGGCTTCCCCGACCACGCGTCGTACGTCATCGAGGACGAGACCGCGAAGACCGCTCAGGCCGCTGTCGGGCTTCTGGAGCGCCTCGCGCCGGTCGCGGTCGCCAATGCCAAGGCGGAGGCCGAAGAGCTGCAGCGCTACCTCGAAGCCGACATCCCCGGCGCGGTCCTCCGGCCGTGGGACTGGGCGTTCTACGCCGAGCGCGTGCGCAAGGACCGGTTCGAGGTCGACACCGCGGCACTGCGCCCGTACTTCGAGCTGAACCGGGTGCTGACCGACGGCGTCTTCTTCGCCGCGTCGAAGCTGTACGGCCTGAGCTTCACCGAGCGGGAAGACCTGCCGAAGTACCACCCCGAGGTCCGGATCTTCGAGGTCTTCGACGCCGATGGCTCGGAGCTCGGCCTGTTCCTGCTCGACTACTACGCCCGCGACTCGAAGCGTGGTGGCGCCTGGATGAACAACTTCGTCGACCAGACGAAACTCCTGGGCACGAAGACGGTCGTGGTGAACGTGCTCAACGTCGCCAAACCGCCGGCGGGTGAGCCGACCCTGCTGACCTTCGACGAGGTCGTCACCGCGTTCCACGAGTTCGGCCACGCGCTGCACTCGCTGCTGTCCGACGTCGAGTACCCGATGTTCTCCGGCACCAATGTCCCGCGGGACTTCGTCGAGTACCCCTCGCAGGTCAACGAGATGTGGATGCTGTGGCCCGAGGTCCTGGCCAACTACGCCAAGCACCACGTGACCGGCGAGCCGCTGCCGCAGGAGCAGATCGACAAGCTCCTGGCATCGCAGCAATACGGCGAAGGCTTCTCCACCACCGAATACCTCGCGGCGTCCCTCCTCGACCAGGCGTGGCACGCGCTCGGCACCGAAGACCACGTCGACGACGTCCAGCGGTTCGAGGCCGAGGCGCTGACGAAGGCCGGTGTCGCGCTGGAAGCCGTGCCGCCGCGCTACCGCACCACCTACTTCGCGCATATCTTCAGCGGCGGCTACAGCGCCGGGTACTACTCCTACATCTGGAGCGAGGTCCTCGACGCCGACACCGTCCAGTGGTTCCGCGAGAACGGTGGGCTCACCAGGGAGAACGGCGACCACTTCCGCCGCGAGCTGCTCGGGCGGGGCGGCAGCGTGGACCCGATGGGCGCCTTCCGCGCGTTCCGCGGCCGTGACCCGGAGATCGAGCCGTTGCTGAAGCGCCGCGGCCTCGCCGGGGCCTGACCCGCTCAGTACGCCGTCCTGGGAACGTCACGTGCGGAAAGGCGGCCGCGGCGCTGGCGGGGGAGTGTCCTGAGTGGACTATCGCGCTGCTTCCCGAGGGCGGGCTGCGCCTGTGGGTGCGACTACCGGCGGGGGGGTGACGCGAACGCGGTCGCCCGCACGGCGAGGGAACGGGGAGTCGTCGCCGAACTCGCCCAAGGCATCAAGCGGCTCAGCAAACTGTATAACGACCTATACGGTGTGGCTCAGGCCAAAACCGCGTCGAGCAACAGATAGACACCACCGCCGAGGACGACACCGGCAGCCATTCCGGCCGTGACCTCGGCTTTGGTGTGATCACCGAGTTCCACGCGGGACCAGCAGACCCATCCGACGCCGAGGAAGACCAGGGCGAGCCAAGGGCCGTAGACGCGGATCAGCATCACGGCCGCGCCCGCCGCCACCATCGCGTGCATCGAGATCTTGAACTCAAGGCCGAAGGTGATCGCGAGCGCGGCGACCAGGCAGACGAGCTCGGCGGCCGCGAGCGCGATCATCTGGTGTGGGGCACCGCCGGCGATCAGGACGACGAATCCGGCGGTCAGCGAGCCGATGCAGACCGCGAACGGGACGAGCCGTCCGGCTCGATCGGTGACATGGTGGCTGTCCCACTTGCCCTTCCGGGCGCCGCGCACGATCACGGCCATCGGGATCAGCGAGCCGGTGACGCCGACGACGAGACCCCAGAGCACCGTCTCGCCGAGGTGGTATCCCGTGACCTTCCAGGCGACGATCAGCGGGAGGCCGAGCACCCAGACCCAAGGAGCGAGCACCTCGGTCGCGATCCGCGCGAGACGTCGGCGGGTCCCGGGGGCTTCCGTGGACTGGGTCGGCATCGCGCGTGGTCTCCTCGGGAATCGTGGCCGGAGCGGCTCCTGCCGGACTCGCGTCCGGCAGGAGCGGTGATCATCGTTCCAGACCCCGGCGTCCGGCCCGCGCGAGGATGTCGGCGCCGGCCGGGTCCGCTCGCACGGCATCGTCGAAACTCTCCTTGGGCAGCACCGTGTTCCCGGCCACGGTCACCGTCTCGGGCGGGGTGTCGTAGGTGTCGGGCAGGGCGTCCCAGAAGTTGCCGACGAAGGCGACGTTCTCCATCGGCGGACCCACCTGGAGCACGATCGGGGTGTCGGCCCGGTGGACGATGTTGCCGAGGACGGTGATCCACGCCGCGCCGTAATCGGCGTAGAGGCCGAAGTTGTACGAGGTGAGGACGTCGCGGATGACGTTGCCGCGGACCATCGCCCCGCCGGCGAACGACGAGCCCTGCGGTCCCGAAAGGTAGATCCCGCCGCCGTCCATCAGCTTCCCCATGCTGCGCTCGACGAGGTTCGAGATCACCTGCGTGCCCTTGGCGCGCTCGCCGCCGGTGATCACGATGCCGTTGTGCGGGACGTCGTGGATCTCGTTGTGCGCTACGGCGGTCTCCGCGGACTCGACGACCAGGACGGCGGGCGAGCCGCGGTACTCGGTGCCGATGTGGTGGACGAGGTTGTCCTCGACGGAGACCCGGGTGCTCGTGTGGACCGCGATCCCGCTGCCCGAGATCTCGTCGAAGACGCTCGCCCGGACTTCCACATCGGTGCTGTCCTCGATCAGGAGACCTCCGGCACCGAGCCGAGTGAAGTGGTTGCCCTCCAAGGAGACCCGGCCGACCGACGCAAGGCTGACGTTGGCGGGCAGCTGGACCGGCTCCGCGGGCACGTGGACATAGCCCACGTCCGCGCCGAGGTCGATCTTCTGGAAGCCGCCCTGTTCGTGGCGTGCGTTGCCGTGATAGTGCAGGTAACCGCCGGTGCGGGCGGGTCCGGACCAGGCCGCGTCGGTGAAGGTGAAGCCGCGCAGCACGAGGTCGTGCACACCCCGTCCGCTGATGAGCGCTTCGAGCACCGGAGCGACGACGCTGGTCTTGCCGATCTCCTCGCCGGGACGTGGACGGTAGTGCAGGACGTGGTCGCCCGTGTCGGTTCGGCTGACGGCGAAGGTGCCCGGCTCGGTCAAGAAGGCCACGTTGTTCTCGAGTACGGACGGTGCGGCGAGGCCATCCCAGGTGCCGTCGCCGCCGGCGCCGTACCACTTGGCGTCGTAGAGGGACTTGGCGTTGTCGAAGGCGGGCTGAACGATGGTGATCGTGGTCGAGGAGGCATCACCGGAGATCGACGCGACCGCGAGCCGGGCTTCGGACCACGGGTAGACGCCCGGGTACACGAACTCCATTCCGGCCGGATCCGGCCATGACTGAGGCTCCGTGCTGTCCGTGACGTAACCAGTAGCTATTTTCGTCACGTTCCCCGGGAGTCCGACGGTGCGGGCCGCTCGCGCCACGGCCCGGCCGTCGACGGTGAGCCGTCGTGGCGCCAGGTCGCCGATCGGCGCGGTCCAGATGCCGTCGTCGCCGGTTGTCCAGCCGGTGATCTCGCGGCCGCCGCTCAGTTCGACCTTCGCTTGGCTGGCTGTTCCGTAGCCGTGCGCCTGGTAGATCACACGGAAGCCGTTCATGCCGGAATCGCCTGCGGTGTCCTCGAAGGTGAGTGGTTCTTCGAGGCGGTGGACGCCTGCCGTGAAGGTGACGATGACATCTCCGGTCATTCCGGTGGTGACGGCGCGGGCGGCCTTTTGTGCGCCTTTCGGGGTGGCAAAGGGCTGGTCGGCGGTGCCGGGCCCGTCGTCTCTGCCGTCGGGGGATACGAAGAACCCGTTTTCGGGCATGCTGAAGCGCTCCTGTGGAGAAGTTTATGGGATATACTGAGGTTTATCAGCTAAACACGAACGAGCGAAGAGCGTCAAGGGAGTAGCGGGTGGCGGAAGACGACGCGCAGCCGGATCCGGAGCGCGCGATCGAGCTGCTGTGGGGAACGTCCGAGCCCGAGCGGCCCGGCTTGAGCCTCGGCCGGATCGTCGCGGCGGCCGTCGAAGTCGCGGACGCCGAAGGGCTCGCCTCGCTGTCGATGCGCAAGGTCGCGGAACGGTTCGGCACCACCACCATGTCGCTCTACCGGTACGTCCCCGGCAAGGCGGAACTGGTGGAACTCATGCGCGACGCGGTGTACGGCGAGTTCCCGATGGGGCCCTCGGACGGGCTCGACTGGCGAGCGGGTCTCGAACACTGGGCGCGGCGGGCCCGGGAGAGGTACCGCCGGCACCCATGGCTGGTCCACAGCGCCGGGACCCGCCGCCTGCCGGGGCCGAACATCATGGCCGGCTACGACCAAGCGCTGGAGGTGGCCTCGCGGAGCGGTCTGGCGCCGGCGCAAGTGATCGCGGTGGTGAACCTGGTGGGCGGATTCGTCGAGTCGGCCGCGCGTCAGGCGGGGGAGGCCGCCGAACTCCAGCGAAGCACAGGGGTGTCCCACGAGCGCTGGTGGAGCGAACGCGAGTCGCTCTTCGAGCGTCTGGATGCCTATCCGGCGCTGGAGCGGCTGTGGAAGGCCGGGGGAATGGACGCTTCGCTCGACGCCTTCGAATTCGGGCTGCAGCGGACCCTGGACGGTGTCCAGGCGCTCATCGAAAGCCAGGGGAGTGAGGTAATCAGTGACGAAACCGGGGGAGGGGAGTGCGTCGTCTGTGGCAAGGCACTGGACGGGGGAGGGCGGGGCAGGCCTCGGGACTACTGCTCGCGGGCCTGTCAGCAGCGCGCCTACCGGCGTCGCCAGGCCCAGTCGGACTGACTTGCTCAATTCAAAGTGTATAACGACCTATTCAGCCCGGCGATCAGCAAGATCAACTTCAAGCCAATGATCAAACTCAGCAAAGACTCCAGGCGAAGGCTCCCTTCACCGCATCAGATGCGGTGAAGGGAGCCTTCGGCCCACCTAGGGGACGAGGATCGCCCGTCCGCGGATGCGTCCGGCGTCGAGGTCGTCGAGCGCGGTTTGGAACTCTTCGAGCGGGTAGCGCGCGGTGTGGAGTTTCACGCGGCCTTGGGCGGCGAGGACCATGAGTTCGCAGAGGTCGGTGTAGGAGCCGACGAGGTTGCCGATCAGATTGATCTCGGTGGAGATGACGTCGATGGTGGGGACGTCGATGTTTTCGCCGTAGCCGACGACGTGGTAGTCGCCCGCGCGGCGAAGCATGGCGAGGCCGTCTTTGGTGGCGCCGCCTTCGCCGACGAAGTCGATGACGGTTTCGGCGCCTTCGCCGCCGGTGAGGGCGAGCACTTGGTCGATCTGGGTGCCGTCGGCGATGACGCCGTGGTCGGCGCCGATGGTGACGGCGAGTTCGACGGCGTCGGGATTGCGGTCGACGACGACGAGTTCGGCGGCGGTGAGGGCTTTGAGTACCTGGATGCCGATGTGGCCGAGGCCGCCGGCGCCGATGACGACGCAGCGGTCGCCGGGCCGGAGCCTGCGGGCGGCTTTCGCCGCGGCGTGGTAGGCGGTGAGGCCCGCGTCGGCGAGGGCGGCGACGTCGGCGGGTTCGAGGGAGTCGTCGATCTTGACGACGCTGCGGGCGGAGGTCTTGAGGTATTCGGCGTAGCCGCCCGCGGTGTCGATGCCGGGGAACTGCGACTGGGCGCAGTGGACGTCGTCGCCGGAGCGGCAGGCGCGGCAGAGGCCGCAGGTGATGAGGGGGTGGACGATGACCTTGTCGCCTTCGGCCACGTTCGTCACCGCGCTGCCGACGGCGTGTACCCAGCCGGCGTTCTCGTGGCCGATCGTGTACGGGAGGGTGACGCCGGATTTCCCGGCCCATTGGCCTTCGAGGATGTGAAGGTCGGTGCGGCAGACGCCGGCGCCGCCGATGCGGACGATGACGTCGTAGGGGCCGGTGGGTTCGGGTTCGGCGACCTCGGTCAGCTGGAGCTTTTCGTGGTAACCGATGACCTGGATCGCTTTCACGATGCGTGGACCTCCTGGTTGCGTGGTGCCTGGTCGGCGGCGGATTCCGGGTAGCGGGTGCGCAGCAGGCCGCGGCAGAAGTGGGCGTTGCCGTCGATCGAGATGCGGACGGATCGGGCGAAGCGCAGTCGTAGGGGGACTTCTTCGCGGGGGTAAGGCTTTCCGTGGTCGTCGACCAGCGCCGGTGCCTCGGGTGCGGTGTCGAGCCCGAGGGCTGCTCGTCGTCGCAGGAGTGCGTGGGTGGTGCGGTGGTCGGGGAGGTCGGCGAGGGTGATGTCGTGGAGCCGGTCCTCGGTCAGTTCCCGGCTTTCGCGCAGGAGCCGGGTGAGGGCGCGTTCCATGGCCGCGGTGTGGGCTTTGCGGCGGAAGGTGAGCCTGAGTTCGTCGAGGTCCTGTTCGGCTTCGTCGCCGAACGTGCCGCGGTAGCCGGCGTCGGCGGCGAGGCCGCGGTTGATCAGGTCGGAGTCGTGGTGGTCGTCGAGAACGACGTGGACCCGCTCGGTCCAGTCGAGCGCGGTGAGGACGTCTTTGGCGTCGGAGGCCATGAGGTAGGCGAAGTTCGGTGAACAGAACGACGTCGGGAGCCTCAGGTGGACGGTGACCTCCGTTCCTTCGACGGCGAGGGAGCGGACGAAGCCGAGGTCGGTGATCGGTTCGTCGAGTTCGGGGTCGAAGACGGCGTGGAGTGCGGTGTAGGCGTCGTGTTCGCGCATGTCAGGCCACCGAGACGGCTTGGGTTTCGATGCGCCGGACCTGGAGTTCTTCGGGCACCGGGAGGTCGTACATCGCGGCGGCGTTGAGGCCGAGGATCTTGCGTTTCTGGTCGGTCGTCAGCGGCGCGTATTCGGTCATGTCTTCCGGGATCTGGAAGTCGACGAACCGTTCGACGAGCCATTTCGGGGTCCAGAGCGCGTAGTCGCTGGAGAACTGGATGCGGTCTTCGTCGAGCCAGTAGAGCAGTTCGCCGATGATCTGGGCGAAGTAGCGCGGGCGGGTGTGGATGAACGGCATCGCGACGGCGAGACCGGCGTGGACGTTGGGTTCCTGGGTGGCGATCCAGCAGAAGTCTTCGAGCCGGGGGAGTCCGCAGTGTTCGACGACGAAGTTGAGGTCGGTGTAGTCGGTGGCGACCTTGTCGACGTCGGCGACGTCGAAGGCGTCCCGGTCGAGTGGGCGGATGGTCGGGCCCTTGTGGATGTGGATGTTGCGGATGCCGAGTTCGAGGCAGGCTTCCAGGTACCGGCGGCACCAGGGGTCGTCGAGTTTGTAGCCGCGGGAGTCGCCCTGCCATTCCGCGGTGTAGAGCTTGACGCCTTTGAGGCCGAAGCGTTCGGCGTCGCGGCGTAGCTGGTCGAGGCCTGCTTGTTCGAGGCGTGGGTCGAAGCAGTGGTTGTAGGTGAGTTTGTCCGGGTGTTGTTGGGTGAGGGCGAAGGCTTCTTCGGTCTGGCCGAAGCCGTTCTTGTAGAAGGCGCCGAGGTGGGCGGGCTGGAAGATGGCGTGGTCGACGTAGCCGTCTTGGAAGAGGTCCTTCATCAGGCGTGTGCCGCCGTAGTAGAGGTATTCCTCGTAGGACCACAGTTCGGATTCCGGGCTGAGGTTGCGGTGGTAGTCGTAGAAGCAGTCGATGAACTGTTTGCCGTGGATGTTGGCCTGGTTCTCCGGCCGGGCGTCCCAGAGCGCGACGTGCGCGTCCACGATGAAGTAGCTCTCGCCGTCCTTGGTGTACATGGGTGTTCCTCCGCGTTCGTGACCGCCGTTGGCACGTTGGAGGTGAACGGTAGGGGCGTCGGCGCAGGTCAGGGAGACGGTCGGTGTCTCAGTTTGAGACACCGACCGTCCTGTGGGCGGTGGGTCGCGCACGTACGCTGAGCGGAGGTCCGAACGCACTGTCGCGTCCCGGGAGGTCGATGTGGAGAGCGCGAATGCGGTGATCGCGCCGCGGTTGCGGGCGTCCTGGCAGCGCAGCGCCCGGTACGGCGCGCCCGAGGACGAGGTCCGGCCGGTGTTCACCGGGTCGTTGGACACCGGTTCGCTGTTGTACGAGTGCGGCAACGAGGTGCTGCGGGGTTTGCAGGCGACGCTGGCGAATGAGCCGGTCAGCTTGATGATCACCGACAGCGAGGGCTTGGTGCTGAGCCGGTTGTGCACGGACGCGTCGATCGTCCGGTCGTTGGATCGGGTGCATCTGGCGCCGGGGTTCTACTTCGCGGAGAGCAACGCCGGGACCAATGGGCTGGGTTTGGCGCTGGCGGACCGGGCGCCGACGTTGGTGCGGGCGGCGGAGCACTACTGCACGGGGTTGCGGGGCTATACGTGTGCGGCGGTGCCGGTGCTGGATCCGCTGACGGGCGCGCTGGCCGGGAGTGTGAATCTGACGACGTGGTCGGATCAGTCGTCGGAGTTGCTGCTGGCGTTGGCGCAGGCCGCTGCCGGGAACACGGCGGCGTTGATGCTGGCGCGGGCGTCGGGGCGGACGCCGCGGCCGGCGCCGCGCGGCGAGGTGTTCCGGGTTCAGTCGGACCGGTTCGATCCGGCTGATGTGCCGAGTCTGTCGTCGGGCTGGTCGGACGCGCTCGGTGAGGTGGGGGCGGCGTTGAGCCGGGGGCGGGTGGTCGCCGTGGTCGGTGAGGCCGGGGCGGGGAAGACGGCGCTCGCGTCGGCCGCGCGGCGGGCGACGTGGCCGCGGGACCGGGTGCTCAACGCGCGTCCGCCCGCGCCGGACGACGTCGACACGTGGCTGACGCTGTGGACTCCGGAGCTGGTCAAGGACGAGACGTGCGTGATCGTCTCGGGGGTGGACACGCTTCCGGCGTGGGCGGCCGCCGAGCTGGCGGGGTTGTTCGCCGAGGCCCGTCGGGAGGGGGAGCCGCCGCCGTTCGTGCTGACCGCGGAGGACGCCGGTGCGATCCCGGAGGCGCTGGCCCCGTTGGTGGAGGTCGTGGTGGAGGTTCCGGCGTTGCGGTTCCGGACGGACGACGTCCTTCCGCTGGCCCATCATTTCGCGCGCCGGGACCGGGGTCGTGAGGTGGTGTTCACTCCGGCCGCGGTGCGCGCGCTGACCGCGTGCGACTGGCCGGAGAACGCCAAGCAGCTGCGGCGGGTGGTGCGTGAGGCGGCGTCACGGTCGGACGTGATCGACAGCAGGCATCTGCCGGCGGAGGTGTTCTCCGGGGTGGGGCATCGGTTGAGCCGGTTGCAGGCGATGGAGCGGGACGAGATCGTGCGGTGCCTCGCCGAGCCGGGGTCCACTGTGGTCGGTGCGGCGGAGAAGCTCGGGATGGGCCGGGCGACGTTGTACCGGAAGATGAGTCAGTACGGGATCACGGCGCGGCAGTTCCGGTCTGCTGCGCCGTGAAGGACTCCTTGAGGAACTCTGGGTCCCTCAAGGAGTCCTTCACGGACTCGAGCAGGCTCAGATGAGGCCGAGCTTCTTCACCGCGTCGCGCTCTTCGGCAAGCTCGTTGACCGAGGCGTCGATGCGGGCGCGCGAGAAGTCGTCGATCTCCAGGCCCTGGACGATCTTGTACTCGCCGTTCGCGGCGGTGACCGGGAACGAGGAGATCAGGCCCTCGGGGACACCGTAGGAGCCGTCGGACACGACCGCCGCCGAGGTCCAGTCACCCTCGGGGGTGCCGTTGACCCAGGTGTAGACGTGGTCGATCGCGGCGGAGGCGGCCGACGCCGCGGAGGAGAGGCCGCGGGCTTCGATGATCGCCGCGCCGCGCTTGGCGACGGTCGGGATGAAGTCGTCGGCCAGCCACTGCTGGTCGGTGATGACCTCGGTCGCGGGCTTGCCGGACACCTCGGCGTGCGCGATCGACGGGTACTGGGTCGCGGAGTGGTTGCCCCAGATCGCGACCTTCTTCAGCTCGGTCACCGGTACGCCCAGCTTCTTCGACAGCTGCGCGAGGGCGCGGTTGTGGTCGAGGCGGGTCATCGCGGTGAAGCGGTCGGCCGGGACGTCGGGCGCGTGCGCCTGGGCGATGAGGGCGTTGGTGTTGGCCGGGTTGCCGACCACGAGGACCTTGATGTCGCTCGCCGCGCCGGCGTTGATCGCCTCACCCTGCGGCTTGAAGATGCCACCGTTGGCCTCGAGCAGGTCGCCGCGCTCCATGCCCTTCGCGCGGGGGCGGGCGCCGACGAGCAGGGCGACGTTCGCGCCCTCGAAGGCCTGCTTCGGGTCGTCGAAGATGTCGATGCCCGACAGCAGCGGGAACGCGCCGTCTTCGAGTTCCATCGCGGTGCCCTCAGCCGCCTTGACCGCCTGCGGGATCTCCAGGAGCCGCAGCTTCACCGGGGTGTCCGGGCCGAGCAGCTGACCGGACGCGATGCGGAAGAGCAGCGCGTAGCCGATCTGGCCGGCCGCACCGGTGACGGTGACGTTGACAGGGGCTTGGGTCATTGCGGTTCTCCAGCTTGAGGCGACATCGACTTTGTACCGCGATGCTAGTCCTGTCCCGAGTCGCCGTTCGGGTGCGTCCAGTCACTGTTTTCTTGATCGATGCCGTCGGTGGCCACGTTCGCGGCGAGTCGTGAGAGCAGGTCGGCCAGCGTGGTGATCTCTTCGTCGCTGAACCCGGCTCGGATCCGTTTGTCGTGTGCGATCGCCGCCTTCGCCAGCCGGTGGAAGACGGTTTCACCCTCGTCGGTGAGTTCGACGACATGGACCCGCCGGTTGTCGGGATCGCGCCGCCGGGTGATCAAGCCCGCGCTCTCCATGGCGTTCAGGTGATGGGTGAGCGTGGCGCCCTGGATGCCGACCGCGGCCGCGAGTTCTCGCTGGTTGGCCACGCGCCGGGTCTTCAGCGTGATCAGGATCTGCCAGACCGGCTGTGAGCCGCCGTCGGCGGCCAGTGCCTGATCGAAGGCGCGCCCGACGGTCTTGGCGGTCTTGGCGAGGACGACGCCGATGGGTGCCGTGGTGGGTTTCTGCACGCACCGAAGCATAGCGCATCAATCTAAGGGTTTGACATCTAAACGTTCGACATCTAACGTTTATGCTGTCGAACGAAACGGAGGAGACGCCATGCGCAGTACGGAGAGCGAGGTCCGCGACCTCGGGGCCCGCTGGGCCGACGCCGAGGTCCGCGGCGACACGGAAGCACTCGACGCGATGACCACCGCCGACTTCACCCTGGTCGGGCCCCTGGGGTTCGTGCTCGGGAAACCGCAGTGGCTCCAGCGCTACCGCGGCGGCGACCTGGTCGCCGAGAAACTGGACTGGACCGAGGTCGATGTCCGCGACCACGGCACGGCCGCCATATCCGTCGGCGTGCACGCTCAGGAGGGCACGCACCAGGGGAACCGGGTCGACGGCCGGTTCCGTGTCACCCATGTGTTCGTCCGCGACGACGACCGCTGGCTCATCGCCGGCATCCACCTGAGCCCGATCGGCGGACCGCCGCCCTTCGCGCGACCCGAATCCTCCGGAAGATGAGGAAGACCATGCGAATCAGCGTCAGTATCACCGACTTCTCCTGGCCGGGCGGGCAAGCCGGCCTGGTCGACAACCTCCTCGAGGTCGCCCGGACCGCCGACGTGGCCGGCCTCGACACCCTGTGGGTCGCGGACCATCTCCTGCAGGCGGCGCCGGGCAGCACGCCGGACTCGGAGATGCTGGAGGCGTACACGACCCTCGGCTTCCTCGCCTCGGTGACGTCCCGGATCGGACTCGGCACCATGGTCAGCGCCGCGACGTTCCGTGCACCCGCGTTGCTGGTGAAAGCGGTCACCACGCTCGACGTCCTTTCACGGGGCCGCGCGTGGCTGGGGATCGGTGCGGGCTACCAGGAGGACGAAGCACGCGCGATGGGGCTGTCGCTCCCGCCGGTCCCCGAACGCTTCGAACGCCTGGAGGAGACGCTCCGGATCGCCCGCCGGATGTGGGACGGCGACACCTCGGAGTTCGTGGGCCGGCACTACCGGCTGGAGCGGCCGGTGAACAATCCCTTGCCGGTACGGCGGCCGAAGGTGCTCATCGGCGGCACCGGCCCGAAGCGGACTCTGCGACTGGTCGCCGAGTACGCCGACGCGTGCAACCTCTTCGACGTCCCCGACGGCGGCAAGACGGTCCGCGGGCAGCTGGACGTCCTCGCCCGGCACTGCGCCGACGTCGGACGGCCCGTCGAGGAGATCGAGAAGACCATCGCGACCCGGCTCGCGCCGGGCGAGTCTTCGGCGGACTTCGCCCGCCGGTGCGGCGAGTTCGCGTCCTGGGGCCTGGACCACGTCGTGGTGATCACCGCGGGCCCCTGGGAACCCGGCGCGGTCGCCGTGCTCGGCGAAGCCGCGAGCCTGGTCGCCGCCTGAGCCTGCCTGTCTTCGCGGAATCGTCAACGGCGAAGCCGCGAAAGCTTTTTTCATATCGTGCGAATCGAATGGTGTTTTCCGGGGCGGATGGTGTTCCCATTCGCTCCGGAAAACGGTTACAGACCATAATGTTCTTTCATGAACCGATTGCCGGGATGACTTCGTCCGATCGGCGGGCGGCGTCGTGATGATCATTTCGCTAACATGAGTCCGCCCAGTTCCCGCCCCCACCGTGTGGAAGTTTTGGGAAGGACCTCATGCTCAATGCAATGGTCGCCGCCGTATCCCTTTTCTCCTCGATAATAACGCCGAACAGTATGTCTCCGCCGCCGGGACCGCCGCCCGACCGGGTCGTCATCGACGTCGTCACCGTCAACGGTTCCGGCTGTCCTCCTGGTTCCTCCGCAGTGGCCGTCGCCAGGGACAACAGCGCCTTCACGGTCACCTACAGCGAATACACCGCGCAGGTCGGCGTCGGCTCGAAGCCCACCGACTTCAGGAAGAACTGTCAGCTGAACCTCAACATCCACGTGCCGCAGGGATTCACCTACGGTATCGCCAGCGCCGATTACCGCGGTTTCGCCTCGCTCGAATCCGGCGCCAAGGCACTGCAGCGGGCCAATTACTACTTCCAGGGAAATTCCCCGACCGCGCAGGTGAGCCATCCGGTCAACGGGCCGTTGTCGGACAACTGGCAATTCCGTGACGAGGCCGAAGGCGGCGTCATCATCTACAAGCCGTGCGGCGAAGACCGGAATCTCAACGTGAACACGGAACTGAGGGTCGGCGCGGGTTCATCGGATCCGAAGAAGACCACCAGTTTCATCACGATGGATTCGACCGACGGCGCGTTCAGGACCACTTACCACTTCTCGTGGAAGACCTGTCCGGCCTCCTGACATCTCCTCCCGGGTGACGGCCTGCTTCCCGGTCCGGAAGAAGGCCGTCCCACCCATGCCCGCTCAGGGCCTTGGCCGCTCTGAACGAGGACTTCACCGCTCGTCGCCGCCCTGCCCGGCGGCGACGAGTCTTCTCGACGACCCCATTTTCGGCGGTCACCCCTGTGTCCGGTGACCGAAACCGTTTGGGAAGGAATCCCATGCTCAACGTGCTGGTTGCCGCCGTAACGCTGTTCTCCTCGGTCGTCACCCCGAACGCCTGGGTGCCGCCCCCGTTGCCGTCCGACAAGATAGTCATCGACGTCGTGACGGTCAACGGAACCGGATGCAGACCGGGTACGGCGGCCGTTTCCGTTTCGCCGGACAACACCGCGTTCACCGTCACCTACAGCGAATACACCGCGCAGGTCGGCGTCGGCGCGAAACCGACCGATCTGCGCAAGAACTGCCAGCTCAACCTCTATGTCCACGTACCGCAGGGATTCACCTACGGCATCGCGGGCACCGATTACCGCGGATTCGCCTCCTTGGCCGCGGGAGCCACCGGACTGGAACGGGCCAACTACTACTTCCAGGGCAATTCGCCGACGTCGTACGTGGCGCACAACCTGAAGGGCCCGTTCGAGGACAACTGGCAGTTCACCGACGAGATCGAGGTCGGGGCCATCGTCTACAAACCCTGTGGTGAGGACCGGAACTTCAACATCAACACGGAACTGCGGGCCGCGGTCGGCGCTTCCGATCCGAAGAAGACCACCAGCTTCGTCACCATGGACTCGACCGACGGCGCCATCAAGACCACGTACCACTTCTCCTGGAAGACCTGTCCCAAACCGAAGAGCTGACCCCTAGTCCGTGAAGGCCTCCTTGAGGGACCCAGAGTCCCTCAAGGAGGCCTTCACGGACCGAAGAACCGTAGCCGGAAGACGTCAAGGCTTCCCGGACGGCTCAGGATCAGTGGCCTCCACGTCGAACACCCGTCCCAGCGCGATCACCGTCTCGTCGAGATGCCCGAGACTGGTGAGCACCGAACGCGCCCGCGGATCGTCGATCCGGTCCGCCACCGGCGTACCGTCGTCCCGGATCAGCGTCCCGTGGCCCGAACCGCCGGGATCACCGATCGCCTTCCGCAGCACGGCCGTGTTCTCACGGATCCGCCCGGTGTACAGCAGAAGCCGGTCCGCCTCGTTGAGCAACAGGCCCGGCTGCGACCGCGCCGCGACATGCCGGGCGCGGAAGGCGATCGTCTCCACCGTCGTGAGCACATGCCAGCCGTAGTCACGACGGCTGCTGAGGTTCACCGGATGGGTCAGCGGTTCGATGGTGGTGCGGACCTTGTCCACCGCCCGGTCCAGATCACGCGACTTCTCGATGACACTCACGTTCTCCGCGCCGGACAACAGACCCGCGGCCTTCTCCACGAACTCGTCCAGCTCCTCCAGCAACGCCGAGACGTCGTCGAGCATCACCGCGCGCGTGCGCACCGGCACGATCACCACCGCCGCCAGCACCCCGGCCGCCGCGCCCACGGCGGTCTCCGCGACCCGGATCCACAGCACTTCGAGGCTGAACGTGCCCAGCAGGCTGTACAGCAGCCCGAGCATGCTGGTGATGAAGAACGCCATGATCACCTGCGACACCCGCGCCATGTAGACCATGCCGAACACGCACACCAGGATCAGCGCCAGCGTCGCCGGCACACTGCCCGACACGAGCAGCGTCAGCACCAGCCCGCCCACGATCCCGATCAGCGTGCCGCCGATCCGCCGGACCCCCTTGACGAACGTCGCTCCGGCGGTCGACGAGCCGATGAACACCACGAACACGGTCAGCACCGCCCAGTACCACCGCTGGCTTGACACCAGCTCGCCGCCGAGCACGGCGAGCCCGCCGCCCACGACGGCCTGGATGGCGCTGCGTGTCTGGTTGTCGTAGGCGAACGCCGACGACTTCTCCTCATCGGGGTCTTCGGGATCGTCAGCGGCATCGGAGACGTCGTGCTCGGCGACCCGCTGCGCCCGGACGTCGGCCAGCGCGAGTTCGGCGAGCGCGCGACGCACGCCGTCACCGGGCGCGGCGTGCTCGTCGATCCGGCTGCCTTCCACCAGCATCTTGCTGAACTCTTCGGTCTCGCTGATCAGCGGCAGCTCCCGCGGGTCGCGCTCGATCAGCGACCGGAAGCGCCGCATCCGCGCGATCAGGTCGTCACGCACGTCCTCGTCGAGGTCTTCGGCGCAGGTGCGCTGCACCGTGATCGTCAGCCACTGCACCGCCAGCTCGACCTCGATCGCCCGGCGGCGCAGCCGGTTCACCGAGTCCGCGCCCGTCACCTCCGGCGCGGTGTCCTCGATGAGCAGCACGGACTCGTGCATGCGGGCGTTCGTCGTGCGGAGCCGCTTGCGGGTGCGCTCGCTGCCGCCCACCGCGAGGTGGTCCTCGGCCGCGCGCACCACCGCGGCGAGCCGCGCCCGGAACGCCCTCCGGATCCGGAGGAACTCCGCGTCGGTATGCCTGCGCAACAGGACGAACCGGACCACCGCGTTGGCCGCGATCCCGATGGTCAGCGCCAGCAGCAGTACCGGGACCTGCTTCAAATGTGTCTGCAGGAACATGGCGAAGAAGAACAGGAAGAACGACAGCGAGCCCAGCGCGATCCCGCGTGAACCGAATCGCTGGGCGTAGACCGCGACGAAGATCAGCAGCACGAACACGACGCTGTCCAGCGGCGGCACCGCCGAACCCACGCTCGCCGCGGTGAGCGACGCCGCGCCGAGCACCAGCCCCAGTATCAGCGTCACCGCCTGCTTCCCCGGGGTCTCGTCGTTGACCGTGAAGGCTGAGGTCATCGCGGCGATCGCGGCGACGAGGATGACCGTGAGCGGCTGATGGAACGGCAGGATGGCCAGCACCGCGACCACGATGCTGAGCACGGCCGAGAAACCGAGCCGGAGCCGGACCAGGCCGGGATCGGAGGCGACCAGACGGTCGGTCGTGGCCTGGGTGATGCGGGAGATCATCGGGCGAGCAGCTCTCCTTGGGCGAGGGTGACCCGCCGGGCGGTGGACGAGGTGACGCGAAGACGGTATCGGGCGTACCTCGCCGGCCCGGCGAGGGCGAACGGCCGCGTCTGACGACGCCAGCGGAACTTCTCACCTTCCCGCTGGTCCAGCAGTGTCCACCGCTCGCCGTCGTCGGAGCCCTCCAGCACCCACGACCGCGGATCACCCCGGCGGCTTCCCGAGGTCAACGTGTACATCACCACCTCGCGCGACCTGTCCTCGACGGGGAACTCGATGACGGGTTCGCGCCCGGGGAAGGTGACCTCGGTCCTGGTGGTGTCGTCGAACAGGGGACCGTCGGCCACCGTGATGTCGGTGAGCGGACGCGGGGCGGCGGGCTCGGCGGGGGAGCGGCCCCACTCCGACGGCTCCTCACCCATCGTGAACTTCAGCACGGCGCCCTCGGCCAGCACGGAATGCGCGAGCGTGCCGCTGTCGTGCGGACGCCCGTCGATCGTCAGCCCCTGGACGTACACGGTGTCGCCGGTGTTGCCGGGTGCCTCGATGACCAGGTCTTTCCCGTTCTCCAAATGGACGGTCGCCTTAGTGAACAGCGGCGAGCCGATCACGTACTCGGGGCTGCCCATCGCCAGCGGGTAGAACCCGAGCGCGGCGAAGACGTACCAAGCGGACATCTCGCCGTTGTCCTCGTCGCCCGGATACCCCTGGCCGAGATCGCTCCCGACGTAGAGCCGCCGCAGGACCTCCCGCACGATCCGCTGCGCCTTCGAAGGCACGCCCGCGAAATGATAGATCCACGGGATGTGGTGGGACGGCTGGTTGGAATGCCCGTACTGTCCCATCCGGACGTCGCGGGCCTCGGTCATCTCGTGGATCAGCCCGCCGTAGGAACCCGGTTTGCGGCCGGTTTCCGGGGTCGCGAAGAAAGTGTCCAGTTTGGACTCCAGCGCCTCGGCGCCACCGTGCAGCGCGGCGAGCCCCGCGCCGTGGTGAGGAACGGAGAACGCGGTGTTCCAGGAGTTCGTCTCGGTGAAATCGCCGCCCCACGCCTCCGGGTCGTAACCCTCGGCGCGGAAATGACGGCTCCCGTCCCGGTTGCGGCCCTGGAAGAACCCGATCAGCGGGTCGAAATGGTTCGCGTACTGCCGCGAGCGCTGCCGGAGGTACGCGGCGTCGTCGTGATGGCCGAGCGCTTCGGCGAAATTCGCGAGGCCGAAGTCGTTGACGCAACCCTCCAGCGCCCACGAGAGTCCTTCGTGGACCGACGTCGGCGTGAACCCGAGGAAGATCGACTCGTGCAGGCCTTTCCGGCCGACGCTCTGCCCGCTCGGTGTCACGGTCGCGTTCTTCAGCGCCGCTTCGTAGGCGGCCTCGACGTCGAAGCCGCGCACGCCCTTGAGGTACGCGTCGGCGAACGCCACGTCGGAACTGGTGCCGGTCATGAGGTTGGCGTAGCCGGGGGAGGACCAGCGCGAGATCCAGCCGCCTTCCCGGTACTGCTGGACGAATCCGTCGATCATCCGCCCGCACCGGCCGGGGGTGAGCAGGGCGTACGCGGGCCAGGTGGTGCGGTAGGTGTCCCAGAAGCCGTTGTTGACGTACATCTCGCCGTCCACGACCTTCGCGCCGGTCCTGGTCCGCGTGCTGGGCCAGGGGCGGCGGATCACCGGGCTCGCGTGACGGACGCCCTTCGGCGTGTCCTCGTGCGCGGAGTTCGGATACAGGAACAGCCGGTAGAGGTTGGAGTAGAACGTGGTGCGCTGGTCCTCGGACGCGCCCTCGATCTCCACCCGGTCCAGCACCTCGGCCCACCGAGCACGGGCCTGGTCGCGGACCTGGTCGAAGCTCGTGCCGGCGGGGATCTCCTGGTCGAGGTTCCGTTTCGCCTGCGCGAGGCTGATCAGCGACGTCGCGATCCGCATCGTCACCTCGCCCGCGGCGAACTCCAGGAACCCGGTCACCGTGCGCCATACCGGACGCCGGATCCTCCCGCCGCGTTCGGCCGGGACGTCGAACTCGGCGTACACGAACATCCGCCGCGCCCCGGCCGACAACCTGCTGCGCACCCAGGTGTGGCCGGTGACCACGCCGTTCGCCGCGTCGAGCCGCAGACCACCGCGGTTACGGGCGTTGTCGAACAGCAGCCAGCCGCGAGCCCCCGGGAAGGTGAACCGGAACAGCGCCGCGTGATCCGCCGGGGCGATGTCGGTGGTGATGCCCTTGGCGAACCGGACACCGTAGTGATGCGGCCGGTCGATCTCGTCGTCGTGGGAGAAGGCGAGCGCGCGGCGGGACCGGTCGGTCTCCACCGGGCCGGTCCCCGGCATCACCTGGAAGGTGTGCCGGTCGCCCATCCACGGACTCGGCTGGTGCGACAGCGCGAACGCCTGCAGCGCCGGACGGTTCGCGGCGTCGTTGTGCCGGTGGTAGCTGTAGATCCAGTTGGTCGCGCCCGCGTCGGTGACCGGGGTCCAGAAGTTGAAGCCGTGCGGGATCGCGGTCGCGGGGAAGTTGTTGCCCCGCGAGAACTTGTCGCTGGAATGCGTGCCGCGGGTGGTGCGGACGCACTCGACCGGCTCACGGATCTCGACCACACGCTCGGTGATCCGGACGTCGTCCACCCAGCCCGCGCTCTCGCCGTCCGGCGGTTCGCTGACCAGCACGATCCGGGTGATCCGCCGTCCGGTGAACTCGCCCAGCCGGTGGCGCACCAGGTTCCACTGGTCCACGTACAGCGTCTTGTCCAGGCCCTGCTTCGTGGCGCTGAACCCGGCGGACGTCCCGTCGGCGAACTCGACGTCCAGCGCCACGAACGTACTGCGATAGCCGGCCCCCTCTTCGGGGAAGACCACATAGGACAGTTCTGTGTGGCCGGTGACCTCGATGTCCACTTCGAACACCCTCGCGCGCAGCGTGTTCTCGTAGCGGAGGGCGTGCGCGCCGGTGAACCCGACGCCGGCCTTCGCGGTCGGCGACGAACGAGGTCCGGTGCCGACGCGCAAGGCCGGATCCAGCGGCTGCGGATCACCCGTTTCGAAGGAGGAGAAGAACCCGGTGATCGTCACCCGGTCACCGTAACTCGCGCGCGTGAGCCCGGCTCGGTGTGCCGCATCCAGAGGACTAAACGCGTGAGGAGAGGAACTCCTCGAAAGTGCCCACACCGGTCGCGTTCTCCGGCGTCAGGTTGCCGCCCGCCCGGAACGCCCTGGCCGCCTTGCCCGGCACCCACAGCGACACGATCGGCTTGCGGCGGCCCACCGACCGCTGGTACGCCTCCGCCAGGTCACGCGCACTCCGCACCTCGGGGCCGCCCATGTCCGGCACCCGCCCCGACGGCTCACCGGTCGCCAACGCGACCAGCCTGTCCGCGACGTCGGCGGTGCTGACCGGCTGGAACCGGAATCCCGACGGCATGATCGTCACCGGCAGCCGCCGCTGCGCCGACGACACCCGTGCGACGAGCTCGTGGAACTGCGTCGCGCGCAGCACCGTCCACGGCAGACCGGACTCCTCGATCACCTTCTCCGAGGCCAGCTTCTCGTCGTAATAGAAGAACCGGATCACGTCGATGCCGACGATCGAGATGTACACCACGTGCGGGCTGCCCGCCCGCTTTGCCGCCTCGACCAGGTTTCGCGTCAGCTGCGCGTCCCCGCGGCCCAGCGTCGACGCGCAATGGACGATCGCCGAGACACCGTCGACCGCCTCGGCGAGACCATCACCGGTCTTCAGATCGCACCGCGCCCACTCGTGCCGCTCGTCCGCGGGACGCGGCCGCCTGCTCATGACGCGGACCCGCCGGTCTTCGGCCGCCAGCCGCCGCACCACCTCGCGGCCGAGGTCGCCGGTACCGCCGGTCACCAAAATCGGGTTCGCCACCTTGATCCTCCGTTCCTGAGAGCTTCCACCCTCAAGAACCGGCGAGCCATCCGGAATGTGACAGCTGCCCCGCGAGGTACGCGAGCTTGTCCGGATTCGCGACCGCGCGCAGCCCACGGATCCGGCCGTCCACCACCTCGAACCCGAGGATGCCGAACAGGACGTCTCCGACCGTCGCGACCACCGCCGGACCACCGTTGACCTCGAGGATCTCGATCGACACCTGGTCGGCACCGGCGAACATCCCGGCGTACAGCCGCGCGACCTTGGCCGCGCCGTGCACCGGCCGCCGGGCCGCGGTGACCTTGCCGCCACCGTCCGACCACGCCGTCACATCGGCGGTGAGCAAACTCTCCAAAGCGGGCAGATCGCCGTCCCGTGCCGCGGACAGGAAGCTCTCGACCAGCTTCTCGTGATGCCGCGGGTTCGAGGCCCGTCGTTCCTCCGATCGGTCCAGCGCCCGTCGCGCGCGGCTGTGCAGCTGACGCGAATTGACCTCGGAGACGTCGAGGATCCCGGCGATCTCGCGATGGCTGTACGCGAAGGCCTCCTTCAGCACGAACACCGCCCGCTCGATCGGGCTGAGCTGCTCCAGCAGCACCAGCATCGCCAGCGACACTGACTCCCGCTGCTCCGCGGTCTCCAGCGGGCCGAGCACGTCGTCGGAGGTCAGGACCGGTTCGGGCAGCCACGGCCCGACATACCGCTCGCGCTGAGCCCTCGCCGAGTTCAGCCGGTTCAGGCAGAGATTGGTGACCACCTTCGCCAGCCACGCCCGCGGCGATCCGATCGACCCGTGTTCGGCGCCCGCCCACTTCGGATAGGCGTCCTGAACGGCGTCTTCGGCCTCCGCCGCCGAACCGAGCAGCCGGTATGCGAGCCCGAACATGGCGGGCCTCAGCCGCTCGAATTCCGTGGCGCTGTCCATCTTCCCCTACGAATCCCTCTTGAATCCACTGTGGACGCCAGTGCGACGAGGGTACCGCTCACCGGGATTTCCGTACCTGATCGGCGCTGACGTCCACTGTGACTGTATCGGTACGAATGGAACGTCTGCGTCACCACCAAGAGAGGGGTCTGGAGTGACGTCACGTTCGTCGCGCTCGCGTGCCTCGTTGTGCGCCGCGACCGCAATCACAGTATTAGCGCTGGTCACAGCGCCCCAAGCCGGCGCGGCACCGGCACCGGGCGCCGTGCACACCACACCGGACAGATCCGGGAAGGACATCGATGTCCGTGACACGGCGAGAACCGGTCCGCGCGTCCTAGCCGCGCGGGCGAACTCCGTCGCGACCGCGCGGGCGGAACTGGGCAACCAGGCCCTGCTCGACTTCGACGAGCTGACCGGAACGCCCCGGATCCTGGCCCGCACCGACGGTTTCCTCACCGGACCGAGCGGCCGGTCGCCCCGCGACATCGTGCTGAACTACCTGCGGGACAAGGAAGGTCTCGTCGGCCTCAGCGCCGGTGACACCGCGAAACTGAACCTGCGCAAGGACTATGTCGACGTCGAGGGCACGCACCATCTGTCCTTCACCCAGTCGGTCGGCGGGATTCCCGTGTTCGGCAACGGATTGAAGGCGCACGTCACCAAGGACGGCAGGCTGATCCAGCTGGACGGCTCGCCCGTGCGCGACCTTCCCGCGTCGCTGGGCGCCGCCACGCTCGCCGCCCCCGGCCCCGAGTCGAAGCAGGTCGCGTTCCTGACCGGCGACGGGATCCGTCCCGCCTGGTACACACTGGCCAAACCCGCCGTGGACCAGATGTTCCAGGAGGTGACCGACGCCGGCACCGGCAAACTGCTCTACCGCAAGAACCTGGTGAACCACGCCAACGACGCTGATGGCGCCAAGGGTCTCGCCTGGGAAGCCCAGCCAGGCCCGCAGAAACAGGTCAACCTGAGCCAAAAGGGCTGGCTGCCCGCCGACGCCAAGACCCTGGACGGCAACGTCGCGCATGTCGCCGCCGACGTCAACGGCGACCAGAAGTTCCAGCCGCAGGAAGAGATCGGCCGGAACACCGACGGCACCTTCCGGTACCCGTTCACCGACTTCAACGCCGCTATCGGACCGCCGTGCTCGACGGCGCGCCCGTGCTCCTGGGACCCGAAGACACCGGGTTCGTGGGCGAAGAACCGGGAACAGAACGCCGTGCAGGCGCTGGCCTACGTCGGGAGTTTCCACGACCACCTCGCCTCCTTCCCGATCGGCTTCACCCGCGAGGCGGGCAACTTCGAGAAGGTCGACGGCGACGCCGTCCAGGTCCACACCCTGCTCGGCGCGCAAACACCGGGCTACTACGACAACGCGTTCATGGGCACCCCGCCGGACGGCCACGCGCCGACGATGGGGATGTTCCTGTTCCACGACCCCCGGGATCCGAGCGACCCGTTCCTCGCGGCCAACTCCGCCGACGACGCGACGATCATCCACCACGAGTACACCCACGGCCTGTCCAACCGGCTCGTCGTCGACCCGCAGGGCAACTCCACACTGAACTCCTTCCAATCCGGCGCGATGGGCGAGGCCTGGAGCGACTGGTACGCCTTCGACTACCTCGTCGGGCGCAACGCGATCAAGGACACCTCGGCCCCCGGTGAACTCCTCGGCGGCGACTACGTCAGCAACGGCGTCCCCCTCGCCCGCACCCAGCCGCTGGACTGCCCGGTCGGCGCCGGCGCGCCGCAATGCCCCGGCACGCCCGGGGCCGGTCCCGGTGGCTACACCTACGGCGACCTAGGCCGGATCATCGGCTTCCCGGAGGTGCACGCCGACGGCGAGATCTGGGCGAGCACGCTGTGGGACGTCCGCGCGGCGCTCGGTGTGCAGCTGACGCGGGCGCTGGTCACCCGCGCGATGGAGCTTTCGCCCGCGTCACCGTCCTTCCTGGACATGCGGAACGCGATCCTGCAGGCCGACACGGTGATCAACGGCGGCCGCGCGCACGCCAAACTGTGGAAGGCCTTCGCCGCCCGCGGCATGGGCTACTTCGCCGCCTCGATCACCGGCGCCGACACCGCGCCAGCCGAGGACTTCTCCACCCCGCCGCCCGCGGGCACCCCGACCGGGACGGTGACCGGCAAGGTCACCAACCGGGACAGCGGAACCCCGATCGCGGGCGTCGCGGTCCGGTTCAGCGGGCACGACTCCGGATTCGCCGGGTCGCTGTCCGCGGTCACCGACGCGGCCGGCGCCTATACCATCCCCGGCGTGCTTCCGGGTACCTATCCGAAGGTCTACGCCTCCGGAGGCGGCGCGGACAGCGAGACCCGCGCGGTCTCAGTGCGATCGGGAACCACCAAGGTCGACTGGGCGCTGCGGTTCAACTGGGCTTCCGGCGACGCGGGGGCCGGCGTCACCGCGTTCAACGGTGAGGACTTCACCCCGTACGGCTGCGGCCCCGGCGATCTCGTGGCCTCGTCGGTGCTCGGCGGTGGCGGCTGGTCGACCGACAAGGTCGTCGGCCCCGACGGCAAGATCGAGACGCGGTTCGTCACGATCAAGCTGGGCAAGCCGATCAACGTCAGCGCCATCGAGATCGACCCGTCCAATGTCTGCGGCGACGACCCGCCCGCCGCGGCCAAGGACGTCAGCGTCGAGACCTCGGTGGACGGCACGACGTGGGTGAAGGCGGGCACCGGCGACTTCAAACCCGCCGACCTGAACAAGCTCACCGCGCTCCAGCTCGCTCCGGGAAGCGCGACCGGCGTGCGGTTCGTGCGGCTGACCGTCTCGTCCAACCAGCTGTCGTTCCATCCGGACAAGGCCTGTTCGCCGCAGCCGACGACGGCCGGGTGCCTGTACATGGACGTGCAGAAACTAGCGGTGCGGGGCGCTGCCGCCTGACCTCGTGAGTCGCCTCGTGAGTGGTAAGGACGGTTCTATTTGAGGAGTGAAGCAAACGTGAGCCGAAAGTCAACCGTGTCATGGTGAAACCGCGAGCAAGGAGGCCTTCGGCGCGAGGCACGGGCACCGACGGCGCATTGCCGCACCTTGTGCGTCCACAGGGGACTGTTGTCGGCGACCGAATGTCCGTTTGATGCTCGCATGACCGGTTTTCGATGGGGTCGTGGGGGGGGGGGGGGGGGTGTTAAGCCCAAAAGCCCAACCCCCCCACCCCCCCCCAAGCCAACAAAAAAAACAACAAAAAAAAAAAAAAATTGTTTTAGTGT
>NZ_JBIWKX010000054.1:0-54503 GCF_044765885.1 Amycolatopsis sp. NPDC102389
ATCAGGTGGGGGGGTTTTTTTTGGTTTTGGGGGGGGGCGCCCCGGCGGGGGTGCCCACACACCCCTTGCCCGGGGTCCGCCCCACCCCTTGGCGGCCCCCCCCCCACGCTCCGGCTTCACGACCAGGACGGTGCCCGATTGGGCCGATTTGAGTGGTTTAACAAAGGGGTCGTGAGTGATAAAGAGGGTTATTGAGGGATAAGTCAAACGTGGTGTGGGCCCTCTCCGCTGACGTCCACGCGTCGCTGAGTGTCCACAAGGGACAGTCTCCGACTGCGCGGCGTCCGGTTCATGTCTATATGTACGATCCGGGCCGGGGTCGTGAGTGATAATGAGGGTTAGAACCCCTCTTTGCCACTCACGACCCCCTCGTGGAACCGTGTATACTACCCAAACCAGACACTTACGGCTCGAAGAGTGTCCCTTGTGGACATTGGGAGCGGGTGCAGGCCTACAGGACACCGCCTAGCCGGCGGCGCGCTCCCGCCAGACGACATACGGCAGGAAGGCCTGCGTCAGCGGTCCGATGGCGAGCGCGTAGAGGACCGTGCCGACGCCGACGGTGCCGCCGAGTAGCCAGCCCGCGGCCAGGACGGTGATCTCGATGAGGGTCCGGACGAGGCGGATCGACTTGCCCGTCCGGGCCGAGAGGCCGGTCATCAGCCCGTCGCGGGGGCCGGGGCCGAGCCGCGCGCCGACGTAGATCGCGGCGGCGAGGCCGTTGAGCACGACGCCGGCGACCAGGTTGAAAATCTGCCAGCCGAGCACGTCCTGGTCGGGCAGGAAGACCCGCACGAGGTCGACGGTGAGCGAGATGACCACGACGTTGGCCGCGGTCCCGATCCCGGGCCGCTGCCGCAGCGGGATCCACAGCAGGAGAACGAGGACCGACGCGATCGCGGTGACCGTGCCGAACGAGAGACCGGTGATCTTCATCAGGCCTTCGTGGAGCACGTCCCACGGGTCGAGGCCGAGTCCCGACCTGGTCAGCATCGCCATGCTGCCGCCGTAGAGGGCGAGCCCGCCGACGAGCTGGATCGAACGGCGGATGGTGTCCTGGGAGATGCCGACAGGCCTGAGGTCGAGTTTGAGTGCCACGAGTGCACCATCAGGGGTGAGTGGCTACCTTGACCATGGCCAATCTGGAACAATTGGTCTTATGGAACCGCTGATTCCGCTGACTGGACGCGTTTCGGGCTCGAAATTGGCCATTTTGCTGGGGAGTTGGCGCCAGAGTGGTTCTCGACACGGTGCCGCGGATCTCGCGGCCGCCGTCGAGCTGCTGGTTCTCGACGGCAGGCTGCCGCTCGGCACGAAGCTCCCCGCCGAACGGGAGCTCGCCGAAGCGCTCGACGTCAGCCGCACGCTGATCGGTGCCGCGCTGGACAAACTGCGCGCCGAAGGCCTGGTCGCCAGCCGTCGCGGGGCGGGCTCGTGGATCGCGTCGCCCGGCGGCCGGGGCCGGAGCGCGATCCTGCCGACCGGCGAGGACCTCATCGACCTCGCGCAGGCCTGCCCGCCCGCCGTCGCCGGCCTGGTCCCGGCCGTGGACGCCGCGCGGAAATCGCTGGTGGACCACCTCGGCGAGAACGGTTACCAGGTGCGCGGCCTGCGGGTCCTGCGTGAGCGGATCGCCCGCCGCTACACCGAACGCGGCCTGCCGACCAACGCCGATCAGGTGATGGTCACCAACGGCGCGCACCACGCGTTCGTGCAGGTCCTGCGCATGCTGGCCGGTCCGGGCGACCGGGTGCTGGTCGAGCAGCCGACGTATCCGAACACGCTGGAGGCCATCGGCGCCGCGCACGCCATCGGGGTGCCGGTGCCCCTGGACCCGGTCACCGGTTGGGACGTCGTCGGGATCGAGGCCGCGCTGCGGCAGTCCGCGCCGAGGCTCGCGTACTTCGTCGCGGACTTCCAGAACCCGACCGGTCTGCGGATGGACGCCGCCGCCCGGGAGCGGCTCGCGGCCGCGCTGGCCCGCGCCCGTACCCCGGCGATCATCGACGAGACGCTGGTCGAACTGGACCTCGAAGGCGATCCGGCCGACGGGCCGCCGCCGCTGGGCGCGTTCATGGGCGATCTCGGCATCACGATCGGCTCGGCGGCCAAATCGCATTGGGCCGGCCTGCGGCTCGGCTGGATCCGCGCCTCGGAGGACATCATCGGCAGGCTGGTCGCCGCCCGGTTCGCCGTCGACCTGGGGTCGCCGGTCTTCGAACAGCTCGTCCTCGCGGAACTGCTCGACGACGGTGGAGCCGCGCTGACGCACCGCCGCCGGGAAACGCTGGCCCAGCGCGACGCGCTGATCGGGGCGCTGAACTGGTACTGCCCGGAGTGGACGTTCACCGTGCCGTCCGGCGGGCTGTCGCTGTGGTGCCGTCTGCCGGAGCCGATGAGCACGCGGCTGGCCGTCGCGGCGGCGGGGCACGGGGTGCAGGTGGCGCCGGGCTCGCGGTTCGGTGTCCACGGTGGACTGGAGCGCTGGCTGCGGCTGCCGTACGCGCTTCCGGCCGAGAGGCTCTTCGAGGCCGTGCGCAGGCTGGGCGCGGCGGCCGCTTCGGTGGCCGCGACCCCCGTCGCCGCCGCCACGGTCGCCGTCCAGGTCACCTGATTCCCCGCGTTTAGTCCTCTGAATGCGGTAGTTGCGCGTGCAACTACCGCATTCAGAGGACGAAACGCGGGCGTCGGAAACGGAAATAGCCGGTGCGCCGGCGGGGCGGCCGACGCTCCAGGGAGGGCATCGGCGCCGCACGACCAGCGCACCGGCTATCCGGCCCGCCCCGAGGCCGAAACCTCGCAGGCGGGCACCGCGGCGGTTACCCGGCACAGCCCCTCGACGTGCCGGGAACCGCCCGCGGTTCAGGCGGACTTCGAGCTTGGCCGGCTCCTGCTCGGCGCGGTGAGCAGAAGCCCCCGGAGTCCACCCGGTGCTGGTCCCGGCGCCGCAGGGGCAGCGCGGCGCCGGGGCCGGGATCCGAACCGGCCGGGCGCGGTCGGCCGTTCGGAAAGACAGTGGAGTTGCCTGAAAAAGGGGCAGGCGAAAGCGGCTTTTGCCAGAGGATTCAGCGGACGTCGAAACCAGAAGTTGATCTTGGTTTGGACGTGGTTCTCCCCGGCGACCCGGTCAGGTCAGTCGGGGGAGGTGGCGGGAAGCGCGGCTTCCCGGCCGGTGCGCTCGCCTTCGTGGTCGCAGCCTGCTCCGATGAGCTTCAGCTGCGTGGCGGGCATTCCGGCGTCGAGCACGGCGAGCGGCCCGCGGCCGCCACCGGTGTTGTCGTGTCCCGGCTGGGCGGTCGTCGTGGGCGCGACCGGGGCCACCGGTGCGCTCGGCAGGCCACCGCCGCCGCCGGAGCCGCCGCCGTCCCGGGACGCGTGCGTGCCCGAGTCGGCGGGCTTGGCCGGAGCGGGCTTGCTGTCGAACTCGGTCCGGACGGGCAGCGTGACGCGGTGGTTCTGGCTCGCCGCCGGAACGGGGGTCTCGGCGGGAACGAGCGGACGCGGATCCGGGGTGGCGGGCGCGTTCTGCGTGGCGGCCTTGGCCGGGACGGCGATGGTGACCGAGCCGCCCGCCGATTCGCCAGAGCCGCCGCCGAAAACGGGGTCGAGCATGTCGCCGGCGCCCGGCAGGATCCCCGGGTTGCCGCCGCAGCACGGCTTCGGGGTGATGATCGGCGCGACGACCTGGTCGCCGATTCCATCGACGACACCGACGACCCCGCCGACGGTTTCGACGACGCCGCCGACCGTGTTCGTGACTACGTTCAGCACGCCGCCGATGAGGCCGCCCAGCAAACCGTTGGACGCCTGCGGCTTCGCGGTCTTCTTTTCCGGTTCCGGAGAAGAAGTCTTCTCGACGGAACTCGTACTCGAAACGGCCTCTTCCTCCACGGCGGCCTCAGCGGCCTCAGCGGTCCCAGTGGTCCCGGCGGCCTCGGGCTCTTCGCTCGAAACGGGAGCGGGCTCATCCGAGGTTTCGGTGGGCTCAGCGGGTTTCGTGGTTTCGGCCGCGGTGGAGTCCGAAGTGGACTCTTTCGGAGTGGTCGTTTTCCCGGATCCGGCTTCGTCCGCGGGCTGGACCACGGACGTCTCCGGCGTCACGGAGATCTGTTCGTCGGCCGAAGCCGGGGTGCTCAGAACGGCGCCGAGGATCCAACCGGTGAGCGCGAGCCCGCCCGCGAAAAGAATTCGCGTGCCGGTCTTCCAAGAGGTGAGGTCGTGACGGCGCACGACTGCCGCACCACTCACAGCAATCACCACCGTCCGCGCCTGAAACCCACGTTTTCCGCGTGAGTTCGATCTTTCTTGGGGTCTCTTCCGGTCAGGTCGCAGTTCCCCCGGGGCTGCACCAGTTTTAGCACCGGAGGGGAGTGTTTCACTTCAGCCGCCGCCGATCCAGCCCGTTAGGCGGAACGACGCAACCGGCTCCGGTGCCTGGAGTACCGAAGTTGATCACTCTCGGTATGTGTCCGGCGGCCATCCGGGGACGGGTGGAACTACTCAAATCCTCGGTGACCTGACCTTTCCCGGATCCTCACTGCGGTGCGTGCCGTCGAAGTCGCGTTCGGTGATCGGCGCGGCGAACGCAAGCCGCCGGGAGGGGAGAGTCCGGGATGTGGGACGTGAACGCCGTGTCGGCGGCGGTGCTCAAGGCTCTGAAGACCTATCGGCTGAGCGAAGCCGACGCCAGGGACATCTGTCAGGACGCGTGGCTGGAACTGCTTCGCGCGCCCGGCGCGCTACGCGACGAAGCGAAGCTCGGGGCTTGGCTGACCACCACGGCGCGGCGTCTCGCGCTCCGGATGATCACCAGGAACAGGCGCGAAACGCCGCGTCCGCTGCCCGGCGCGGAGACGACCCCGGAGGCCGACGTCGTCCGCGCCGAACGCGACCGCGCGCTCTGGTCGGCGGTCGATCGCCTGCCGGACGCGCATCGACGGCTCGTGCGGCTCCTCGCGCACCGGCCGGAGCTGTCCTATGCCCAGCTCGCGGGGGAGCTGGGCATCAGTCCGGCCAGTGTCGGCAGGCTGCGAAGACGGTGTCTCGACCGGCTCGGACGGACACTCGAAAAGGGCGGCTGGGCGTGAACATCGGACGAGTCACCGAAGTTTGCGCAGCCGGGTGACGGCTTCGTCGATGACCTCGTTGCGTTTGCAGAACGCGAACCGCAGGAGGTGTTTCCACTCGTCCGGGTGATCGGTGAACACCTTTACGGGCACGGCCGCCACGCCCACCCGTTCGGGGAGCTCCCAGGCCAGCTCGGCGGCGTCGTCGAACCCGAGCGGGCGCACGTCGACGCAGACGAAGTACGTCCCGGCGGTCGGCCGGACCGCGAACCCCGCCTCCGCGAGACCCGCGGCGAGCCGGTCCCGCTTGTCCTGAAGGCTCGTACGCAGCTCCTCGGCCCACGGCAGTTCGTGGTCCAGCGCGTGGGCGACGGCGGGCTGGAACGGGCCGCCCGAGACGAAGGTGATGAACTGCTTCGCCGCCTTCACCGCCGCGACCAGCTCGGGGCTCGCGCAGACCCAGCCGATCTTCCAGCCGGTGCAGTTGAACGTCTTGCCCGCGCTGGAGATCGAGACGGTGCGGTCGCGCATACCGGGGAAGGTCGCCAGCGGGAGATGCTCGGCATCGTCGAAGACCAGGTGCTCGTAGACCTCGTCGGTGATCGCGATCAGGTCGTGCTCCACACAGAGCGCGGCGACGGCTTCCAGCTCGGCGCGCGTGAACACCGTGCCGGTCGGGTTGTGCGGCGAGTTGATCAGGATCGCCCTCGTCCTGCCGGTCACCGCGGCGCGCAGGCCCTCGACGTCCAGCGCGAACCGGCCGTCGCGTTCCACCAGGCCGACGACACGCCGCTCCGCGCCCGCCATGGCGACCGCGGCCGCGTACGAGTCGTAGTACGGCTCGATGACGATCACCTCGTCACCCGCCTGCGTGAGGGCGATCAGCGACGCCGCGATGGCCTCGGTGGCGCCGGCGGTGACCAGGATCTCCGTGTCGCGGTCGTACTCGACGCCGTACCGGAGCCGGTGCCGCGCGATCGCCGCGCGCAGCTCGGGCCGCCCGGGACCCGGCGGATACTGGTTCGCACCCCCGAACAGCGCGTTCTTGGCGGCGTCGAGCATTCCGGCGGGCCCATCGGTGTCGGGGAAACCCTGGCCGAGGTTGACGGCTTCGTGCCGGACGGCCAGTGCCGTCATCTCCGCGAAGATGGTCGAGGTGAAGGGCTGGAGGCGGGGTACGAGGACAGGTTCGCGCACGATCAGCCATCCTCACGGACAATGGCGGTGTGGAGCAACTGACGCCCGCCAAGGTGACCCCAGCCGATCCCCCCGGTGGAACCGCCGCCGAAGAGGAGAAGCGCCGCGGCCTGCGCAAGATGAAGATGGTCGCGTTGTCGTTCCTGCTCGGCGCGACGGTGATCTTCCTGCTGACCAGCTGGGCGGAGGCCGCCGGCTGGCCCGCCTGGGTCGGCTACGTCCGCGCGGCCGCCGAGGCCGGGATGGTCGGCGCGCTCGCCGACTGGTTCGCGGTGACGGCCCTGTTCCGGCATCCGCTGCGGATCAAGATCCCGCACACCGCGATCATCCCGAACAAGAAGGACGCGCTGGGCAGCAGCCTCGGCGACTTCGTCGGCTCGAACTTCCTGTCCGAATCCGTGATCCGCGAGAAACTGAGCCGGGTCGAGGTCTCGAAGCGGCTCGGCGGCTGGCTCTCGCAGCCCGCCAACGCCGAACGCGTGACGTCCGAGCTGGCCACCGTGGTGCGCGCGGCGGTCAAGGTGCTCCGCGACGAAGACGTCCAGGCGATCATGGAACAGGCCGTGGTCAAGCGGATCGTGGACAAGCCGTGGGGGCCGCCGCTCGGCAAGATCCTGGAAGGCGTGTTCGCCGACGGGGCGCACCACAAGCTGGTGGACCTGATGTGCGACCGCGGCTACGAGTGGGTGCGGGACAACCACTCGACGATGCTGCGCGTGGTCTCGGACCGGGCGCCGAGCTGGTCGCCGAAATTCGTCGACGAGATGCTCGCGGACAAGGTCTACGGCGAGGTGCTGTCGTTCGTCTGGGCGGTGAAGACCGACGTCAACCACCCCATGCGGCTGGCGCTGGACAAGTTCCTCGGCGAGTTCGCCCAGGACCTGCAGACCGACCCCGAGGTGATGGCGCGCGCCGAGCAGGTCAAATCCCAGATGCTGGGGCACGACGAGGTGCAGAAGCTGATCGGCTCGGCGTGGGCGACGGCGAAGGAGATGCTGCTCAACGCCGCCGAGGACCCGTCGAGCGAGCTACGGCGCCGCGTGCGCACGGGTATCGAAACCCTCGGCGAGCGGCTGGTCTCCGACGATCACATCCGGTCCAAAGTGGACACTTGGGTGGAGGGCGCGGCGGCCTACGTCGTCACCCACTACTCCAAGGAGATCACCACGATCATCACCGACACCGTGGAGCGCTGGGACGCCGAGGAGACCTCGCGCAAGATCGAGCTCCAGGTGGGCCGGGATCTGCAGTTCATCCGGATCAACGGGACGGTGGTCGGCGCGCTCGCCGGGCTGGTCATCTACGCGGTCGCGCAGCTGCTCTTCTGAGCGCCGCGCGTATACCACACTCCGGAGGCCTCACCGGGAGTTGTCCACAGGAAGTGGAGTCATCCCCAGGGTTATCCACAGCTTTTCACGTTTTTGGCCTAACGCTGTGCACAACCCCTGGGGGTGACTCGGGGGTGGGTGACCCCAGAACTTGTGGTCGTTCGGGTCCGGCGGATCCGGGGGCGGCGCGGGCTGAAAGGGCCCTTCGCCGCATGCGACGCGACGAAAGCGTCCTTCGCCGCATCAGACGCGGTGAAGGACGCTTTCAGCCCACACCGCGGGCTCAGGTCGAGACGTCCGCCGTGCGCGCCCGCCAAGCCCGCGCCTTCTCCCGGTTCCCGCAGGCCCGCATCGAGCACCACGTCCGCGACCGGTTCCGCGATTCGTCGTAGAACGCCCACAGGCAGTCGTCCGCCGGGCAGATCTTGAGCCGGATCCATTCGCCGAGCACGGCCAGCCGGGTCGAGGCTGCCAGCACCGCCTCGCAGACCGTTTCCGAGACCAGGAGCGGGCCTTCCGCGCCGAGGACGATCTCCGCCGGCGCGCGCAGGCCGAGCTGGGGGAGCCGCGGGTCGCCGATCGCGGCCCGCAGCGCGTCCCGGGTTTCGCGCGCGGCCGCGGGGGTATCCGCGCGCAGCCGGTGATCGCGGGCCCAGCGTTGCCAGGACTCCAGCTCGTCCAGGAGGTCGGTGCCGCGTTCGACGTTCACCGTGTTCAGAAACTCGACCACCAGGGACGCGTCGGTGTTCACCTCGCCCAGTGTACGGGCGAGACCGGTTGTCATCGGCTTCGATAACCCTCATACTCGGTTCACTGGTTACTCGATCATTCTGGAGGCTGAACCATGGGTGCGGTACCGACCTTCGGCGCGGTGGCTCTCGACTGCCCGGATCCGGTCGCGCTGGCGGAGTTCTACCGCGAGCTGCTCGACTGGGAGGCGGCCGAAGTCGCCGAAGACGGCCATTGGGTGACCCTGCGGAACCCGGAAGGCGGCGCGCGGTTCTCGTTCCAGCGCGTGCCCGACTACCGGCCGCCCGCGTGGCCGTCCGCCGAGAACCCGCAGCAGGCCCACGTCGACCTCGACGTCACCGACATGGAAGCCGCGCACGAGCGCGCGCTGAAGATCGGCGCGAAGCTGCTCGACGACGCCCCGGAGACCTTCAGGGTCTACGCGGATCCGGCCGGACATCCGTTTTGTCTGTGTGCCTGCTGACCTCGCGGGCGAAAAATGCGTAATCTCTGATACGTGATTTGTCCGAAGTGCCAGAACGTCATGAAGACCGTCGACAAGAACGGCATCCACATCGACCAGTGCCAGGGGTGCCGCGGCATCTTCCTGGACAGGGGTGAGCTGGAAGCCATCGCCGGTGCCGAGAACTCGTACTACGGCGGGCATCAGCCCCCGCCGTATCAGGGAGGTGGGCACGCGCCGGCGCCGCACTACGGCCGCCCGGACTCCCCGCGGCCGCATCGCGGCGGGTACGCCGACTCGCCGAAGGGCTACCGGGGTGGATACGCGGACTCGCCCAAGGGATACCGCGGCGGGTACGCGGACTCTCCTCACGGATACGGGCACAAGCGTCGTAAGGGCGGTTTCCTCGAGGGCCTCTTCGACTGACCGTGGTCCTCGATCTCAAGATCTGCCCGGCCTGCGGTGATCGCGCCGAACGGCCACGAGTCGAGAGCGGGCTGCTGGTGTGCGCGGAATGCGCGCACCGGTGGCCGTTCCGGCGCCTCCCGCTGTTCGCGCTGACCGGGCCGAGCGGCGCGGGCAAGTCGACGGTCGGGCCGCTCCTGGCGCGACGTCTCGGCGATCTCGCGCTCGTGGTCGAGCAGGACGTGTTGTGGACCGGGGCGTTGCGCGACGACGTCCCCGGCCATCCCGTGTTCCGCTCGACCTGGCTGCGGATGGCGGCGATGCTGCATCAGAACGGGCGGCCGGTCGTGCTTTGCGGCACCGTCGCGCCGCCCGAGTTCGAGCGGTTGCCCGAGCGCGTGTTCTTCTCCGACATCCACTATCTGGCGCTCGTCAGCGAGCCCGACGCGTTGCGCAAGCGGTTGCTCGCGCGGCCCGCCTGGCGGGAGTGGGACGAGGAACGCGTCGAGGAGATGCTGGAGTTCAACGCGTGGCTGCAAGCGGAAGCGCCCGCGATGGAGCCGCCGGTCGAACTGTTCGACACCACCCACATCCCGGTGGACGACGCCGTCGACCATGTCGAGAAGTGGGTACGAGGCCTGCTTTCAGGGGCACAACGGCCAAGTGCGGCCATCGGGTGAATCCAGCCAGATCACCTGGTCCTCGCCGTCGAGGCTGAGCCCGAACCGGTCCCGCCCCGGCTCGCCGAGTTCGAGCCATTCTTCGTACGCGGCTTCGACGATCTCCCACAGCCGTCGCGGGCCGCCTTCGGCCACTTCGTACTCGCTGCCCCGCTGCCGATGTCGCATCCACGAGCCGTCCGGGTGGACCAGGGTGGTGCTCTGGCCTTGCCGTGCGGCCGTCACGCCCGGCAGCTGAAGCCCGGCGAAGAATTCGAAGCGGCTGCGGATCTCGGTGATCACTCCCATCGGCAGCCGCGTCGGCCGCCATGCGACGTCGCCTTCGAGCGCCTTCGCCGGTTTGAACCGGTGCGCGCGCAGCGGCATGAAGCGGCCGTCGCGGGCGAGCACCCGCCCGTGTCCCGTCGCGCCTTCGCCCGCGACGATCCGGACGAGCCCGCCGCCGATCGGCCGGTTCAACGTGGTGAGGATCAGGCCGCCCGGCATCGTCTGCTCCAGCCACGCGGGCGGGATCGCCGACACCGAACAAGTGCAGATCACCCGGTCGTAGAGCACTCCCGCGGGAAAGCCTTCCGCGCCGTCGGCCGCCACACACGAGGGCGCGTACCCGATCTCCGCGAGCCGTTCGCGCGCGGCGTCGACCAGCTCCGGGTCGATGTCCACTGTGTACACGAGCCCGGAACCGAGCCGATGGCACAGCAACGCGGTGTTGTAGCCGGTGCCCGTGCCGATCTCCAGTACGCGCTGTCCGTCGGCGACGCGGAGCTCTTCGAGCATGATCGCCATGATCGCGGGCTGGCTGGACGAACTGGTCGGCGTTCCCGGCTGCGCGCCGAGATACCGCGCCCGTTCCCAGAGCCCGGAATCGTCGTCCAGCTGGACGACCAGGACGTCGGGGGAGTAGACGCGCCTGAGCCACTCGTCGTCGCCGTGCTCGACCGCGGCCCAGCCGTTCGCCGCCGGGACGAAGAACCGCGGCAGGAAGACGTGTCTCGGCACGGAGCGGAACGCGGTCATCCACCGCGCGTCGTGCAGCACGCCCTCGGCGAGCAGATGCTCGACGAGGCGCCGCCGCAGCCGCGTGGCGTTCGACATCCCCCCACCGTAGCGGGGTGAGCACCAACACACCCGATGGTTGCAAGCAGAGTGCTTGCAATTGCTAGCACTCCGGCGTAGCGTTGGTGAAGTCGCGAGGAGGTGACCGATGTCAGACACCAACCGGGACCAGCCCCCATCGGGCGGGCCGATGGAGAAGGTCGCGGACATCGCTTCCGACATCGGCGAGTACATCCGCCAGCAGCGCAGCAACGCGAAGATCTCCTTGCGGCAGCTGTCGAAACTCGCCGGCGTGTCCAATCCGTACCTGAGCCAGATCGAGCGCGGGGTCCGCAAGCCCAGCGCGGAGATCCTGCAGCAGATCGCCAAGGGCCTGCGTATCTCGGCCGAGGCGCTCTACGTGCAAGCGGGAATCCTCGATCTGCCCACGGGTGGCCCGGTCGGCGACGCGATCCGCGCCGACACCGAGCTGACCGAGCGGCAGAAACAGGTCCTGCTCGACGTCTACGAATCGTTCCGCCGCGAGAACGCCGCCGCGAAACCCGAGCAGGCGGCGACAACCCCAGAACCAGCAGCCGAATCCAAGGAGTCAGCATGACCACGGCCACGAAGAACAAGACCGACCGCAAGACCACCGCCCTCGACCAGGTCCGCACGCCGCTGCTGGCCGCCCTCGGCGCCGGCAACCTGGCGGGCCAGGCCGTCGTCGACGCCGTGTCGAAGGCCAAGGAGAAGGTCGTCGAGGGTGGCGAGACCGCCCGCAAGAACATCGAAGAGCTCCCGCACGACGTCGAGGGTCTCCGCGAGAAGCTGGACCCGGCCGAGCTGCGCAAGGTCATCGACGACTACACCGAGGCCGCGCTGAAGCTGTACAACAAGCTGGCCGAGTCCGGTGAGCAGGCGTGGGACAAGATCGCCGCGCAGCCGCAGGTCAAGAAGGCCATCGAGCAGCTCGAGGACGCGATCAGCACCGCGCAGGACCGCGTCGAGGGTGCGACCACCGACGCCCGTGAGCGCATCGACACCGTGCTCGGCAAGGTCACCAAGGGCACCCGCTCCGTCGGCGAGAAGACCGCCCGCAAGGTGACCGAGGTCGCCGGCGAGATCGCCGACGAGGTCGAGGAGATCGGCGACGACCTCGCGCACGAGACCCGCTCGGCTTCGCGCAAGGTCGCCAACAAGACCGCGCCGAAGACCACGACCACCGCGCGCCGCACCACTTCGAGCCCGGCCGCCAAGAAGCCGGCCACCGCGCCGAAGACCACCGAGAAGTAAGGTCCGCGTTAACTCCAGGCCCCCGGCACCCGCTTCGGTGCCGGGGGCCCGGGTCATTCGCCCGGTTTGACGTAAGCTGAATCCGTGTTCGTTGCCAACTGGATCCTCATCGCCATCCATTGGGGCGGCGCGCTGACGGGGCTGTTCGCGTTCGTGCATGCGCTGTTGCAGCGTGCGGACGCGTATTCGGCCGCCGATCGGAAGACCAAGCCCATCTGGATGCTCATCACCGGTGGGGCCACCGTGGTGTTGACGTTCTTCCAGTTCTACGGCGGCGGGATGATCCTGTGGCTGCCCGCACTGGTCGCGGTCCTGGTGTACCTCGTGGACGTCCGCCCCAAGCTCATCGAGGTCCAGCGCGGCGGCCGCAACTGGTGATTATTCTGGGCCGGTGACCACCTGGACCATCGCCGGAAGCCTCACCGTCGTCCCCGCCCTCACCCGCACGGATCTGCTCGCCGAGCCCGTCGCGAAGGCGCTCGCCGCCCTGCCCGATCCGGACGCCGTCGGCGTCGTCGAGATCGACGCCGAGCTGGCCGACACCGCCGCCTTCTGCGAGGCCTACGGCTCACCGCTTTCCGCGTCCGCGAACTGCGTCGTCGTCGCCGGCAAACGCGCCGGTGAGGTCCGCTTCGCCGCCGCGATGATCCTCGCCACCACCCGCGCCGACGTGAACGGCGTGATCAAACGCCGTCTCGACGTCCGCAAGGCCTCGTTCGCCCCGATGGACGAGGCCGTTTCGCTCACCGGCATGGAGTACGGCGGTATCACGCCGGTCGGGCTGCCCGCGGAGTGGCCGATCCTGATCGACCAGCGGGTCGCCGACGAACCCGAGCTGGTCATCGGCAGCGGTATCCGCGGCGGCAAGCTGCTGATCTCGGGCTCGACCCTCGCGTCCCTGCCCGGCGCCGAGGTGATCGACGGCCTCGCGCGCCCCGTCGAGTGAGGCTGTCCACAAAGGACTTCCCGCTGGCCTCGGCCTTCGAGGCCGGGACCCTCGAACTCGATCCCGGGTTGCTGGCGAAGCTCGCCGAGAACCGCGCCCGTGTCCTCGCCGCGCTGGGCGAGCGTCCCGTCTACGGCGTGAACACCGGCATGGGCAGGCTCGCCGGGGTCTCCGTGGAAGGTTCGGCCGCGCATCAGCGGAACCTGCTGATCGGCCGTGCCGTCGGCGGCCCGCCCTGGCTCTCGGCCGAAGAAGTGCGCTGGCTGCTGCTGGTACGCCTGCGGGATCTGCTCGCGCCCGAGGCGGGTGCGAGCCCGGAGCTGGTGACGTTCCTCGTCGACCGGCTGAATGAGGGGTTCACCCCCGCCGTGCCGAGGACGGGGCTGGGCAGCGCCGGCGAGATCATCCCGCTGGCGCACGCCTTCCAGACCTTCCTGGGTGTCGGGACCGTGCTGGTGGACGGCGTCGAGACACCCGCGTCGGAGGTGCTGGCGGAGCCGTACGAGCCGGGACTCAAGGAAGGCGCGACCCTCATCCAGGGTTCGCCGCTGGCGGAGACGCTCGCCGCCTTCGCGCGGACCGAAGTCCAGCAGCTGGTGGATCTCCAGACCCTGGCCGCCGCGATCGCAGTCGACGTTCTCGGTGCGCCACAAGCGATCTATCGTCCCGCGTTGGCGGGAGACGACCAGGTACTGGAGTCGGTGCTGTACGAGCTCGGCGGCTTGCTCGACAGCGCCACGGTGCGCCCGGGAGTCGTCCAGGCGCCGGTCTCCGTGCGCGTCGCACCGCGGGCGATCGCCCACCTCACGCGGGTGAACGGCGAGCTGGGCGCTGTCCTGCGGCGTGCGGTTCCGACGGACTCGCCGGTGTTCCTCGACGGGGAATTCGTTTCCACGACAGGGTTTCACGCCGTCGAACTCGGGCTGCGGATGGACGCGGTGACGGCGGCGCTGGTGCATCTCGGCGAAGTGAGCGTGCAGCGGACGCACCGGTTGCTCGACGAGCGGTTCAGCGGCCTTCCCGCGCAGCTCGCGGTGGATCCGGGCCCGCAGGCGGGGCTGGTTCCGTTGCACAAACGCGCGGTGGGGGAGCTGCACGCGCTGCGGCGGCTGGCCACGCCCGCGACGTTGGGTTCTGTCGACACCTCTGCCGGGCAGGAGGATGTGCAGGCGTTCGCTTGGGCGGCGGGGAACCAGCTCCGTGACGCTTGCGCGCGGATGTTCGCCATCACGGCCTGCGAGCTGATCACGGGTTCGCAGGCGCGATTCCTGGCGACTGGGGATGGCTCGCCTCGGCTCCGTGCCGCTTACGAGTGGCTGCGGGAACTGGTGCCGCCCGTCGAGGCGGATCGGTCGCTGGGACCCGAGGTGACGGCTTTGGTTTCGGCGCTCAGGAACGGGTTTCCGCGCGGGACTGGATCGCCAGCCCGCGAGGTGTCACCCAACGCGTGATGAGCGCGAAAACGCCTTCGCACACCAAAGCCAGCACGACGACCGCGATGCCACCCGCCAGAATCTCGCCGTGGCCCGGATCCCCGAGGGCGAAACCGTCCACAATGTACCGTCCGAGCCCGCCGCCGTCGTTGACGATCGCGCCGATCGCGACGGTCGCCACCAGTTGCAGGAACGCGACGCGGGCACCCGCGAGGATGACCGGTGACGCGAGCGGCAACTCCAGGCGCAGCATGATCTGCCACTCGCGGTAGCCGGTTCCGCGCGCGGCGTCGACGGTTTCCTGCTCCAGCTGGATGACTCCCGCGTAAGTGTTGGTGAACAACGGCGGCAGCGCCAAGGCCACCAGCGCGAGCATCAGCGGCCAGAACCCCGTGTCGGCTCCGAGCCGGGAAGCCAGGAACCAGAACAGGATCACCAGCCCGAAGCTGGGGATCGCGCGGCCGATGTTCACCGCGCTCGTCGCGAGGAACTGCGCGCGGCGGTAATGCGCCAGCCACAACGCGGGCGGGATCGTCAGCACGGCCGAGATCGCCAATGCCAGCAAGGAGAACTGGAGATGCTCGACCGTCCGGTACGGCACGCCGGCCGGATCGGTCCAGCTCCAGCGGTTCGGTTCGCCGAACCACTCGATGGTCTGGTCGATGATGCTCATCGCGACGCCGCCTTCCGCGACCACGGCGCGAGCGCGCGCCCACCGAGCCACAGCAGCAGATCCACCGTCACGGCCAGCACCACGGAAAGCCCGACACCGACGATGATCGACGTCGGGTTCGGCGTCGCGGTCTGGATACCGTTGCGGATGAAGTACCCCAAACCGCCCTTGCCGAGCATGGAAGTCACCGTCACGAGCCCGATCGTGGTCACCGCCGCGACCCGCAGGCCCGCGATCACCACCGGCAGCGCGAGCGGCAGTTCGACCTGCCACAGCAACCGCGAACGCGTGAAACCCATGCCTATCGCGGCTTCGCGGACTTCCTTGGGTACCTGTTCGACACCGGTGACGATGTTGCGGATGAGGATCAGCAACGTGTACGTCGCCAACGGGATCACCGCGGTGGTGAAGGACGTCAGGCCGGTGAAGGGCACCAGCACGGCGAAGGCGCCGAGGCTCGGGATGACGTAGAGCGAACCCGCCGCGCTCAGCGCGATGACGTAGAACCACCGGCGACGCAGCGAAATCACCGAAACACCGATCGACACCACCAGCCCGATGGCGAGCGCCGCCGCGGTCAGCGTGATGTGCTCGCCGAGCCGTTCGAAGATCTCGTCGAGATGGCGGTCCACCCACCGCCACTCGAAGAGCGGCCGTCCGCCCTGGGCGGGAACGGGGAACACGGAGGAGGCTCGCACCGGCCGACCTTACCCCGATCGGGGCGCCGGATTCCGTTCTCTGGGAGCGCAGGGGGCACAACTCTCAAAATGTGGATTCTGTCGTGACCCGGAGATACTGTCCATTCCTCTGAACGAGTCATAGGAGTGTGCACGTGCGCTGGACACGGAATGTTCGAGTGGGCGCGGTGCTCGCCGCCGCCGTCCTCGGTATGACCGCCTGTGGGGGTGGCGACGACGCGGCGGCCCCGGCCGCGCAGAGCAAGGGCGGGGCGCCGATCGTGGTCGCCTCCTTCAACTTCACCGACAGCGTGATCCTCGCCGAGCTGTACGCGAACGCGTTGGAGGCCAAGGGTTATCCGATCACCCGCAAGCTGAACCTCGGTTCGCGCGAGCTGATCTACCCGGCGCTGAAGTCCGGTGAGCTCCAGTTCGTCCCGGAGTACCAGGGCGCCGCCATCAGCACCGGATTCGGCAAGGACGCCGCGAAGGACGCGCAGGGCGAGTACGGGCAGCTCAAGAAGCTGTTCGAGCCGGACGGCGTCGGCCTGCTGGACTACTCGCCGGCGGAGAACAAGAACACCTACATCGTGAAGGCCGATCTCGCCAAGGAGAAGGGGCTGGCGAAGATCAGCGACCTGTCGAAGGTCGACAACGTCATCGTCGCAGGGGCGCCGGAGTGCGAGAAGCGGCTTCCCTGCTTCAAGGGCTTCACGGACGTCTACAAGCTGAAGGCCACGTTCCAGACCGTGCAGGAGGCCGGCCCGCGGGTCGAGCAGCTGCGGTCCGGCAAGGTCACCGTCATCCCGGTCGACTCGGTGAGCCCGCTCGTCGGCGACCCGCAGTTCGTGGCGCTGGAGGACGACCTCGCCATCGTGCCGACCGAGAACGTCGTGCCCGCGGTGAACAAGAAGGTCCTCGACGAGCGCGGCGCCGACTTCGCGGCCGCCGTCAACGCCGTGAGCAAGGCCCTCGACACCGTGCAGCTGCGTGAGCTGAACAAGCGCGTCGATTCGGACGGCGAGAAGCCGGGCGACGTCGCGAAGGACTGGCTGAAGGAGAAGTCCCTCATCTAGCTCCGGCTGAAGTACATGAAGGCCCCCTTCCTTGCGCCTAGGTACAGGAAGGGGGCCTTCATGTACCTGGGGCAGGGGGGCGCGCGCTCCCTCTGCGGGCAGCGGTGGAATCGTGGACGCTGTCTTGCAACACGGGTGAAAGGGAGTGGGATGGGAAAGGTCACGGCCATCGCGGAGCGCACCATCGAGGCGCCGGCGGACAAGGTCAGGGCGCTCGTCGCGGACTACGCCGAAACCCGACCGAAGCTGCTGACGGAGCACTACCGCGACTACGAGGTCACGGAAGGCGGCGTCGGCGCGGGCACGAAGGCGCGCTGGAAGCTGCAGGCGACGTCGAAGCGCGTGCGTGACGTCGCAGCGACGGTGACGGAGCCGTCCGAAGGCACCCTCGTCGAGACCGACGCGAACTCCAGCATGGTCACCACCTGGACCGTCCGCGAGGTTCCGGAAGGCAGCCTCGTCCGCATCGAGACGACCTGGGACGGCGCGGGCGGCATCGGCGGCTTCTTCGAGAAGACCTTCGCGCCCGGTGGGCTCAAGCGGATCTACGAGGGCGTTCTCGGCAAGCTCGCCGAGGTCGTGTAGCGCTCGCCACAACCGGAATGGTCGCCCCGGTTCCCTCGTTGTACCCGTCGTGAATACGGGGCGATCGCCCCGCTTCGGCAACAGACTTGGAGTTACCTCGTGAACGCAACCGAGATCCGGCTCGCCTCCCGTCCGCACGGCGTCCCGACGCTCGAGAACTTCGAGATCGCCGACGTCGAGATCCCCACCCCGGGCGAGGGAGAGATCCTGGTCCGCAACCAGGTGCTGAGCGTGGATCCGTACATGCGCGGCCGGATGAGCAGCGCGAAGTCCTACGCCGAGCCGTACGAGGTCGGCAAGGTCATGCACGGCGGCGCCGTCGGTGAAGTGCTCGAGTCCACCGTGGACGGTTTCAAACCCGGCGACATCGTGCTGCACGGCCTCGGCTGGCGCTCCCACGCCGTCGTCGCCGCGAAGCACGCGGTGAAGGTCGACCCGGAGGCCGCCCCGATCACGGCGTACCTCGGCGTCCTCGGCATGACCGGGCTCACCGCGTACGCCGGGCTGCTCGAGGTCGCGGAGTTCAAGGAGGGCGACACCGTCTTCGTGTCCGGCGCGGCGGGCGCGGTCGGGTCCGTCGTCGGCCAGCTGGCGAAGCTGAAGGGCGCGAAGCGGGTCATCGGCAGCGCCGGCACGGACGACAAGGTCAAGTGGCTGACCGACGAACTGGGCTTCGACGCGGCGTTCAACTACAAGGACGCCCCGGTGGCCGAGCAGCTGCGCGCGGCGGCGCCCGAAGGTATCGACGTGTACTTCGACAACGTCGGCGGCGAGCACCTCGAAGCGGCCATCGACTCGATCAACCTGCACGGCCGGATGGCGATCTGCGGGATGATCTCGGTCTACAACAACACCGAACCGGCCGCGGCGCCGCGCAATCTCGCGTCGATCATCGCGAAGCGGTTCACCATGCGCGGCATGCTGGTCGGCGACCACTACGCGCTGCAGCCTCAGTTCGTGAAGGAGGTCGCGCCGCTCGTCGCCTCCGGTGAGCTCAAGTACTCGGAGACCATTGTGGACGGTATCCGCAACGCGCCGCAGGCCTTCCTCGACCTGTTGGGCGGGGCGAACACCGGCAAGATGCTGGTCCGCGTCTGACCGGAGCCGAAGGACGCTTTCACCGCATCTCATGCGAGGAAAGCGTCCTTCGCCGCATCCGATCCGGGCTCAGTACTGAGTCGTGAGCGCGCCTTCCGTCAACGCGGCGTCCAGCGCCTCCGCCGACATGTCCAGCTTCATCTGGTCGCGGAAGATCTGGCCCGCGGTCGGCAGGCTCGACCGCTCCGGCCAGGTCTCCGGCTTCCACAGCGAGGACCGCAGGAAAGCCTTGGCGCAGTGCATGTACAGCTCTTCGACCTCGACCAGGATCGCCAGCGACGGCCGCTTCCCCTTGACCACGAGATCGTCGAAGAACGGCGCGTCCGCGACCAGTTTCGCGCGGCCGTTGATCCGCAGCGTCTCGTTCATCCCCGGCACCAGGAACAGCAGCCCGGCGTGCGGGTTGTCGAGGATGTTGGTCTGGCTGTCGAGCAGTTTGTTGCCCGGCCTGTCCGCCAGCACCAGCGTCTTGTCGTCGAGCACCTTCACGGAACCGGCGGGGTCGCCGCGCGGCGAGACGTCACAGGTCCCGTCGGCCGACGCCGTCGCCAGCAGGTAGAACGGCGAGTGCTCGATCAGCGTGCGCGCGTGCGGATCGAGGAAGGGGATGATCTTCCCCTTGGTCCGCTCGGCCGGGTGGCCGAGGTGCTCACGCAGCGCTTCGAGCGTCTCGATCGCCTTGATCTCTGAGGTCCCCATGAACACAGTGAACCACTAGAACACGACAGTTCGGTTCCCGTGCACCAGCACGCGGCCCTCCAGATGCCACCGGAGCCCGCGCGCCAGCGTCACCTTTTCGATGTCGCGACCCTTGCGGACCATGTCCTCGACCGAGTCGCCGTGGTCGACGCGGATGACGTCCTGGTCGACGATCGGGCCCGCGTCGAGGTCGGCGGTGACGTAGTGGCAGGTCGCGCCGATGAGCTTCACCCCGCGCGCGTGCGCCTGGTGGTACGGCCGCGCGCCGACGAACGACGGCAGGAAGCTGTGGTGGATGTTGAGCGCCCGCCCGGCCCACGCTTCGCACAGTTCCGGGGGCAGGACCTGCATGAACCGGGCGAGGACGACGGCGTGCGGGTCGTGTTCGTCGACGAGTTTCCGCACCTCTGCGAACGCGGACGCCTTCGCGGCGGGGTCGCCGGCGGGAAACGGGACGAGGTGGAACGGGATGCCGTGGGCGCGGGTGATGTCGCCCAGCGACGCGTGGTTGCCGATGACGGCGGCGACATCGACGTCCAGTTCCCCGGACGCGACCCGGCCGAGCAGGTCGTAGAGGCAGTGCCCGGCCTTGGAGACGAGGATCACCGCGCGGCGGCGCTCGCCGGTGTCGGTGACCTGCCAGCTCGACTCGCTCGAAAGCGACTTCGCGACCTCGGCGAAGCGCGTGCGCAGTTCGGTGGCGTCGAACGGGAGCGAATCGGCGCGCACCACCTGGCGGGTGAAGAACCAGCCGGTGTCCGGGTCCGTGTGATACGCCGCTTCGACGATCCAACCGCCGTGCTCGGCGAGGAAACCCGAGATACGGGCGATGATGCCGGTGCGGTCAGGGCAGCCGAAGGAGATCACGTAGCGACGTTCAGGGTTCGACACGCACACCATTGTCGCTGGTCCCGGCCACCGCGCGGCGCCGGGTCAGGATGCGGACGCGGACCCGCCGCCCGATCTCGATCGCCACGACCAGCAGCAGGCCGAGCGCGAAAGACAGTAGAAGGCCCTTCTCCGGCTCGTTCGCGAAGGCCGCCCCGCCGACGAGTCCGATCAGGACGCTGTACACCGCCCAGACGCCCGCACCGAGGGCGTCGAGCGGGACGAACTTGCGCGGCGGGTAGCCGAGGCTGCCGTTGGCGAGCCCGCTCGCGACGCGGCCGCCGGGCAGGTAGCGGGCGGCGAGGATCAGCAGGACGGCGTTGCGTCGCACCTGGATTTTCGCCCATTCGTAGCGCCGGACCCCGTCCGGGCCACGCTGCAGGCGGGCGAGCGCCCGCGGGCCCGCGGCGGCGCCGACGGTGTAGCCGAGACAGTCGCCCAGCCAGGCCCCGAGCGCGGCGACCAGCGCGAGCAGCGCCAGCCGGGGGAAGTCCGTGCCGATCAGGACGGCGACGGTGATGACGGTGGTCTCGCTCGGCATGAACGGCAGGAGCGCGTCCAACCCGGACACGAGGAACACGATCACCCACAGCCAGGGCGAGCCCAGCGTGCCCTCGAGCAGCCCGGTGACGTACTCCAGCAGTTCCACGGTTCCATGGTGATCACCGCAGGTCGCTTTGGGGTGACGGAGCGGGGTTCGACCGGTGAATTCCTAGTCGGGAGCCACGGACGACCACGGCACCGTGAGTTCACCGAGCCGCCATCGCGACGGCCGGTTCAGCACCGGCCAGCCCCGGGCGGTGAGCAGGTGGACGGCGTGCGCCCAGCGGGCCCGGACGCCGAAGTTCTGATGCGGCGCGGCCGTCGCCCAGCAAGTGTCCAGAGTGGACAGTAGTTCGTGGACCCGCTCGCCGGGAACGTTGCGGTGAATCAGGATCTTGGGCAGCCGTTCGGCCACTGTGGACGGACGTTCCAGGCTCGCGAGATGGACGGACACGGTCAGCGTGCGCGGCCCGCCGGGCCCGACCGCGACCCAGGTGCTCAGCCGTCCGATCTCGTCACAGGTGCCTTCGACGAGGAGCCCGCCCGGTGCCATCGCGTCCAGCATGAGCGACCAGGCACCCGGGACCTCGGCTTCGTCGTACTGCCGCAACACGTTGAACGCGCGCACCAGCACCGGCCGCGTCCCCGCGAGTTCGAAACCGCCGCGCCGGAAGTCCAACCAGGGCTTGTCGACGGCGGATTGCGCGACGGCGACCCGTTCGGCGTCCAGCTCCAGGCCCAGCACACGGACGTCACGGCGGACCGTGCGCAGCCATCGCGCCATCTCGACCGTGGTCACCGGTGAGGCGCCGTAGCCGAGGTCCACCACGAGCGGTTCGTCCGCGCGATGCAGCAGCCGCGTCACCCCCGGGTCGCTCGCGAGCCACCGGTCCACGCGGCGGAGCCGGTTCGGGTTGGTCGTGCCCCGGGTCGGTGCCCCGACCGGTTTCAGCGCTCGGCCAGCCACTTCGCGACGAATTCGGCCTCGCGCTCCAGCAGCTTGGTGACCTGTTCGGCGATCACGCCTTCCAGCTTCCCGCCGACGAACGGGATCCGCACCTTGACCTGGCCGCTGTTGACCAGCGTAGTCCGCTCGCCTTCGCCGATCAGCGACGTCTTCGCGGTGATCTCGCCCGGCACGCCCGAGACCGCCGCCGTCGCGGTGCCGGTGTAGCCGTCTTCGGCCGCCTTCCAGGTCTGCTCGCGCTCGACGATCAGATCGCCCCGGTGCAGCGTCCGCACGGCCGACGGGAGCTTGTCCGAGCTGATGCCCTGCCGCAGCTTGTAGCGCACTCCGTCACCGGCCGGGACGTACTCCAGCAGCTCCGCGTCGTCGCCGCCGATCTGCTCCAGCCTCGCCCGCAGCGCCGCCTCGCCGGCGACCGCGTCGAACGTGGTCGCGAGGTCTGCGGAGAACGCTGAGCGGTGCTCGATACGGGAGGCCATGGCGCCAGACAGTACCGTTCACGGGCGTGAGCACTGCCGAAACTCCCACCCTCGCCGACCACACCACGTTGCGCCTCGGCGGCCCGGCGCGGCGTTATGCCGAGGCGAAGACCGTGCAGGCCCTGGTCGAGGAGGTCCGCGCGGCCGACGAAGCGGGTGAGCCGGTCCTGCTGCTCGGCGGCGGTTCGAACCTCGTCGTCGCCGACGACGGTTTCGAGGGCACCGTGCTGAAGATCGGCAACACCGGCTGGACACGTGACGGAGATCTCGTCGAGGTCGCGGCCGGTGAGAACTGGGACGGGTTCGTCGAAGGCCTGGTCGCCGAGGGCATCGGCGGGCTCGAATGCCTCTCCGGGATCCCGGGTTCGGTCGGCGCGACACCGATCCAGAACGTCGGCGCGTACGGCTGCGAGGTGGCCGAGTCCCTGGTCTCGGTCGATCTCTACGACCGCGCCACCCGCGAGATCCGCACGCTGACCGCCGAAGAGCTCGGCTTCGGCTATCGCACGTCGATCCTGAAGGGGACCGACGCGGGCGTCGTGCTCACGGTGCGTTTCAAGGTGAACGAAGACGGCCTCTCCGCCCCGATCCGCTACGCCGAACTCGCCCGCACGCTCGGCGTCGAGATCGGTGACCGGGTTCCGGCGGCCGAAGCACGCGAAGCCGTCCTCGGGCTGCGTCGCGGCAAGGGCATGGTCCTGGACGCCGACGACCACGACACCTGGAGCGCGGGCTCCTTCTTCACCAACCCGATCATCGGGGAGGCTCGGCTGGCGAAGGTGCTGGCGGGGATCGTGGACGTGGTCGGCGAGGACGTGCGCGTGCCGCAGTATCCGGCGCCCGGCGGCACGAAGCTGTCCGCGGCCTGGCTGATCGAGCGGGCCGGATTCGCGAAGGGCCACGAAGGGCCTGGCGGCCGGGTCTCGCTGTCGACGAAGCACACGCTCGCGCTCACGAACCGGGGCAAGGCCTCGACCGAGGACCTCCTCGCTCTGGCGCGCGAAGTGCGTGACGGCGTCGAGGCTCGCTTCGGCGTTTCGCTGCACCCTGAACCCCTGCTCATCAACTGCTCGCTCTGACCCCTGCCCGCATTCAGAGGACTAAATGCGGGAGGGTGAACAACCCCGCGCCGTCCCCGTGCGTCTATCCCTCCGAGGGGCGAGGGTGAGTTCCGTCGCCGCGGGTAACGTCGGAGAGGTTCCCGGCGCTGAGCGGGTAGAAGCTCGCGGGGATCTTCATGGGAGGTACACGGTGATCGAACGGCGCACGGTGTTCAAGGCCGCGCTCGCCGCGGGGGCGGCCATGCTGGCCGCGGCCTGCTCCAGCGAAGAAGGCGGCAACGCCAAGCCGGAAGGCAGTGGCGGCGAAGGACAGTCAGCCGCTCCGGTCGCCAAGATCACCGCCGAACCCGCGGCCGACGCCAAGGACGCCTCCGTGGTGACGCCGGTCGTCGTGAAGGTCGCCGACGGCAAGCTCACCGAGGTCAAGGTCTCCGCGGACGGCGGCAAGGACGTCAAGGGCGAGCTTTCCCCCGACGGGCTGACCTGGACCAGCACCGAGGTCCTCGGCTACGGCAAGACGTACACCTACGCCGCGAAGGCCACGGGCAGCGACAACAAGCCCGCCGAGTTCAAGGGCTCGTTCAGCACGGTCAAGCCGGCCAAGGAGGTTCGCGCCACGCTGAACCCGACCGACGACGCCGAGGTCGGCGTCGGGATGCCGATCAGCGTGAAGTTCGCGGCCCCGGTCAAGGACAAGGCGGCCGCCGAGAAGGCGCTCAAGGTGAAGACCGACAAGGACGTCGAGGGCTCCTGGGGCTGGCTGTCGGATACGCAGGTCGACTGGCGGCCCAAGGAGTACTGGCCCGCCAACATCAAGGTCAGCGTCGAGGCGAAGCTTTACGGCGTGGCGCTCGGCGGCGGCGCGTACGGCAAGGCCGACGTGACCACCGAGTTCAAGATCGGCCGCAACCAGGTGGTCAAGATCCACACGCCGGACCACGTGATGAAGGTCTACCGGGGCGGGTCGGAATCGGCGAGCTACCCGTGCTCGAACGGGCTCGACGGCGACGTCCAGCGCAACACCCCCAACGGCACCTTCATCGTGATGACGAAGGAGCCGACGGCGCGGTTCGACAACGCGCGCTACGGCTACACCAACGTCAACAAGAAGTGGTCCTGCCGGATCTCGAACAACGGCGAGTACATCCACGAGAACCAGGACAACGCGGCGAACATCGGCAAGGCCAACACCTCGCACGGCTGCGTGAACCTGCTCGAAGCGGACGCCAAGAAGTACTTCGACTCGGCGATGATCGGCGACCCGGTCGAGATCACCGGTTCGAAACTGGGCAGCCCGACCAAATCGGACGTCAAGAACTGGTTCTACGACTGGAAGTCCTGGAAGGCCCTCTCGGCTGTCAAATAGCGAGTGCGGGCGCCGGTGGCCGTTCGGTACAGGGGGGGGGGGGGGGGGGGGGGGGGGGGGGGGGGGGTCCGGCCCCCGACCACCCCCCCCCCCCCCCCCCCCCCCCCCCCACCCCGGCCGACCTCATAAAGTGCGGACATGAAGACCGAGGTAGTCGGCTACGGCGGGACCCGCATCGGGTTGTGGGTCGAGGGCGCCGAGAACACCCGTCCGATCGTGTTCGTGCACGGCTGGGCCCAATCCGCGAAGGCGTGGGCGCCCCAGATGGCGGATCCCGCGCTCACCGAGCGGTTCCGCCTGGTCGCGATGGATCTGCGCGGTCACGGGGATTCCGAAGTGCCCTCCGCGGGCTACGACGATCCGCGGGTGTGGGCGGAGGATCTCGCCTCCGTCCTCGACTTCGCCGGCGAGGACGCGATCGTCGTCGGCTGGTCCTACGGCGGGCTGGTCATCGCCGATTACCTCCGGGTGCACGGCTCGTCGCGGCTCGGCGGCGTCGTTTTTGTGGGCGCTATCACAGAAATCGGCAAGAATCGCCCCGGCGGCAAGGTCGGTCCCGCCATGCGCGACGCCATCCCGGCGGTGCTTTCGGACGATCCGGCGGTCGCGATTCCCGCGTTGGTGCAGTTCAGCGAGCGGATGACCGCCGCCCCGGTGTCGGGCACGCTCGCCCAATCGCTGCTCGGAGCCTGCCTCTCCACGCCGCCCGCGGTGCGCTCCGCGCTGTTCCGGCGTGACGTCGGAAGCGAGGACGTGCTTCGCGATCTGGACAAACCGACACTTATCGTCCATGGTCTCGCGGACGCTGTGATCGATCCGACGTCGGCGGAATACGCGGCGGGGAAGATTCAGGGGGCTGTCGTGCGTTGGCTACCTGAGGTGGGGCATCTGCCGTTCGCCGAAGCGGCGGACGAGTTCGGTGAACTGCTGCGCGGGTTCGCCGATCAGTAGGACTTCGGGAGTGTTGACCAGGTGACGATCCCTCTGCACGGGTTCGATGCCGCGCCCAGGCGCGTCGCGGTGCTGTCGTTGCACACCTCTCCGCTGGAGCAGCCGGGTACCGGCGACGCCGGGGGGATGAACGTCTACGTGAGCCAGACGGCCATCGAGATGGCCCGCCGGGGCGTCGAGGTCGAGGTGTTCACGCGGGCCACGTCCTCGGATCAGCCCCCGGTCGCCGAACTGGCGCCCGGCGTGCTGGTCCGGCACATCCCGGCCGGGCCGTTCGAGCCGCTGGGGCGCGACGAGCTGCCCGCGCAGCTGTGCGCGTTCACCGCCGGGGTGCTGCGGGCCGAGGCGTTCCACGAACCGGGCTATTACGACCTCATCCATTCGCATTACTGGCTCTCCGGCCAGGCGGGCTGGCTCGCCCGCGACCGCTGGGGCGTGCCGCTGGTGCACACCGCGCACACCCTGGCCAAGGTCAAGAACGCCGCGCTGGCCGAGGGCGACACCCCCGAGCCGCGCACGCGCGTGATCGGCGAGGAGCAGGTCGTCGAGGAGGCGGACTGCCTGGTCGCGAACACCCGCGTCGAGGCCCGCGAGCTGATCGAGCTGTACGACGCCGACCCGCACGCCGTGCACGCCATCCCGCCCGGCGTCGACCTCGACCGCTTCACCCCTGGCTCCCAGGCCGCCGCGCGCCGGGCGCTGGGTCTCCCGCAGGACGCGATCGTGCTGGCCTTCGCGGGCCGGATCCAGCCGTTGAAGGCGCCGGACGTCCTCCTGCTGGCCGCGGCCGAAATGCTGCGGGAGCGGCCGGAGCTGGCGTCGCGGCTGGTGGTGCTGATCGTCGGCGGCCCGTCCGGGACCGGGCTGGAGCAGCCGCAGGCCCTGCGCGAGCTGGCCGTTTCCCTCGGGATCGAGGCGCAGACCCGGTTCATGCCGCCCCAGCCCGGCCGGTCACTGGTCAACGTCTACCGGGCGGCCGACCTGGTCGCCGTGCCGAGCTACAACGAGTCGTTCGGGCTGGTCGCGCTCGAAGCGCAGGCCTGCGGGACACCGGTGATCGCGGCGGAGGTCGGCGGGCTGCCGGTCGCCGTCCCGCACGGCGTCTCCGGGCTGCTCGTGCCTTCGCACGACGCGAAGGACTGGGCCGGCGCGCTCGCGAACGTCGCGTTGCGGCCCGGCTGGCGTGCCGAGCTTTCGGCCAACGCCGTCGTCCACGCGCGGCGGTTCTCTTGGCGCCGCACGACGGACCGCCTGCTGGACACGTACGCTCAGGCGACCGGCGCGTTCCGGCGTGCCCTCGAACAGCGCGCGGAGGTGGCGGTTTGACGCTCGACGAGACCTTGCGGTCCTCTTTGGACAATGCGGGCCTGGAATACGAAAGGCGTGGCGAGGGAAAGTACTTCGTCACCTTGCCCGGTACCAAGAAGCTGCAGACCAACTGCTGGCTGGTCGCCGGGGACCACGCCTTCGCCGTCGAAGCCTTCGTCTGCCGCCGTCCCGATGAGTCCCATGAGGACGTTTACCGTTTTCTGTTGCGCCGCAACGCGAAACTGTACGGCGTGCACTACACGGTGGACGCGATGGGCGACATCTACCTGGTCGGCCGGTTCGGTCTGGACACGGTCACCGAAGCCGAATTGGACAAGATCCTCGGGCAGGTGCTGGAGGCCGCCGACGGCGACTTCAACACGTTGTTGGAGCTCGGGTTCGCCGAATCGATCAAACGCGAATGGGATTGGCGCGTCTCGCGCGGCGAATCGCTGGCGAATCTGCAGGCGTTCAAGCATCTCGTCGAGCCTTCGAACGGGCACGAACCCGGGGCCTTGACCGACTCGTGACCCGGACGGTGCAACGGCACCGTCGTCCGTTCCGTCTCTTTCCGCAGCACTGGAGGGAGAAGGACGGATGCGCAAGCGATTGAGATGGGTGGCCGCGGCAGGCATCGTGCTGGCGCTCGCGGGCTGCTCGGCGAACGATTCCGGCAGCAGCGAGTCCGCCGCGATGCCGATGTCCGCCGACACCAAGCAGGCGGCGCCGAACCAAGGGCCGTCGAACAAGGAGGCGCCCGACGGCAAGGCGGGTTCGGACAAGGCCCCGGCGCCCGCGGGGCAGCCAGGGGTGGCCGACCGCAAGCTGGTGCGCACGGCGAACCTGGAGCTCACCGCGCCGAACGTCGCCGACGTGATCTCGCAGGTGCGCGTCATCACCCAGGGCGCCGCCGGCTACACCGGGCAGGAAAGCACCCAGGAGAAGCGGGCGTCGGTCAACGTCATCGTGCCCTCCGAGCGCCTCGACGGCGTGCTCGACCAGCTCGCGAAGCTCGGGAAGCAGGTGAAACGCGAGGTCACCGCGACGGACGTGACCGAGCAGATGGTCGACGTCGACTCGCGCCTGGCCACCCAGCGAGCGAGCGTCGAGCGCATCCGCGCGCTGCTGGCGAGGGCGACGTCGGTCTCGGAGATCGCCTCGGTGGAGAGCGAGCTGACGAGCCGGGAAGCCGAACTCGAGTCGCTCCAGAAGCGGCGCGAAAGCCTGGCGGGCAGTGTCGCCATGTCGACTATTTCGTTGCAGGTGAAGGCGGAGACGGTCGCGGCGGCGGAGGAGTCCCGCAGCGGGTTCCTCGGCGGGCTGGCCGGCGGCTGGGACGCGTTCCTGACCTTCGGCGGGGGCCTGCTGACCGTGCTCGGCGCGATGGCGCCGTTCGTTCTGGTCTTCGGCGTTCCCGTGGCCGCGCTGGTCTGGTGGCTGCGCAAGCGGCGCCGTCCGGCGGCACCCGCGATGGCGACGGCCTCGGACCTGCCGTCCGCGCCTCCGCTGGACTGAACGCCGATCACGCGTGACTGGGGCCGTAACTCACGAGTTACGGCCCCAGTCACGCGAGTTCGGTCTTCAATCACGCGAGTTACGGGCTGGGCCCGAGAAGAGAACAGGCGGGACGGCTCGAGGGAGGGGGGAGTCGCGATCTCGAGCCGCCCCGCTGAAGTTCCCGCCAAGGTGGACCCGGTGACGAGGGGGATGCCAACGGGGCCGGCGGGCGCCGCGACTCGGCAGGGGGGAGACGAGTCGCGGTCGTCACCCGCGTCGAGCCGGGGAGTGCGTGGAATCCGGCCGCGCGGGACGTAGTCAACCTGTCAGATCTCCACCTGTAATCACAAGACTACCGGTTACTCCGTTCGAGTGAACTTGGAAAACGGGGATAACGGAGTGCAGCCTGATTTCCGGGGATCGGGACTTGTTGGCAACCCGTCTTCTGGACGGGTGAAGGTGTTACTCGCGGGTAACGCACTCTCCGTAGAAGCAAAGGCAATCCCAGCCCTCTGACCGGCGCTTCCGCTCACTCTGGCAGGCTGAACCCCATGGCTGAGCTTGGGACTCTGGTGCTGCTGCGTCACGGGCAGAGCACGTGGAACGCCGAAAACCTGTTCACCGGCTGGGTGGACGTGCCGCTGTCCGAGCAGGGCGAGCAGGAGGCACGCAAGGGCGGGCAGCTGCTCGCGGAGTCCGGTCTGCTGCCGGACGTCGTGCACACGTCGCTGATGCGCCGGGCGATCTCGACCGCCAACCTGGCGCTCGACGCCGCCGACCGGCACTGGATCCCGGTGAAGCGCGACTGGCGCCTCAACGAGCGGCACTACGGCGCGCTGCAGGGCAAGAACAAGAAGCAGACCCTGGACGAGTTCGGCGAGGAGCAGTTCATGCTCTGGCGCCGCTCGTACGACACCCCGCCGCCCCCGATCGACCCGGCCGACGAGTTCAGCCAGGTCGGCGATGCACGCTACGCCGACCTCGGCGACGCCGCCCCGCTGACCGAATGCCTGAAGGACGTCGTCGCGCGGCTGCTGCCGTACTGGGAGTCCGCGATCGTGCCGGATCTGCGCGCGGGCAAGACCGTGCTGGTCGCCGCGCACGGGAACTCGCTGCGGGCGCTGGTGAAGCACCTGGACGGCATCTCCGACGACGCGATCGCCGGGCTCAACATCCCGACCGGCATCCCGCTGCGCTACGACCTCACCGAAGACCTCAAGCCGGTGACCACCGGCGGGACCTACCTGGACCCGGAGGCCGCCAAGGAAGCCGCGGCCGCCGTGGCGAACCAGGGCCGCTGAACCCACGCGTTTCGTCCTCTGAACGCGGTAGTTCGCTCTCGAACCACCGCATTCAGAGGACGAATTGCGTTCAGGGGAGGGCTTGGACCGACTCGACGCCGGCCGCCTTCCACCCCTCGGGCAGCCGCTGCAGGCGCAGGACGATCGGCAGGTACTTCTTCGTCGTCTGCCCGGCCGCGTCCTTGACCTCCGACGTCGCGAAGAGCAGCACGCTCGCCTTGTCGTCCACGACCTCCATGACCGCGGCCGCCGGGTTCGGCGCCATCGACGCCTTCGTGCCCCCGGACCGGATCTGGTCCAGCCGAGCCGCCTTGTCCTGCCGGAACTGGGTCAGCAGCTGCCCGGTCGACACGGATTCGTAGCGGGCGTACGTGCCTTCGGGGTCGGCCGGGTCCACGTTCAGCAGGGCTTCCGCGGCGCGCAGGGCACCGTCACGGGCGGAATCCCGGACCCGCGCGAGCACCCGGTCACCCGCGCCCGGTTTGTCCGCCGCGGGCCCGGGTCCGGCCGGGGTCACCTCGATCTTGTCGATCCGCCAGCGGTCGCCTTCACGCACTGTCCCGAGCAGCACCGTCGCGATGCCCTTGCTGGTGGTGCCCGCCCTGGTGCTGGTCTGGTCCAGCGCGGTCAGCACCCGCGCCTTGTCCGGGGTCTGCTCGACCGCGGCCGAGACGATCACCCTGGTCACCAGCTTGATCGGCTCCGCCGAGTTCCGGACCTCGGTGAACAGCTTCGCGATCTCGTCGCGCGCGCCCGGTGTCACGTTGTCGGCGAGCGCCTTCTCGTAGGCGGGCACGGCCGTGCTGTCGTAGGAGAACGCCGCTTCGGTGGCCGTCTTCACCGCCGTGAGCACCGACGCCGTCCGAGCCGGGTCGACCAGCGCGAGATTCGCGGGCGGAGTCTCCGGTTCGGGCCGCGCGGCGCCGGAGATCGTCGTGGTGCAGCCCGCGAGCGCGAGCAGCACGGCCAACCCCGCCCAGCGCTTCACAGGAGGCCGAGTTCCCGCGCCCGCGCGTCGACCTGGAGCCGCGACGTCACGCCGAGCGCGACCAGCAGCTCGGAGACGCGCCGCTGATAGGTGCGCACGCCCATGCCGAGGCTCTTCGCGGCCTTCTCGTCCTTGCAGCCGGTGGTCAGGAACTCGAGGATCTGCGGTGCCTCCATCCGGATGTCGGCGAACCGCGCGTCGAACGTCTCCAGGGTGGTGGACGCGAGCCAGGCGGTTTCGAACAGCGACAGGATGCCCTGCACCAGCTCGGGGCGCGAGATGACGCTGTACGAGCGCACCGCCTTGCCCTCGTCGCCCGCCATGATCGCGACCCGTTCGTCGAGCAGGATCGTCTCGTTGATCTCCTCGGTGCCGATCCTGATCTGCGCCCCGAGACCGGACAGGTGGTGCAGGTGCTGCGCGGTCTGCTCGTTCAGCAGGACACCGGGCCGGTACAGCTTGCGGATCCGCTTGTCGCGCACCAGCCGTTCGCCCTGCCGCGTGAGCGAGGGCCGAGAAAGCGCCCAGGTGTAGAGGTCGTCGGCCGCGCACGCGATGTCGGTCGCCGCGACGAACAGATGAGCCGTCCGGTCGAACAACTCTTCTTCTCCGCGAATCAGGGAGATGTCACTGACGAGTTCCACGGCGACAGTCTTCCAACATTCCCCGGGGGCCGTAACGGGAACGTCGCTATTCGCCGGTGAGTGGGCAGAACACGGTCTGGATAGTCACGACGAAAGTCGGAATCCGGGCACGAGTCGTCACCGGCGTCCCCGTTTCGGGTGACCCGCCTCACCCGGGAGGTCTCGGCCGCGTGAACGAGGTCTGACCTGCAGGCGAACAGGGTGTCCTCAGGTGTCATAGGCATCACGAGTACGCGGCCGGGACTAGGCCAAAAGACTACCCACGCGCTTACGATTCCCCTGTGACCACGCCTGTTGCACTCGCCCTGGCCGTCGGCGGACTGATCGTCGGTGTGGTTTTCGGCTTCCTGATCGCGAGGGGCCGCGCCCGCCGCGAGGAGCGGCGACCGATCGGGCCCACCGTGGCCGAACTGCTCGAACGCCTCGTGCGGTCCAGCAACAACGGCGTCGTCGTGCTCAACAAGTTCGGCGACATGGTCCTGCACAACCCGCGCGCCTACGAGCTCGGGCTGGTGAAGGTCAACCAGGCCGATCCGCGGGCCCGCAAGGCCGCCGAGCAGGTGGTCGAGACCGACGAGCCGATGGAGATCGACCTTTCGCCGCTGGAGGCCAGGGGTCGCCAGCCCGAGGCCGTCCTCGGCGAGGTCCGCCCGCTCGGCGACGGGTTCACCGTGGTCGAGGCCGTCGACCACTCCGAGGCGATCCGGCTCGAAGCCGTCCGGCGGGATTTCGTCGCGAACGTGAGCCACGAACTCAAGACGCCGGTGGGCGCGATCGCGCTGCTCACCGAGGCCGTCCTCGACGCCGCGGAAGACACCGACGAGGTCCGCCGCTTCGGCGGCAAGATCCTCCGCGAGTCGACCCGGCTCGGCCAGCTCGTCACCGAGCTGATCGCGTTGTCGCGGCTGCAGGGCGCCGAGCGGCTGCCCGATCTGAACGTCGTCGAGGTCGACGCCGTGGTCCGCGAGGCGCTCGGCCGGACGACGCTTTCGGCGGAATCCGCCGAGATCACCATCACCACGGACGCGGCCAGCGGCCTGCTCATCGAGGGCGACCGGACGCTGATGGTCACCGCGCTGTCGAACCTGCTGGAGAACGCCGTCGCGTACTCGCAGCCGGGCAGCCCGGTGTCGATCAGCAGGCGACTCGTCGACGGGAAGGTCGAGATCGCGGTGACCGACCGCGGCATCGGCATCGCCGAAGACGAGCAGCAGCGCGTCTTCGAGCGGTTCTACCGTGCGGACAAGGCGCGGTCGCGGGCGACCGGCGGCACCGGGCTCGGCCTGGCGATCGTCAAGCACGTGGCCGCCAACCACGGCGGTTCGGTCGGCCTGTGGAGCCGTCCCGGCACCGGGTCGACCTTCACCCTGCGGATCCCCGCGCACATCCCCGCCGAACCGGCCGCGCCCGTGAAACAGGCTCCGCCGGCATCACGGCCGGAGAAGACCCCCGAGCGGACACCCCGTCTCGTGGCAACAGGGCAAGAAAGCCCCGACCATGGAGGAAACCTGTGACGAGGGTTCTCATCGTCGAGGACGAAGAGTCGTTCGCCGACCCGCTCGCGTTCTTGCTCCGCAAAGAGGGCTTCACCGCCGCCGTCGCCGTGACGGGGCAGCAGGCGCTCGAGGAGTTCGACCGCAACGGCGCCGACATCGTCCTGCTCGATCTCATGCTCCCCGGGATGAGCGGCACCGACGTCTGCAAGCAGCTCAGGCAGCGGTCCGCGGTACCGGTGATCATGGTGACCGCGCGCGACAGCGAGATCGACAAGGTCGTCGGGCTGGAACTCGGCGCCGACGACTACGTGACCAAGCCGTACTCGGCCCGCGAGCTCATCGCGCGGGTGCGGGCGGTGCTGCGCCGCGGCGGCGAGCCGGGCTCCGAAGGCGATCTGGCCCCGCTGGTGCTGGCCGCCGGGCCGGTGCGGATGGACGTCGAGCGGCACGTGGTGACCGTCGACGGCCAGGAGGTCTCCTTGCCGCTGAAGGAGTTCGACCTGCTCGAGTACCTGCTGCGCAACGTGGGCCGCGTGCTCACGCGCGGGCAGCTGATCGACCGGGTGTGGGGCGCGGACTACGTCGGCGACACCAAGACGCTCGACGTCCACGTGAAGCGGCTGCGGTCGAAGATCGAACCGGACCCGGGTTCGCCCCGGCACCTGGTCACGGTGCGTGGCCTGGGCTACAAGTTCGAGACGTGAGCTGAAGGGGGCTTTCCCAGCATAAGACGCGGTGAAGGACGCTTTCGTCTCATCGCATGCGGGGAAAGTCCCCTTCAGCCCCGGCCCCTGCGATACAGATCACGGTTACGGTTTCGTGACCTGACGTGGGGGCGGGTACCGTAGACGCTCGTGCGCCTAGGGGTACTCGACGTCGGTTCCAATACCGTCCACCTGCTCGTGGTCGACGCCCACCGTGGCGCCCACCCGACCCCGATGCATTCCGAAAAGGCCGTCCTCCGCCTCGCCGAGCAGATCACCCGCAACGGCGACCTGAGCCGCGCGGGCGCGGACAGCCTCGTTCGTGCGGTCGAATCGGCGAAGGCGGCCGCGGCCCGGCTCGGCTGCGAAGAGGTCATGGCGTTCGCCACCTCCGCGGTCCGCGAGGCCAAGAACGCCCCGAAGGTGCTGGCGAAGGTCCAGGAGCAGACCGGCGTCGAACTGAAGGTGCTTTCCGGGATCGACGAGTCCCGGCTCACCTTCCTCGCCGTCCGCCGGTGGTTCGGCTGGTCGGCGGGCAAGCTGCTCGTGCTCGACATCGGCGGCGGCTCGCTCGAGATCGCGATGGGCCGCGACGAGGAGCCCGATCTGGCCGAATCGCTGCCCTTGGGCGCGGGCCGGACCACGCGGACGCGGTTCCAGCACGACCCGCCGACCCGTTCGGAGCTCATCGCGACTTCGGCGTGGATCGAAGAACAACTCGCCCCGCTCGCGAAGAAGGTCGCCAAATTGGGTGAACCCGATCGTGTCGTGGCGACCTCGAAGACGTTCCGGTCACTCGCCCGGCTGACCGGAGCGGCGCCGTCGGCCAGTGGGCCGCACGTGCGCCGTACCCTGACCGACACCGCGTTGCGCCAGCTCATCGCGTTCATCTCCCGGATGACCGCCCAGGACCTGGCCCAACTCGAGGGGGTCAGCGCGAGCAGGTCGCATCAGCTGGTGGCCGGCGCGCTCGTCGCACAAGCCACCATGCGGGCGCTTTCCCTGGAAGAACTGGAGATCTGTCCGTGGGCGCTGCGAGAAGGTGTCATCCTTCGACGGCTGGACCATTCGAACGGTGCGGACGACACTGTGGGCGGCAGCGCCCGACTGGACTTAGTCGACGGAGAACGGGCACGGTGAAGAGGTGACGGAAATGCGGATGACGGTGGATAGCGCGCGCGACGCCGCCGATGCCCCGTCGCGTGCCGGTTCACAACGGCTCGAGCGCGCATTGGACAGCACGGTATGACGGACGAGACAGAGAGCGGCCAGCCACAGAAGACGGTGGCGGAGCTGCTCGCGCAGCACGGAGCCCAGCCCGAAGGCGGGCGCCGCAGGCGACGCCGCGCGGCCGACGACGAGGACGAGGCTCCCGAGCCCACTCGCGGACGGCGCGCGCCGTCGGTGAGCGACACCGCGCCGCAGGCGATCATCGACCGGGTGTCCGGCGATACCCCGCCGCCGGCGAACCGTCCTCCGCGCCGTTCGCGCCCGCAAGACTCCGGCGCGCGTCCGCTCCCGCAGCCGCAGCAGGACTCCGCGCCGCTGCCGGTGCCGCCGAACGTCGCGTCCACCCCGACGCGGCAGACGCCGCCGGTGCGCCCGCCGCAGGAGCAGAGCGGCTATCAGCAGCGTCCGCCGCAGCAATCCGGTCAGTTCGCGCGGCCCATGCCGCCGCAGGAGCAGAGCGGTTACCAGCAGCGCCCGCCCCAGCAGTCGGGCCAGTTCGTCCGGCCGACCCCGCCGCAGGAGCAGTCCGGCTACCAGCAGCGTCCGCCGGACTCCGAGGGACTGCCCCCGCGTGGTCGTCCGCGGCCTCCGGGACCGGAGGAGACCCGCGGCGCGGTGCCGCCGGTCCGCCGCCGTCCCGAGCCGCCCGCCGGTCCTCCGTCCTCCGGGCTTTCGGCGAGACTCGACGGCGGCCTCGACGCCCCGGCCGAAGACGTCCAGGACCAGCCCGGCCCGATGGCCAGTGGCGGGTTCGCGACGCCGCCCGCCCAGCCGGCGCGGCGCCGCCGCCCGGCCGCCCGGCCGCCCCAGCCGAAGGCCGAGCCGAGCACCGAGCAGTTCGCCGCGGTCGGCGACGAAAACACGCCCGAACCCGAGGCGCCCGTCGCACCCGCGGCACCGCCCGCCGGGCTCGCCGGATGGCGTAAACGCAGGCAGAAGGTGCAGTCCGAGGACACCGAGATCGGCGGCATCCCGCCGGTACCGCCCCCGGTCGCGCCCGTCGAGCCGGACGCCGATCCCGAGCCGGACCCGTTCGACGCCGGCCCCCCGACCATGGGGCATCCGGCACCGATGCCGTTCGTGCCGCCCCACTCGCTCGACGACCGCGAGCGGCAGGACAACCTCGACGACTACGAGCGCGAGTTCGCCGACCCGGCGTACCCGGACGGCGGCCCGGACTTCGGCCGCGACGACTACGGCTACCGCGCCGACGAGTACGAGGACGACTACGACGATCAGGCCGAGGATGTCGTCGAGGACGACGAGCCCGCGGCGTCCGCCGAGAAGGTCTCGCCCGGGAAGCAGTGGCTGGCGCTGGCCGGTCAGCTCGCCCTCGGCGTCGTCGGCGGCGCCGCCGTGTGGCTGGGCTTCAACTGGCTGTGGGTGAACATCCCCGCCGCCGCGCTGGTCGCCGCGGTGCTGGTGATCGTCGCGCTGGTGTGGATCGTCCGGAAGATCCGCAAGGCGGAGGATCTGCAGACCCTGGTGCTCGCGGTGCTGGTCGGACTGGTGGTGACGGTCTCACCGGCCGCACTCCTGCTGGTCGCCCGCTAGCGGCCTCGGGAAGAATGCCGGAATGGTTCAGCAGGTTCCGGTAGGCCTTTCGACGGCGTCCGTCTGGCCGTTGCGGGCGGGCACGGCGTTCGAGCTGGCCGCAGACCTCGGCTACGACGGTGTCGAGGTGATGGTCTGGGCCGACCCGGTCAGCCAGGACGTCTCGGCGCTGCGCCGCTGGTCGCGCCGCACCGGGGTGCCGGTGCTGTCGATCCACTCGCCGTCGCTGCTGATCACCCAGCGCGTGTGGTCGCCGGATCCCGTGGTGCGCCTGCGGATGTCGGTCGAAGCGGCACAGGAACTGGGCGCGCGCACGGTCGTGGTGCATCCGCCGTTCCGGTGGCAGCGCCGCTACGGCGACGCGTTCGGAGACCTCGTCGACGAGCTCGAAGAAGCCAGCGGCATCGAGATCGCGGTCGAGAACATGTTCAAGGTCCGGCCGCCCGGAGGCTCGCGGACGTCGCGGGTGTCGGCGTTCCGGCCTTCGATCGACCCTACGGACGTAGGGTTTCGCCACTACACGCTCGACCTGTCCCATACAGCGGCAGCCGGGATGGACGCCCTCGCGCTCGCCGACCGCATGGGTCCCGGGCTCGCGCACGTCCATCTGGCGGACGGCACGGGGCTCCCGAAGGACGAGCACCTGGTGCCCGGACGCGGCATCGAACCCTGCGCCGAACTGCTGGAAAAGCTCGTGAGCAGCGATTTCTCCGGGCAGGTCGTGCTGGAGATCAACACCCGCCGGTCGCCGAGCGCGGCGCAGCGGTCGCGGGACCTCGCGGAGTCACTCCTGTTCGCGAGGCTTCATCTCGGCCAGTGACAAAGATCGTCTCCAGGTGCGGAGATTCATTCCTCCCTGCGCTCGAGGCGCTGGTACACGTAAAGTTCCGACCGTGAACCAGCTGCGCTTGTTGATCTCCCGCACCCCGATGGATCGGCTCGTGGCCTGGGTCAGTGCTCGGTGAGCGCGACCGACGAAACGAGCACCTCCTTCGACGCGGCATGCGCGACGAGATCACTGGGTGACGGCACCTTCACGGCGGTTCTCCGGACCGAATGGTCGATCGGCGGACATCCGCACGGCGGCTTCCTGATGGCCTTGATGGCACGGGCCGCCCTGTCGTTCCTGCACGAGCGCGGCGAGCCGCCGTCCGAGCCGCTCGCGATCAGCGCGGAGTTCCTGCACCCGCCCGCGGTGGGGCCGGTGCTGCTGCGCATGGACGTCCGAAAGGTCGGAAGGCGCGCTTCGGTCGTCGGGGTCCTGCTGGAGCAGCGGGGCCGCAGCTGTGTCGAGGCCAGGGTGACCACCGGACGGCTGCCGATGCGGCGGCCGGAGTGGACCGACGTCCCGGCCATGCCCGCGGAGCCGCCGCCCGGCGCGGTGCCCATGACCGGTGAGACCTCCGAAGGCCTCTTCAACCTCGCGAAGGGCTGCGAGGTCCGGCTCGATCCGGCGAGCGTCGGCTACCTGCACGGCCGGATCGGCGACCCGCCGAGGATCCGCTTGTGGGTCCGGCCGAGGCACGGGCTCGCGGACCCGTACTTCGCCCTGCTCGCGAGCGACGTGAACCCGCCGGTGGTCTACAACCTCGGCCGGGTCGGCTGGGCGCCCACCGTGCAGCTGACCGCGTTGCTGCGCACCCGGCCGGCGCCGGGCTGGCTGCGGGTGATCGTCCAGAGTCAGTCGGTGCACGAGGCCTGGTTCGACTCGGACGCCCTCGTGGTCGACTCGCAGGGCAGGCTGGTCTGCCAGGCGCGGCAGCTGGCCCTCGCCCCGGCGCCTGGCGGCTGACGGCGGTTTGGCACGCTGAACGGCATGAGTGTGATCGCGGTTCTGGGTGCCGGGAAGATCGGGGAGGCCCTGCTCTCGGGCCTGCTGCACGGCGGGCACAGCCCCGCCGACCTGCTGTTCACCGAGCGGTATCCGGCGCGCGCCGCCGAGCTGACCGAGCGCTACGGCGTGCACGGGGTCAGCGTCGCCGACGCCGCCCGCCGGGCCGACGTGCTGGTCGTCGCGGTCAAGCCTCAGGACATCGAGCCCGTGCTGGACGAGCTCGCGCCGCTGCTCGGCGAGGAGTCCCTGGTGGTCTCGCTGTGCGCGGGCCTGCCGACGGCCCTGTACGAGCGCAGGCTGGCCGACGGCGTCCCGGTGGTGCGGGTCATGCCGAACACCCCCATGCTCGTCGGAGAGGCGATGAGTGCCGTCTCCGCGGGTGCGCACGCGACCGCCGAGCACATCGCGGTGGTGAAGGACCTGCTTTCGCACGTCGGGCAGGTCGTCGAGGTGCCCGAGTCGCAGCAGGACGCCGTCACGGCGCTGTCCGGCTCCGGCCCGGCGTACTTCTTCTACCTGGTCGAGGCCATGATCGACGCCGGGATCCTGCTCGGCCTGCCCCGTGCGCTCGCCGGCCAGCTGATCATCCAGTCGGCGGTCGGAGCGGCGAAGATGCTCGCCGAGTCCGACGAACACCCGGTGCTGCTGCGTGAGGCCGTCACCTCGCCCGCCGGGACGACCATCAACGCCATCCGCGAGCTGGAGAAGCACGGCGTCCGCGCGGCGCTGCTGGCCGCCATCGAGGCCGCGAAGGACCGCTCGACCGAGCTGGGCCGCGCCCACGAGGGCTGAGGCGACCCAGGTCTTTTGATCCCTTGTAGTCGCGCGTTTAGGCCGTTAGGCCCCGCGATCGTGATGGCAGGGCGCCGTTCGAGCTAACGCGACTTCGCTGCGTAGCCGCGCCCTGGCGGCGCGGTCGCGGTCGCGCGATATTTATCCGGTCTCGCGTCGCTTTAGCCACACGTGTCCCGCTACTCTCAGGAGAGCACGTGCGTGTCGATACCACAGGTGGGGAAGCCTCGTGGCGCGACACGTGTCGAAGGACACGGTGAATCATGCCGCCGAACAAGAAGGATGACCTGCCTTCAGTGGGCCAGGTCCAGTTCCTGACGGTCGCCGAGGTGGCCACGCTGATGCGGGTCTCCAAGATGACCGTCTACCGCCTCGTTCACTCGGGCGAGCTGCCCGCGGTGCGCGTCGGGAAGTCGTTCAGAGTGCCCGAAAAGGCCGTACACGAGTATCTGCAAGGCGCGTACTTCGACGTGGGCTGAGGCCCGCTTCGCGGAGCACAACGTGCCCGCCCGAGGGCGTCTTCCGGGGCGCGAGTACCCTGGAAGACCGCTCGTGCCTGTGCGCTCCACCCGTTGGACGCTGCGCCGGGCAGCGTGACCGACGACGAAGGAAGGAGCGCTCACGATGGGCTCTGTGATCAAGAAGCGCCGTAAGCGCATGTCGAAGAAGAAGCACCGCAAGTTGCTGCGCCGGACGCGCGTTCAGCGTAGGAAGGCCGGCAAGTAAGACACAGCCGGTGAGTGGCCCGTCCAGTTTCTGGACGGGCCATTCCCATTCGGTGGGCGGTTTCCGCCCATTCGAGTGAGACGTGCATCCCCTCTGCGAGCAGCGGGTTAATAGCATGTAAGCGCTGACTCGACTACCCCTAATGAGCGGTAACATCTCAAGGGCAGCCGCGCGATGCTTCCAATGAGTGCAGGTACGCGCACACTCGGTGGATCAATCCGCGCTCGAAGGTCATCAGGACCCCGTGATCGAAAGCCCGAGAACCGTCCAAAGCCGCAGGGAGTCCTATGCCGTCGAACATCGTGCTCGTGACCGGGGTCGGGGGAGACCTTGGCGGGAAACTGCTCGCCAGACTCGGCAACAATCCGGAGTTCGAGCGGGTGATCGGCGTGGACACCACGCCCCCGCAGAAGTCGGTGCTGCAGCGGATGGGGCACGCTGAGTACGTCCGCGCCGACATTCGCAACCCGCTGATCGCCAAGGTGATCAGCACGGCCAAGGTCGACACCGTGGTGCACGCCTCGTGCACCGCGCATCCGGCGGGCCCGGCCCGCCGGACGGCGATCAAAGAGGTCAACGTCATCGGCACGATGCGGCTGCTGGCGGCCTGCCAGCGCTCGCCGCTCGTGCGCAAGCTCGTGGTGAAGTCGACGGCCGCCGTCTACGGCGCCGGCGCGCGTTCGCAGGCCGTCTTCACCGAGGATTCGGAGCTCATCCCCACCTCGGCCAGCGGCTACGCGAAGGACGCCGTCGAGATGGAGGGGTACGTCCGCGGGCTCATGCGCCGCCGCCCCGACATCACGACGACGCTCCTCCGGTTCGCCAACATCATCAGCCCCGAGATCGACACCGTGCTCTCGCGCTACTTCGCGCTGCCGTTCGTCCCGACCGTCTTCGGCTACGACGCCCGGATCCAGCTCCTTCACGCCTCCGACGCGCTGGCCGTCTTCGAACAGGCGACGCTGAACGACAAACCCGGCGTGTTCAACGTCGGCTCGGAGGGGGTACTCACCCTCTCTCAAGCGATCCGGCGAGCCGGGCGGGTCGAACTCCCGATGCCCAGCGGCGTCGTGCCGTCGGTCGGCAAGGTGCTGCGCGGGGCGAGGGTCGTCGACTTCTCCGCCGACCAGGTCCGGCTGCTGAACTTCGGCCGCGTCGTGGACATCACGAAGCTCAAGAAGGACTTCGGCTACACCCCGCGCTGGACGACGCGGGAAGCGTTCGACGATTACATCACCGGCCGCGGGCTCCGGCCCGTGGTGGACGGCGGCAGGCTCGCCGGATTCGCGGGCAAGGTGCTGGTGGCCGCGGCGACCGGACAGGCGGCGCACCGATGAGCAGGCCACACGAGAACTCTCACGAAGGCGAGGCGGAAGACGTGAGCGGCGCTGAAGCGCAGGTCATCCCGTTGCACGGCCCCGGCAGAGAGAAGCCGGACCCGGCCGTCCAGGCGGAGCGGGATCTTCGCGAGTCGGAAGAAGCACAAGAGCATCTGGAGCAGGAACGCCGGGCGGACGCGCCCGTCGTCGAGTTCCCCGGGGCGGCGCGGGTCTCGCCCGCCCGGACCCGTCCGGCCGACGCGGACCTCCTCCCGGCCTCGCTCAGGACGGCACTGGAGTTCCTGCGCGACCGGTTGACCGGTGACTACACCGTCGACGAGTTCGGCTTCGACGCCGAGCTCACCGAGACCCTGCTGTTGCCGCCGCTGCGCGCGCTCTACGAGAAGTGGTTCCGGGTCGACACGTTCGGCGTCGAGAACCTGCCCGCCGACGGCGGCGCGCTGCTGGTGTCGAACCACTCCGGCACGGTGCCGCTCGACGCGCTGATGACCGCCGTCGCCGTGCACGATCACGTCCCCGGCGGCAGGCACCTGCGCGGCCTCGGCGCGGACCTGGTGTTCCAGCTGCCGCTGATCGGCTCCTTCGCTCGCAAGTCGGGGCAGACGCTCGCCTGCAACGCCGACGCGGAACGCCTGCTGCGCAAGGGAGAACTCGTCGGCGTCTGGCCGGAAGGGTTCAAGGGGATCGGGAAACCGTTCTCGTCGCGGTACAAACTGCAGCGGTTCGGCCGCGGTGGTTTCGTCTCCGCCGCGCTGCGGACCGGGGTGCCGATCATTCCCGTGTCCGTCATCGGCGCGGAGGAGATCTACCCGAAGGTCGGCGACATCAAGCTGCTCGCGCGGGTGCTCGGCCTGCCGTACTTCCCGGTGACGCCGTTCTTCCCGCTGCTCGGCCCGCTCGGCGCGATCCCGCTGCCGACGAAGTGGACCATCGAGTTCGGCGAGCCCATCCGCACGGACACCTACGACGCGGACGCCGTGGACGACCCGATGCTGGTGTTCACGCTGACCGACCAGGTGCGGGAGTCGATCCAGCAATCGCTGTACAAACGCCTGTCGCAGCGGAAGAGCGTCTTCAAGGGCTAGAACGCGTCATTCGCGTGATCAGAGCCGTAACTCACGTGATCGGGGCCGTCATTCGCGTGATTAGAGCCGGAACTCGAGAGATACGGCGCCAAGCACGCGAGTTACGTGTTCGATCACGCGAGTGACGGGTTCAGGCACGCGAGTGACGCGGTCAGCGCTTCCGGTAGGCCATGCCGGCCGCGACGGCGCCGGCCACGGCGCCGACGCCGAGCACCGAAGGCACGCCGATCTTCGCGGCCTTCCGCCCGGTCCGGAAGTCACGGATCTCCCAGCCGCGGGCCCGCGCGACGTCGCGAAGACCGCCGTCCGGGTTCACCGCGACGGCGGTCCCGACGACCGACAGCATCGGGACGTCGTTCTGCGAGTCCGAATACGCCGTGCAGCGCTTGAGATTCAGTCCTTCGCGTGACGCCAGCGCCCGCACGGCGTGGGCTTTCGCGCGGCCGTGCAGCAGGTCTCCGACGAGACGGCCGGTGTAGACGCCGTCCTTGGTCTCCGCGACGGTGCCCAGCGCGCCGGTGAGGCCGAGGCGCCGGGAGATGATGGCCGCGAGCTCGATCGGGGTCGCGGTGACCAGCCAGACGCGCTGTCCGGCGTCGAGGTGCATCTGCGCGAGCGCCCGGGTGCCGGACCAGATCTTGTCCGCCATCAGCTCGTCGTAGATCTCTTCGCTGATGTCGGTCAGTTCCTGCACCGTGCGACCGGCCACAAAGGACAGTGCGCGCTCACGGTGGGTCTTGATGTCCTCCTTGTTCTCCCGGCCGCCGAGCCGGAATTTCACCTGCTGCCAGACGAATCCGGCCAGATCGGCGGACGTGAAGAACTTACGGGCGGCCAGTCCGCGGGCGAAGTAGAAGATCGACGCGCCCATCATCATGGTGTTGTCGACGTCGAAGAACGCGGCCGCCGTCAGGTCCGGCGGAGCGGGCGGCGCGGGCGGTTCGAGTGCTTCGGCGGACGCGGTCGCCATGGCGGCCTCGGCCGACGCCTCGCCCGCGAGCTCGGCCAGCCGTTCGAGCTCTTGACTCTTGTCCCTGCCCCGCCAAACTGACACGCACACCGCCTCCGGAATCCCAGGTGCCTGAAGCACAGCGTAGCGAGCGGCCGACCACGCTGTCCCAGGTGTGGCGCCTGCCTCACGTGACACCGCGTCAGCCGATGGTTATCGGCGGTAATCCCGGAATGAGCGGTGGAATCGAAATCAGCGGCGGCTTCGGCGTGGTGGTGGTCGTCGGCACGGGCGGCAGGTTCGTGGGGCCGGGGACGGGTGCCACGGGCGGCGGCGTGCCTCCTGTCGGCGGAGCGAGCGGTCCGGTCGGGGTCGCGGTGTCCACACCGGACGACGGTGGCGGCACCGAGGCCAGCGTCGGTGCTCCCGTCGGAGCCGACGACGGTGGGGAAGACGTCACCGGCGGCAGGACGGCGTCGGGGGAGTCGGGGTTGCGGACGCAGTCACCGGCGGCCGGGACCGCGCCCAGTTCGTCGGAAGAGCCCGTGGTGATCGTGTAGCAGATCAGGCGCGAACCGAGATCCGTCGTCCGTGTCTGCACCTTGTCGAGCAGGACGCGGGCCGCGTCGAACTTGTCGCGCGCTTCGGCGGGGGCGTGGCCGGCCTGGAGACCGAGCCGGTCGGACTGCTGCCGCGCCCAGGAGCGGAGTTCGGTGAGCCGGGTCTGGCCACCCTGATCGGTGACGAGCGCGGTCAGCCGCGAGACGCCGGCGCGCAGATCCGTCTCGAAATCGGCGAGTCCGGTGAAGTACGCGTCGGTGGGTGCGCCCTGTCGCGTCAGCTCGTCCAGTTCGCCGACGCGGTTCGCGGCGAACTCCAGGTGCTTCTTCGCCTTGTCCTGTTCGTCGAAGGTGAGCCCGAGCGAGGCCGATTCACCCGCTCGTTTGATGCCGTACAGCGGATCGCCCGGCAACGCGTCCTTGGACAGCAAGAGGGTGATCCCGCCGAGCGCCAGCACGAGCGCGACGGCGGCCGCCGCGAGATTGGCGACGGCGTGACCACGTCGCTTCGGTACGGCTTCGGCTTCGGCGAGGCGCCCGGCGATCTCGTCGCGGATCCGTTGGCGGGTTTCGGCGTCGGGTGCGCCGCCGGCGCCGAGTTCGCGCAAGCCGCCGACGAGCGCCAGTTCGTGCGCGAACTCGTCGTCGTCCGGGGATTCGGTGCCGTCGACAAGATCGGCGAAGCGGTCACCGTCCGCCCGCTCCCGCGCGAACCATCCCGGCACGCCCACGGCGAAGTCTCCATCTGCTCAGCCCGGTCCTGACACCGGTCTGGCTGAGAAAACGAGCGGGGAGGCCCAATAGTTACGGCAAGGCCCGGTGAGGGACAAATATGGAACGTTAACGCAGTCCTGTGGGCAGAAGTTGTGCCAAACGGCGTACCGCGCGGTGCTGAAGGGCCTTGATGGCGCCTTCGTTGCGCTTCATGATCGCCGCGGTCTCGGCGACCGAGAGCCCCTGCATGAACCGCAGCACGATGCACTCGCGCTGGTCCTCGCCGAGCTCGGCGACGCAACGGAGGAGCTCGGCGCGGGTGGCGCGGCTGATGGCCTGCTGCTCGGGCCCCGCCACGGCCTGCACGCCGACGTTCCCGATCGGCGCCCCGTTGGGCTCGGCGACCTCGTCGGTGACGACCTCGAGACGGAACCGGCTCGACTTCACGTGGTCGAGGATGATGTTGCGCGCGATGGTGACGAACCAGGCGCCGACGTCACGCCCCTGGTAGCTCACCGACGTGATGCGGCGCAGCGCCCGGAGGAAGGTCTCGCTGGTGACGTCCTCGGCGAGGTCCCGGTCGCCGAGACGGAACAGGACGTAGCGGTAGACGACGTCTACATAGCGGTCGTAGAGCCGTCCGAACGCCGAGGTGTCGCCGTCCTGGGCGGCGCTGACCAGCTCCCACGCTTCGGCCTTCGCGGCTTCGGCGGCGGCGTCGTTCTCCGCGGTGTCGCTGACCTTCGGCCGGGCCGGTGTCGCCGAGGGGAAACCACTCCGGCGCAGGATGTGGCCCGCCAGCATCGAGACGGGGCTCGTCGCGGGAAGAGTCACGGTCCACCTCCCGTTCCGGACAGGGAGGACCGGCCCGCATGTCCCACCGCCGCGTGGGCCTGCAAGATCTGCACGTCCGGACTCCCTTTCTCACCATCGAGTGATCAACACCACTCGACGACGACCAGCAGCATACGTGTAGTTACCGCGAAGTAGGTAGCGGTGCCGGGGTTACGGAACTGCGACGAAAGCGAGTGACACCCATGACGGTGGCCGAGATGACAAACTGGCAACGCCGTTCACCGAGGGAAGAGGTTCGCAGTTGAGCGCGGAGCAGGTTGCCGATCCAAGTGTGCCCACTTTGCTCGCCGAGGCCGCCCGTCAGTGGCCCGGGAAGGTGGCCGTCCAGGAGACCGGCGGAGGGGTCGCGCTGACCTGGGCCGAACTCGACAACGCCGCCCACGCACTGGCCCGCGCCCTGCTCGACGCCGGAATCGAGCGCGGCGACCGGGTGGCGTTGCGCCTGCCGACGTCGGCCGCGTTCGCCGTCGCGCTGTTCGGGGCGCTCCGCGCGGGAGCGGTGGTCGTCCCGGTCTCGCCGCAGGGGCCGTCGGCGGAGTTGCACGGGCTGCTGGAGCACAGCGGCGCGCGGCTCGTCCTCGAACGCGAACCCACCGACGAACTCCCCGACCGGGTGATAAGCCTCTCACCGCCTGTTACGTCGGATGGAGCAGCCGAGCCGGTCGACGCGTCCGGCGCCGGTGAGGACATAGCGGTCATCTCGTACACCTCCGGCACGACCGGCCCGCCGCGCGGCGTGATGCTGTCGCACCGGGCGCTGCTGGCGAACCTCGACCAGCTGAGCCGGATCGTCCCGGCGCCGCTGGTGCACGGCGACCGCGTCCTCATCACCATCCCGTTGTTCCACGTCTACGGCCTGGGCCCCGGCCTGCTGCAGACCACGGCGGTCGGCGCGACGGCGATCCTTTCCGAGCGCTTCCTCGCCGAACGCACCCTCTCCGACTGCGCCGAATACCGGGTGACATCGATCGCCGGCGTACCCGCGATGTACGCCGAATTCGCCGCGATGGACCCCGAGGAGCTCGGGCGGGGCCTTTCCACCGTCCGGCGGATGACCTCGGGCGCGGCGCCGTTGCACCCCAAGATCCTCACCGCCCTCCGCGGCGCCACCGGACTCGACGTCTACGAGGGCTACGGCCTCACCGAATGCGCGCCCGTGGTCACCACGACGCTGGTCACGGGCTACCCGAAGCCGGGTTCGGTCGGGCGGCCGCTGCCCGGTGTCGAGCTCCGGCTGGTCGACAGCGACGGCGACGCGGAGCCGGTCCCGCTGGACCCGGACGACCTCGGCGACGCCTTCGACGAGGACGGCGGCACCGGCCTGGTGTCGATCCGCGGCGCGAACCTGTTCTCCGGCTACTGGCCCGACGGCTCCCACGGCCCCGACGAGGACGGCTGGTTCCGCACCGGCGACGTCGGCTACCTCGACACCGACGGCGATCTGCACCTGGTGGACCGCGCCAACGACCTGATCATCGTCAACGGCTTCAACGTCTTCCCGCACGAGGTCGAGAACGTGATCTCGATGCTGGACGAGGTCGTCGAGGCGGGCGTCGTCGGCGTCGTCGACGAGCGGACCGGCGAAGCGGTGAAGGCCGTCGTCGTCCCCGCGCCCGGTGCTTCGCTTTCGGAGCAGCAGGTCGTCGAGCACTGCGCCGAGCATCTGGCGGGGTACAAAGTGCCGCACACCGTCGAATTCGCCGAGTCGCTGCCGCATTCGGCCACCGGGAAGCTGCGCAGGCTGCGCCTCAGGTAAGGATTGAACGCATGGCGCACCACGTGACCGTCATGACTCGCACCGGTTGCCACCTGTGCGAGGTCGCGGAACAGGACATCGAGCGGATCTGCGGCGAACTGGGCGTCGCCTGGTCGGCGGAGGACGTCGACAGCGACCCCGAATGGCGGGCCGAATACGGCGACCGCGTGCCGGTGATCCTGATCGACGACGCCGAGCACGGCTACTGGCGCGTCGAAGAGGACAGGCTCCGGAAAGCCCTGGCGTAACAGTCTCGTAAGGGCGATCGGCCGACCTTCGGGCCGATCGCTGACGAAGATGGAGTCGTGGACGACGAACGCAGGCTCAGCTTCCCGCAAGCCGCACTGACCGGGCTCCTGTCACTGGCGGCGGCCCTCGGCGTGGGACATCTCGTCGCGGGATTCGTCGGGTACACGGCTTCGCCCTTCGTCGCCGTCGCGAACTTCGTCATCGACCACAGCCCGCACGCGGTCGTCGCCTGGGCCGAGCAGACGCTGGAGACCTGGGACAAGCCCGTCCTCAAGATCGGCCTGGCCGTGGTGCTGGTGCTGTTCGCACTGCTCGCCGGGCAGCTCTCGCGCCGCAAGCCGCTGCCGGGGCAGGTGCTCGCCGGCGTCCTCGGCGCGGCCGGTGTCGCCGCCGTCTTCGTGCGCACCGACCTCGGGCAGATCGCGCTGCTGGCGCCGGTGATCGCCACCGTCGTCGCGCTCGTCGTGTTCACGCGGCTGCACTCGTTCTTCCGCCCGAAGGTGTTCTTCGACGACCGTGAAGGCGAAGGCCCGGACCGGCGGAAGGTGCTGATCACCGGCGCGTCCGTCGCGGCGGGCGCCGGTGTCGCGGCGCTGACCGGCCAGATCGTCGGGACCAGGAAGAACGCCGAGGAGTCGCGTGCCGCCGTCGGCAGGCTCGTCGCGGCGAGGACCGCGCCGCCGATCCCGGCCGACGCGGACTTCGTGAAGCTCGGGACCCCGTCGTACATCACTCCTTCGAAGGATTTCTATCGGATCGACACGGCGCTGGTGGTTCCGCAGGTCCGCACGGAGGACTGGAGCCTGCAGATCCGCGGGATGGTCGATCGCGAAGTCACCTATCGGTATGAAGATCTCCGCTCGCGGCCGCTGATCGAACGCGACGTCACCTTGTGCTGTGTCTCCAACGAGGTCGGCGGCCCGTACATCTCCAACGCCCGCTGGATCGGCATCGACCTCCGCGACCTGCTGAACGAAGCGGGCGTGAAACCCGGCGCCGAGCAGATGTTCGCGACCAGCGTCGACGGCTGGACCTGCGGCACCCCGGTCGAAGCCGCCCTGGACCCGCGGCGCGGCGCGATGCTCGCCCTCGGCATGGACGGCGAACCGCTCCCGATCGAGCACGGCTTCCCCGCGCGGATCGTGATCCCCGGGCTCTACGGCTACGTGTCCGCCACGAAATGGGTGACCGAGCTGGAGATCACCACCTGGGAAGAGCGCAAGGCGTACTGGCTCGACCGCGGGTGGGCCAAGGAAGGGCCGGTGAAGACGCAGTCGCGGATCGACGCGCCGGGCTCGGCGGTGAACGCGGGCAAGATCGTGGTGTCCGGGACCGCGTGGGCGCAGCACACCGGCGTCGCGAAGGTCGAGGTCCGGGTCGATCAGGGGCCGTGGCAGGAGGCCGTCCTGTCCGCCGAGACGTCGAAGGACACCTGGCGGATGTGGTGGACCGAGGTCGACGTCGCCGCTGGTCAGCATCAGATCGCCGTCCGGGCCACGGACCAGTCGGGCTACACGCAGACGCAGGAGCGCGCCGGAACCGTGCCGGACGGCGCCACGGGTTGGCACACGGTGTCGGTCAACGCGCGCTAGAGAGACTGACCACAGCGCTCACCTGTGACTTTGTGCCTGCGTTCACAAGTGGCTACCGTAGATACGTCGCCTCCGAAAGCGCCCGGCATCGAACCGGACTCAGCGCGGCGGGTCAAGAGCCGATTTCCAGGTTCGGGCGATTCATGTCGTGAGCAGGAGCCAGAGGGAGCGGACAAGCGTGGTGTCGCAACGAGGCCGGCGCACCCGGGTGACACCGGACGCCGACAACGCGCCCACCGCGGAGATGCCCGCCGTCGAGGCCGCCGCCGAACCGGAAGCGGTCCGCGCGAAGTCGATCCCCGAGGCCGCCGTCGCCCGCCTCGCGGTCTACCTCCGTGTCCTCTCCGGGCTGGCCGAGCAGGGCGCGACGACGATCTCCAGCGAGGAGCTCTCGCAGGCCGCGGGCGTCAACTCCGCAAAACTGCGCAAGGACCTGTCCTATCTCGGCTCGTACGGCACCCGCGGCGTCGGCTACGACGTCCAGGTGCTGGTCAGCCAGATCGAGCGGATCCTCGGCCTGACCCGCAAGCACAAGGTCGCCGTGGTCGGCATCGGTAACCTCGGGCACGCGCTGGCCAACTACGGCGGCTTCCCGGGCCGCGGGTTCCCGGTCGAGGCGCTGTTCGACCTCGACCCCGACCTGGTGGGTGTCCCGGTCGGCGGTCTCCCGGTCTCGCATCTCGACGAGATCCCCAAAGTCTGCGCCGAACGGCAGATCTCCATCGGCGTCATCGCCACTCCGCCCACCGCCGCGCAGTCGGTCTGCGACCGGCTCGTCGCAGGTGGCGTGCAGTGCATCCTGAATTTCGCCCCGGTGGTGCTGCAGGTTCCGGCACATATCGAGGTTCGCAAGGTCGATCTCGCGGTCGAGCTGCAGATCCTGTCGTTCCACGTCGCTCGTCGCGCCGATCTGGCCGCTAACGGCAACGGCGGAGGAGACGGTGGCCCCGGGGGCGCCGAGAATGGCAGCGTGAACGGCCACGGCAATGGAATGGTGGTGCGCTGAAATGAGCGTGTTGGCGGTCGGGCTCTCGCACCGCAGTGCCGAGCTGAACACCCTGGAGCGCGTCGCGGTCCCCGCGACCGACGTGACCAAGGTGCTCAACGAGCTGCAGCAGGCCGAGCACGTCAGCGAGGCGATCCTCGTCTCGACCTGCAACCGCATCGAGGTCTACGCCGTCGTCGAGACCTTCCACGGCGGCCTGAACGACGTCTCCGACGTGCTCGCCCGCCAGGCCGGGATGGAGCCCGCGGACCTCTACGATTCGCTGTACGTGCACTACGCGGGCGCCGCGATCGAGCACCTGTTCTCGGTCACTTCCGGGCTGGACTCGATGGTCGTCGGCGAGACGCAGATCCTCGGCCAGATCCGGTCGTCGTACGCCACCGCGCGGGAGGCCGGCACCGTCGGCCGCACGCTGCACGAGCTGATCCAGACCACGCTGCGCGTCGGCAAACGCGTCCACACCGAGACCGGGCTGGACCAGCTCGGCGCGTCGGTGGTTTCCGAGGCGCTGGCCGCCGCGGGCGACATCGCGGGCAAGCACGCGCTGATCGTCGGCGCCGGTTCGATGGGCGCGCTGACCGCGTCCCACCTGCGCAAATCCGGGATCGGCGAGATCACCATCGCCAACCGCACCGAGGAACGGGCCGCCCGCCTCGCCGCCGCGAGCGTCGAGCAGGGCGTGCCCGCGAAGGCCGTCCAGATGAGCGGGATCGCGGACGCGGTCGCCGAGGCGGACGTCGTCGTCTGCTGCACCGGCGCGCAGGCCGCGGTCTTCACCGCCGCCCACGTCCCGGCCCGTGCCGGGCGCCCGCTGGTCGTCTGCGACCTCGGCCTCCCGCGCGACGTCGAGCACGACGTCGCCGAGCTGGCCGACGTCACCGTGGTCGACCTCGAGACCATCCAGCGCCGCATGCGGGAAGCGGGCACCCCGACCACCGAGCGGCAGACCGCGAAGGCCACCGGCATCGTGCTCGACGAGGTGCGCGAGTACCTCGCCGGTCAGCGCAGCGCCGAGGTCACCCCGACCGTGACCGCGCTGCGGCGCCGGGCGGCCGAGGTGGTCGACGCCGAACTGCTGCGGCTGGACAACCGCCTGCCGGACCTCGAAGCCGGGGTCCGCGAGGAGGTCGGCCGCACGGTCCGCCGCGTGGTCGACAAGCTGCTGCACGCGCCGACGGTGCGGGTCAAGCAGCTGGCCGCCGAGACGGCCGACACCGACTACGCCAACGCGCTGCGCGAGCTGTTCTGCCTCGACCCGCAGGCGCCCGCCGCGGTGGCGAGTCCTACCGCAAAGCCGAAAGACGAGTGATCATCCAGTGAGCAGAGTCATCCGCATCGGGACACGCGGCAGCAAACTCGCCCTCGCGCAGACCGGCACCATCGCCGACGCCCTGCGTGCCACCGGGGCCGAGGTCGAGCTCGTCACCGTGACGACCCCCGGCGACCAGTCGTCCGCGCCGATCCCCACGATCGGGGTCGGCGTCTTCACTTCCGCGCTGCGTGAAGCCTTGCTGCGCGAGGAAGTGGACGTCATCGTGCACTCGTACAAGGACCTCCCGACGACGCCGGAGCCGGGCATCACGCTCGCCGCCGTGCCGCTCCGCGAGGACCCGCGTGACGCGCTGATCGCCCGTGACGGGCTGACTCTGGGCGAGCTTCCGCCCGGTTCGACCGTCGGCACCGGCTCGCCGCGGCGGACCGCGCAGCTGCGCGCGCTCGGTCTCGGTTTGGAAATCGTGCCGATCCGAGGCAATATCGACACCCGCATGCGCAAGGTGAGCGACGGAGAGCTCGACGCCGTCGTCCTGGCGCGTGCCGGACTGGCCAGGATCGGCCGGGCGGAGGAGATCACCGAGACCCTCGACCCGATCCAGATGCTGCCCGCGCCCGCACAGGGTGCGCTGGCGGTGGAGTGCCGGACCGGTGACGTGGACATCGAGCACTTGCTCGGGTCCACAGTGGACGATGAAGGCACCCGTGCCGTGGCGACCGCCGAGCGGGCGTTGCTCGCGGCGCTGGAGGCCGGGTGCAGCGCACCGGTCGGAGCGCTGGCGGAGATCGTCGAGGACCTGGACGCCGAAGGGCGGGTCGTCGAGCGGATCTCGTTGCGGGGCACCGCCGCCGTCGAAGGTGACGGGGACGCGGTCGACATGGTGCGCGCTTCCGCGCTCGCCGACAAGCATGAAGCCGAACAGCTCGGCCGGACACTGGCCGCCGAGCTGCTCGACCTGGGGGCCGGCGCGCTGTCCGGCCCCGCCCAGTGAGTCAGAACGTTGAAGGTAGGGCCGCGCTCGACTGCGGCCGCTCAAGAGGAGAACGCACAGATGACCCCCGCGCGTAAGACCACCGGGCGTGTCGCCTTCGTGGGCTCGGGCCCCGGTGACGCCGGTCTGCTGACCGTCCGCGCTCAGGAGCTGCTCGCCAAGGCCGAGGTCGTGGTGACCGACCCGGACGTCCCTTCGGGCGTCCTGGCCTTCGCCGCCGAGGGCGCCGAAGTGCGCCCCGCCGTCGGCGAGGCCACCGAGGTCGCCAAGGACCTGGTGAACGAGGCCAAGGCCGGACGGCTCGTGCTCCGGCTGATCGCCGGTGACCCGCTGACCCAGCCCGCCGTCGTCGCCGAGGTGCAGGCCGTTTCCCGGACCAGCGCCGTGTTCGACATCATCCCGGGCGTCTCGCCCGGCGCGGCCGTGCCGGCGTACGCCGGTGTCGCGCTCGGTGGCACGCACACCGAGGTCGATGTCCGCGGCGACGTCGAGTGGGCCGCACTGGCCGCCACCCCGGGCCCGATCGTGCTGCACGCGACGTCGGCGCACCTGGCCGAGGCCGCGTCCGCGCTGACCGAGCACGGACTGGCGCCGACGACCCCGGTCGCGGTGACCTCCAACGGCACCATCAACACTCAGCGCACCCTGGACACCACGCTGGCCACCGTCGCGAACGAGGCGGGCGAGCTCGTCGGCCCGCTCATCGTGACCATCGGCCAGGCCGTCGGCCAGCGCTCGAAGCTGTCGTGGTGGGAGTCGCGTGCGCTGTACGGCTGGAAGGTCCTGGTGCCGCGCACCAAGGAGCAGGCCGGTGAGATGGCGGAGCGGCTTCGCGGCCACGGCGCCACCTCGCACGAGGTCCCGACCATCTCGGTCGAGCCGCCGCGCAGCCCCGCGCAGATGGAGCGTTCGGTCAAGGGTCTCGTCGACGGCCGCTACCAGTGGATCGTCTTCACCTCGACCAACGCCGTCCGCGCGGTGTGGGAGAAGTTCGAGGAGTTCGGGCTCGACGCCCGCGCCTTCTCGGGCGTGAAGATCGCCTGCGTCGGCGAATCGACCGCCGCGAAGGTGCGCTCCTTCGGCATCATCCCCGAGCTGATCCCGGAAGGTGAGCAGTCCTCGGAGGGCCTCCTCGCCGAGTTCCCGCCGTACGACGACGTCCTCGACCCGGTCGACCGCGTGCTGCTGCCGCGGGCGGACATCGCCACCGAGACCCTTTCGGCCGGCCTGCGCGAACGTGGCTGGGAGATCGACGACGTGACCGCGTACCGCACCGTCCGGGCCGCGCCGCCGCCCGCCGAGACCCGCGAGATGATCAAGACCGGCGGTTTCGACGCGGTCTGCTTCACCTCGTCCTCGACCGTGCGGAACCTCGTCGGCATCGCCGGCAAGCCGCACACCCGCACGCTGGTCGCGTGCATCGGCCCGAAGACCGCGGAGACCGCCGTGGAATTCGGGCTGCGGGTCGACGTCCAGCCCGAGAAGGCCGACGTCCCGCACCTCGTCGACGCGCTCGCCGAGCACGCCGCCCGGCTCCGTGCCGAAGGTGCGCTTCCGCCGCCTCGCAAGGCGAAGCGGGCCCGCCGCTCCTGATTCGCTGAAAAGCCCCCTTCCCACGTTTCGTGTGGGAAGGGGGCTTTTTCGGTCCTAAGTGAAACTTCGCCGTGTGCGTAGCGGCCGGCCATAGCCTCGGTGATTCCGACAATCACTGGGGAGTGGTCATGAAATCTCTTGCCTTCACCGTCGCCGCCTTGGGCGTGCTGGCCCTCGGTCTCCCGGGCACCGCGACCGCCGCCACACCCTTCGAAGTGTGCAGTCCGCTCGGATGCGCGGCGCAAAGCGTCCGGGGCACCGTCGATCCGGGACAGCTGGTGGTCACGCTGACCGACCGTTCTCCGGTCTCGGCCCTCACCGCGCGGTTCGCCGTGTCCCCGCAGGGGGTGGTGACCCAGGTGACCGTCGATGACGGGGTGCGGCGGGCGATGGTCAGGTTGCCGGCCGGGGCGAGGCAGCTGACCGTGACGGCCTGCGGTGGCGGAGGCTGCAACAGCAAGTCCATTCCGCTGTAGGCCTCGTGAGCGGTAAGGGCCAAGGTACTTACTGGAGGTGGCGGCCAGGTGGTCGTGGGTCCGTGAAGGCCTCCTTCCCTACCTTCAGGGTAGGGAAGGAGGCCTTCACGGAATGCAGGGGTGAGCAAGCGTGGCGCGGGCCCTCACCGCTGACGTCCAAGCGCCGCTGAGTGTCCACAAAGGACAGTCTCCGACTGCCCGGTGTCCGGTTCATGTCTATATGTACGATCCTGGCCGGGGTCGTGAGTGTTAATGAGGGGTAAGTCAAACGTGGCATGGTCGGTGCGGGTGGGTCGTGGGGGGGGGGGGGGGGGGGGTGTCCCAACACCCCCACACAACCCACCCCAGC
>NZ_JBIWKX010000055.1:0-51970 GCF_044765885.1 Amycolatopsis sp. NPDC102389
CGCCAGAACCAGCCAGACCGCGTGAAAGCCTTTTTCGGCAAGGAAGAAGTCCGCTACGCCGCAGACTAGCCTGCCACATTTGCCTTACGGATCAAATAGTAGCACCGTGCCAAGCGCGGAGGGTGAGCGGACACGTATGCGCCGTCTCCATACCACTCGCGGGTCCCGACGCCTTCGTGGCCGACACGCTTGTCCATCGCCTTTGCCCGAAGATACCTGGGCGCGGCGCGGATAAAGAATTCATTGAGTCGCCCTTGGTGAGATCGCTGATATTCCAGGAAAGCCGAGGTCGGAGGGACTGCGAAATGGCACGACGACGTGGCGGACTGGTGGGACGGAAGACGGAACTCGCGGCCATCTGCGACGACCGTCGTGCCGCCGGCCCGACCGTGGTGTCCGGTCTGCCGGGCATCGGCAAGTCGGCGTTGCTGGAAGAGGTAAGCCGGACACTGGCCGAGAGCGGGGCCCCCGTCCTCACCGTGTCGTTGCCCGCCGGGCGGCCAGAGTGGGACCTGTTCGGCTTCCGTCCGGTGCTCGCGGCGATCCGTGAGCAGTATGAGCGGTTCGAAAGCGACCCCCGGCTGCCGGAGTCCCTGGAACGCGTGAGTGGCGCGTGCACAGAGGAGGCCTACGCCGATCCGTGGTCGCGCTTCTGCCTGCTGCACGCGATGTGCACCCTGTTCACCCGTCTCGAAACGACCGCGCCGGTGACGGTCGTGGTCGACGGGGCCGACCACCTTCCGGATCCCGTGCTCGCGGTGGCGCCGATGCACCGCGCGGGGCATACGGTCATCGCGTCGTGCCGCACGCCGGATCCGTTCCGCGGGACGCAGGGCCGGACGATCGAACTGGGACCGCTCTCGCCGGACGAAGCCGCGACCCTGCTCCGGCGCGCGACGGGTACGCGGGTCGCGCCGGCCGTCGAGCAGGCGGTCCAGTGGGCACTCGGACCGCTGTGGGGTCATCCGGCGGCGGTGCTTTCGACGGTGAACGAACTGCGTCGCGGCGAAAGGCTCGAGGTCGTCGACGGTCTCGTCCGCTTGTGTTCGGATGACACCCCCATCGCGACGCCGGACGGGCACCCCTTCTCCGAGGTGATCGAAAGCTTCGGCGAGATCGGCAAACGCGTGGTGCTGCTCGCGGCGAGCCCTCCCGGTTTCCTCCTCGAGGAGATCCGGTATCTCGAAGACGACGGCCAGGCGGGCACGACCGCGGGCCGGGCGGTCGACGCGTTGCTCCGGGCCGGGCTGCTGGACCACGATCCGGACGGTCGGATCCGGTGCCGGGTGCCCGGGATCGGAGCCGCGTTGGTCCGCAGTGGACAAGATATGCGACGGCTGCATGCCACTGTCGCCGAAGGCATACTCGACAGTGGCAGGGTGTCCGGGCCGCACGAGGAACCGATCGCCAGGCACATCGCCGCGGCGGGAAGCGAAATGCCGTCCAACGCGGACTACGTCGGCGCGCTGCGGTCCTCCGAGTACGCGCTCGCCGCAGACTCCGCCGAGCGCACCGCGCACCTCCATGCGATCTGGCGGCACACCGGCCGGACGGCCGACCGGCCCGGCCGCCAGACCGAACTCTTCCGTCACCTGGTCCGCACCGCCGACTACACGACGCTGGACGCGTTCACCCACGAGGCGCTGGCCGACGCGCCGGGAGCGGACGAGCGCGCCGAACTCGCGGTGGCCGCGGTCCTGTCCGCCGTGCACCTCGGCCGCCCGGTGCCCGAACACCTGCGAGACATGCTGGTGGGGGACGAAGCGACGGTGGAGTTCGCCGACCGCTGGTTCGCCGGACGGCAGATCGTGCCGGAGGAGGTGGAGTTGTCCCTGCTGCCGATCTGGCGTCAGGTCAGCTTCGCGGCGCCGTCACCGGGCCGTCGCGGCAACCTGCCTGATGACGAACTCGTCGAAGCCTGTGCCGTCCGCGATCTCGTGCCCGTGTTCCGGTCGGTGCTGGGCCGGGACTACCGGACCCCGGTGTCCGGTCCGGTGGCCGCGCACCACCGTGCGCGGGCCGCCCACGCGGAAGGGCTGTGGGCGGAAGTGCTGGACGCGGTGAACGAACTCGAAACACACGTTTCGGTGGACGAGCTGGTCCGTGAGCACGCCCGATTGCTCGCGGCGGAGGCGTGCGGGCGGCTCGGTGAAGCCCGCCGCTCGGCAGGCTGGCTGGCCAAGGTGCCGGGGAACGGCCGCCTTCCCCTGTTGCGGGCGTGGGTGGAAGCCGGCGCCCACCAGGAAGCCGGAGCCGACCACCTGGCGTTCGAGTCCGGTTGGCACGCTCTCCGGACCCACTTCGATTCCGACGACGAGATCGGCGCCGCGCGGCTGTTCCTCCGGCTCGCCCGGTTCGCCCGCCGCGACGGCGCTGCGTCCCGCCACGACGAGGTCGTGGCGGCCGCGGAAGAGTGGTTCGCCCGCAAGGGATCGCCGCGTTCCTCCGCACTGCTCACCCTGGTACGCGCCCAGGTGAACGGCGACGATACGAACACCGCGTCCACGGAACGGGTTCTGGTCGAAATCGGCCGGTTCCCCGCAGATCTCCGATCGGAGAACGGCAGTGGTGCGACGGCGGGCAGGGCGGGTGGTCGCGAACCGCTGTCGGAGACCGAGATCGGGATTCTCGACTTGGTGCGCACCGGACGGACCAACCGGCAGATCGCCCGCGCTGTCCGGATCAGCGAGAAAACGGTCGAGAAACACCTGACGAGGCTGTTCGCCAAAGCGGGTTGCCGCACCAGGTATGGCTTGGCGACCTCGGATCTGGGACGGGGATCAGATGCCATCGGAGCCTGAGCGGTCCGGTTGCGACCGGAACCGGTTTCCCGCCAAGGGGACCGAAGGCGAGTTGCCGCACGGCCATTCCGTCCATGTCCACCGGCTTGACTTCACACTGCGGCCGCAGTGGGGCGACACGGTGACGATCGAGGCGAATCTGTGTTACGACACCAAGGATCCGCTTGCCGTGACCCTGTCCTTCCTGCGAGACGGGGTCGAACCGGTCGAGTGGGTGCTCGGGCGTGATCTCCTGGTCGGTGGGATGGCTCTCTTGGTCGGTGACGGAGACGTCCGGATCCACCCTGGCGAGGACGACCCCGGCCTCGTGTGGTTCCACCTGGAAGTGCCTCCAGGTCGCGTGGCACTGACCGGCTGCCGTCGTCAACTGATCTCGTTCCTCGACTGCACGACCCACTTGGTGCCCCTCGGTCAGGAAGCGGAGTTGATGCAGATCGACGCGTCGATCACCCGAATCTTCACCGAAGACCGTGATGACCTCCCCGAGTCTTGACCTCGAAAGGTGAACCCGATGCCGGTCCTCAAAATGCCACGCCTCGGCCGACGCAGGTCGCAACTGGCCTGCGTGCGCATCGGTGCCTCGCTCGTCGTGCACGGTCCGGGGGGAATCACTGCGCAGGCCCGGGAACTGGCCTCCTCGGTTCCCGCCGATCCGGAGCACGTCCTCGTCGTCGTGGACCAGCCCGACGCCGGTGCTTCCTCGATCGCGGACGGCGTCCGGACGGTTCTCGGCGAGGAAATCCGTCCCCTTCGGTTGATCCCTTCCGCCGAAGCCGGGGTCATCACCCTGGCCACCGCGCAGAAACTCGCCGATCGGATCGGCCGGACGGTGATCTACCCCGACGGAGTGGTGCTCGCGAGCGCGTCCGGCCTGTGCTTTCTTCCTCCTTTCGAAGCCAACGGCTGGATCGGCTGCGGCCCTGGCAGTCAACCGGTCCGGCTGGGCCGAAGGTACCCTGCACCGGAGTGGGAAGGACCTGCCACCACCGACCCGCAGCGGGCAGGGCAGTCCACTGTGGTCGAACCGCTGCCCGCCGGCGTCTGGCTACGGCCGGACGGTCCGCAACGGTGGCTGGAGGCCGACCGTGCGCGGCTGTCCCGATGGCTCAGTGTGCGTCCCCGCGAGCTGACGGTGGTGCTCGGCGGACACGGCATACCGCCGCTCTCGCTGGACGACGTCGTCAAATGGTGGGCCGTGTTGCCGCCGGAATCCCGATCGAGGAGCCGGTTTCTGAGCTTCGGAGACGTTCCGGTCCCGTCGCACACCACACTCGGACAGGCACTGGCGGACGCCATCGGCGAGGAGATCGTGCTGTACGGCGGTCTCCCGGTGGGAGCGCCCGCGACGCCCGAATTCTTCACGCTGCGCCAGGACGGCTCGCACAGCTTCCGGACCTTCGCCGAGGAGATCACCTTCTCCCCGCGGCGGGGCGCGGCCAAGGCCGCCGCTCCGCAGATCCGCCGAGGCCGGTTGCCCTTCCAAGGACTGATCGAGGTCGGGCCCGGGGTTTACCAGTTCGAAGCGGATTCGGTCGTCGAGGTCGTTCAGGCGGGCTTGTGGCTCCGCACCGCTCGTGAGCCGGCGCGTGCGGCCGAGGTGAGGACGATGCCGTACGACCCCAAAGCCTTTCTGGTCTTTCATGACCCCGCTGTGGACGGGCACGACGCGCTCGTCGCGAAGTTGCTCGACCGGCTGGACGGCTCGATTCGCGTCGGCGCGAAGCCGTTCCCCGTCCCGTCGGCACCGGAACCGCGGCAGACCGACCTTCCGTTCGCGGCCGACCTCACCGCGCCGTTGACGCCGTTGCCCCGGCTTTCCCGGCTCCTGCGACGGCATCTGGATGAGACCGAGTCCCCGGAAGCCGCAGTGGCCACGGCTCCGGAGATCCCCTATCTTCCGGTGGAACTCGGTGGCGGCCAGGAAGCGGAATCCGCACCATCGGAAGCAGAGCCCCTTTCGGCACCGCGGCCGGAGCGGCAACCCGAGCCCGAGCCGAAGGCCGGAGCTCAGCCGGACCCGGAACCCCAGCCACAACCCGCGCCTCAATCGCAAGCAGAGCCCGAGCCGGAACCGGAGCCCGAGCCGGAGCCGCTGGCCGTGCAGTCCACGCCGAGCCCGGAACTGCGTGCCTGGCCTCTGAACCCCGGTTTCGCCGCCGATCGAGGGCACATCCGCGCGGGCAGGGAGGATGCTTTCGATGCGTTGTCGGCGCAGATCGCGGAGACGTGGCGTCGTTTCTCGCCGAATCGTCCGATGTCGGACAACGGGCTGACCGAAGCCGTGGCTGCCGGGCTTTACCTGGCCGGTGACGATCCCGACGTCGACGCGGGCCTGCGGGCGGGCACGCGGGGACCGCACGTGGAGTTCGGCCGGTGTGTGGCAGCGGGTCTGCAGAAGCTGCCGGCGCACCGCAACGTCGCGGCGACGGTGGTGACCCCGGCGCCGGAGTTGTGGGAGTTGCTCCGTGGCCACGCCACGCTGCGGGAATGGGGCTTCCTCAACCTCTCGACCGTACTGGGCGAGGCGGAGCAAGGCTCCACGGATCTGGTCGTCTGGTCGGTGACCGGGCGGCTCACGGCGTTGATCGAGTCGAAGGACGAAGGCCTGCTGAATCGGGTGGTCTTCCTACCAGGGACGGGCTTCAAGGTGCTCGATGTCGTCGAACCCCGGGGCAAGGAGCGAGGTCGCATCCTGATGCGTGAACTGGTGGCATCGGAAGTCGGTGCGGACGGCGGCAGCGCCGGCTCCACGGCCCGGGACGACCTCATCCGGTCGTCGTTGAGGCGGTTCGCGGGCCGCTCAGGCGGTGCGAAGTCGCGGCGGCCGTCCGGCGCCAGGAGCGCGCGGCCGGGCCGGATCCCCGGAATCGCGGACTCGCCGAGCCGGAAGAACGAATTATGACCGGTGAAGGCCTCCGGGCGATGAAAGCCCGCAGCTCACGATTGGTGAAGGAAAGTCCTCGGTCTTACCGGGGGAGTGGCAGTTCCGCCGATGGGCACGCACACCGCGTTACCGTCGACGGCAACCACGACCGCGGGTGCCGACCGGAAGGGGCAGCTTGCTCATGACCACCCGGCGAGGTTTTCGCGTGCCGCACCTGGCCGGAAGATCCACCAGGCTTTCACAGCGATTCAGCAGTTAAGGAGTTCCTGTGGCGACGAAAATCGACGCCGATGCCATCCGAGGGGTGGCCGACAACATCAGCAAGATCATGACCGAGCACAAGGCGGCCTTCGAGGCGCTGAAACACCATTGGCCGAATGCGGGGAAATTTTCTCTCGCCGAATGGATCGAGAGGGTTGTCGACGACCGGCGAAACGCCGTCGTCGCGCATGCTGACCACCTCACGCTCACCTTCGAGGCCATGAGCGCGAAGCTGAAAGCCATCGCGGACAAGTTCGAGAAGACCGACGGCGACAACGCCGCGGCGATCAAGAGTCTCCTCGCCGGGCTCGAGGCGGAGATTTCCGGCAAGATCACGACCTTCGATCAGAAGACCGAAAATGAGCAGAGGAACTACTCCGGAAACGGTACGCCGGATGACGGCGACGGATGGAACGACAACCTCACCAAGGAGTTTCGGAAGTAGCAGGACGGTTCCCGGAATCGCCATGCCCCCGACATGAACGACAGTACCGAGTGGAGCGAGTGCGGCCCGGTGGGGTAAGTGGCCGGAGGGCGGTCGCGGTGCCGGAAACGGTCCGTGATCGCCCTCGGACTCTGTTGGGCCCGTGGAATACTCGGCTCTATCATTGCTGCTCAACCAAGAAGAAGTCGCGGACGTGTGTCATTTATTCCCGAGATTCGGGAGAGGATCGCGCGGGATATTGGGGCACTTGCCCAAATCGTATGGGCAGGTTTTGTTGCCAAGAATGCGACATGCTTGTAAAGATGGCTGCCGTGTTTGCGTAGTTGAAGGGCCTATCACTATAGGTGATCTTCTTGCCTGTCGACGCGCATTCTGTCCTGTCGGTTGCGAAATGACATGAAATGGACGAAAAGTGACAACTGTTTTGACCACTTCGAAGCTTCAGCGGCTTGGTTATGAGCGATATGAGCTGGCGTCGACACTGGGCGTATCACCAGTGGACGAGCGGCTCCGAAGCTTGACTCTGGAATTCGAACGGCTGCCACTGGATCCCTACTCGCGAAACGACGGCCGTTATCGCCGGTTCGGCCGAGGGGTTTTGCTGCCGTGGAACGCCGAGTTCCGCTGGATGCCCGATGCCGTCGCGAACATGCCGGACGGTACGACGGTCAGCTTCAACGACTACCGGCAGGGAAGGCACAATCCGGAGTTCTCTGGCCTGGTGCGGCAAATGCCGGGGCTCACGGAGGGGATCAGATCGAATTCTCTCCTGGCGGAACTGATCGAATTCGACTTCGCGCAGACGGCCTGGAACGAGGCCGAACTCTGCTGGCCGGTCCATGTGGGCGTTCATTTGCTCAAGTTGTCGGTGGACAGACCCGGCGGCCGTGCGGTCGCCTCTCCCGACATGCTGCACCAGGACGGCGAACCCTATACGTTCGCGCACCTGATCTATCGGCGTGACGCGGAGGGTGGGGAGAACGTGATCGCCACGCCGGAGTATGCCGGCAACCTCCCGGAGGCCGTCGCGGATGAAGGGATCCTGGACCGGTTTGTGCTTCACCAGCCACTGGCCTCCTACGGGGTCAAAGACGACCTGGTCAGCCACTACGTCGCGCCGGTCACCGTCGCCGACGGGGCGGAGACGGCCGAGCGCGCGGTGCTGTTGATCGATTTCACGCCGATGTCACAACGAGCATGACAAGGCTGCTCGCACTGCCTTCGCTGGTCGTGGTCACGGCTGTCTGGGGAGCGACCTTCGTCGTCGTCAAAGACGTGACAGAGCAGGCGCCGCCGATGGATTTCCTGGCGGTGCGGTTTCTTCTCGCGGCCGGCGTACTGGCGTTGTGGCGTCCCGGCCGATTGCTGACCTTGAGCCGGCGGCAGTGGGCGAACGGCGTCGTCATGGGGCTCCTGCTGGGCATCGCCTACATGGGGCAGACTTTCGGGCAGCAGTACACTTCGGCGTCCATGTCGGGATTCATCACGGGAATGGCAGTGGTGTTCACGCCCATGATCGCGGGATTGCTGCTTCGGCGCCGGATCGGTCTGTCGACCTGGGCGGCGGTGACGATCGCGACGGCCGGACTGGGAATCATGACTGTGCGCGGCTTCACGATCGGCCTCGGCGAGGGGCTCATTCTGCTTGGCGCGCTTTTCTTCGCACTGCACGTCGTCGCGCTCAGTGAATGGTCCACGGCCGGCGACGCCTATGCCTTGACCATCGTGCAGTTGGGCGTGGTCGGTGTGCTTTGTCTCATACTGGGCGCCCCGAACGGATTGGACGTTCCCGGCGATCGGAGTTTCTGGATTCCCGTCGCGGGACTGGCGGTGATCGCGACCGCCGGAGCCTATCTCGTCCAGACCTGGGCGCAGGCCCGTTTGTCCGCGGTCGTCGCCGCTCTGGCCCTCACCATGGAGCCGGTCTTCGCCGGCGTGTTCGGTGTCCTGGTCGACGGAGACGAAATAACGGTTCGTATCGTCCTCGGCGGGGCGCTGGTGGTCATCGCCATGGCCATTACCGAAATTCGTACCACCACGTCGGCGCGGATCCCGGAAGCGCAAGCCGAGTATTGAGCCGAAGGCGTAACGCGCGTGCTCAGACACGGGACTCGCGTGCCTGGATTCCGCACTCGGGTGTCCCGGCTCTGAGCATGCGAGTGCGGTGCCACATCACCCGGGCCACCTGTCACCGGCAGCCTCAAGCCGGACACGCCACCTTTGGGTGCGGATGCTCCCGCCACGCCACGTTTGACTTACCCGTCAGTAGTCCGGGATTTTCGAGAGGCGTGGCGCGGCTTGCCAGAGTAAGGTGCTGCGTCCCACGGATCGTCGGGCAGCGAGTCGAGTGGTTGCCTGTTGCTACTTCGCCATGGACTTCGAGAGGTTCGGGATGCAGCGGAGTTCGTTGTGGACGGCGTCCACGGTCACGCTGGTGCCATGAGCGGGGACGCGTCCAGGCGGGATTCGGGTGACACGGCGCCCCAGGGCGATGGAGTCGTTCGATGGCGTGTGGTGATACTCGGGTTCTTGGTCGTCGTCCTCGACGGGTTCGACGGCGTCACGCTCGGTCTGGTGATCCCCACCCTCGTGAACGAGTGGAGGATCGACGCGGCCGCCTTCACCCTTCCGCTGGTCGTCGGGAGTATCGGACTGGTCATCGGGTATTCGAGTTCGGGGTGGGCCAGTGCTCGAGCCGGACGTCGTCGGGTGATTCTCTCCGGCACGGCGCTGTTCGCCGTCGGTTCGGCATGGACGGCCGTCAGCACGACGTTGCCGCCGCTGTCGATGGCGCGGCTGGTGACCGGGGTGGGTCTCGGGATCATCGTGCCTCCGGTGACCTCGTTGGCGGCCGACAACGGTCCCTCCCTTCGTCGGGAGACGATCACGGTGCTGGTCACCCTCGGTCTTGCCGTCGGACCGACCATCGCGGGGCTCACGGCAGGCAAGCTGATAGGCGCTTATGGCTGGGAGTCGGTTCTGTGGGCCGGAGCGGTGCTTCCGGTGCTGCTGATGCCGTTCCTGTGGTGTGGTATGCACGAGTCCGCCGACAGCGCGCGACAGCGGCCCGAAAAGGGGCAAGCGGCGGTTCGTCATCTGTTCGTCGTGGGCCGTCGTTCGGTGACTCTGCTGCTGTGGGCGATCTCCCTGCTGGTCGTCACCACGATCAGCGTCGTCACCACCTGGGCTCCGGTGCTCGTGACCGACTACGGGTTGAGTCCTACCGACGCTCCGCTGGCGATCGCCGCGTTCGGTCTCGGCGGTATGACAGGTGGCTCGGTCCTGGTCCTGCTGACGACCCGATTCCCGGCGGCCACCGTGGTCGTAGCGACCGCTGGGCTGGGCGCGGTTCTCCTGCTCGTCGCCGCGCGAGCGCCCTTGAGTCACCTCGGTCTGCTGATCGCCTTGGCCGGTATCGGGATGTGTTTGATCGCCACGGTCAACGGCCTCGTGGCAGTGGCCATGTCGAGGTACCCCGGCCCGCTCCGGACCACCGGAGTCGGATGGGTCATCGCGCTCGGCCGCATCGGCGGCATCATCGGCCCGGTCTACGGCGGCGCGCTCGTGACGCTGCGGCTTTCCTCGCGGGACATAGTTCTCGCCACCTGCGCGCTCATGATCGTCGCCGCGCTGCTGAACATCATGCTCGCCCGCCATCTCCGGGATGTGCCCTGAGCTGCTGAAACAGTCGGGTCCGCGGCCCTCAACAGCGGCACGCGAGGGCGAAGGTGAGCAGGGCGGTGGCGGTGAAGTCGATGGCCGGTTCGACGCTCTGCCAGGCTCCGACGTCGTCGACGAACCGCGCTCCTCGGCCGTCGAAGCGCTCGAAACCGCCGACGAGACAGGGGCGCATGGTCGGGAACCGGTTGAGCTCCGCGAACGCTTCGGCCTTGTTCGGGCCGTTGACCACGGCGCCGGTGAGTTCCTTGCCGGTGAGGTTCGCGGCCTGGTGCTCCGGGCACCGCGGGGACACGGCGCCGGATCCGATCACGAACGACATGCCCCAGGCGTTGGCGCCGAGCGCCCAGTTCCGTTGGCGGGTGCCGAAGGCGGTGTAGGTGTCCTGGCCGGTCGTCCGGCGGTGCAGCAGCGCGGTCGTCGCGAGGCCGAAAGTGTGCGGCACGGAATCGAATTCGAGCTGGTCGGCGCCCGCGCCGAACGGATCCTTGGCCGCCCGCGCCAGTCCGTCTTCGAGCTGGCGCGCGAGGTCGCCGGTCAGCCGATCGCGGGTGACGTCGCCCACGAGGCTCCCGGCGTCGATGAGCCCGACCAGGTCCGCGTGCGCGAGCGCGCTGACGTCGCCGACACCCAGGGTGCCGAGGGCGTCGGAGGTCAGGTAGGCCGCGGCCCACCGGCCGGCGTCCCGCGCCCACCGCCCGGCCCGCGGATCACCGAGTGCCTTGCCCGCCATGGCGAGCTCGGTCGCGGCGAACTCCATGTCGTCCTGCCAGGACGCTTCCGGATAGAAGGACGGCGGGTACGCGGTGGTCAGCGTGCCGGGTTCCCGGTCCGCGAGCTCGTAGACGCGAGCGGCCTCGTCCAAGGCGTGACGGGCATCCGCGCCGGTGCTCGTCTGTGCGGCGAGGGCGAAGGCGGCCGCGACCTTTCCGGCCAGGTTGGGGCTGATCGAGGCGCCCGGTCCGGCGGCACGGAACACCGGACGCCGCGCCAGCGCCGGATCCGCTCCCGGTGCCTCGTCGGCTTCGGGTAGTCGCCACACGTCGTGGTCACTGCGCACGTTCTCGTTGCCGGCGCCGATCCCGACCTGCGCGAGCAGGGTGCCCGCCTCCGCGTTCCACATCTTGTCCAGCCAGGCCAGCCCATGCCTGGTCTCGGCCGCCAGTTCGGCTCCGGCCGCGCGCGAATCCCGTTGGGCCATGAGGAGGGAGCCGAGACTGTAGGCGGTCGTGTGGGTGAACTTGAGGAAGTCGCCCGCGTCGAACCAGCCACCGGCGACGTCGACCGGTCCGCCTGCCCGGACGAGCCGCTCGTCCTGCAACTCGGTGCCCTCTTCGTCGTAGCGGGGGACTTCGTACACCGTCGCCCGCGCGTCGTTCAAATGCGCGGGCTTGCGGTCCACGGTGGATGCCAGAACCTCGGAACCGTCGCGCTGGGCTTGGAAGAAGCGGATGTTCGCCGCGACCTGCGGCGCGAAAAGGGCGGCCGACGAGTCGATTCGGAACAGCGGGGACGGTTCCGCGCCCTCGGCCAGGATCCGGTAGCCGCCCGGCGTGCGTACCGCTGAGATATCCAGTACGCGCACGCTGGGGAAGCCGCTGTTCCAGGCACCGGTCGACGCGCCGGCGGTGCCGTCGAGGACGGTGCGTCCGGACTCGTCGACCACCCGGAACGGCGACGCGCCGCCCGCGTTCATCAGGTAGGCGTGTTTCGTCTCGGTGGTGCCGTAGCCGACCTGGTCGACCCGCACGAATCCGTTCGCGGCCGATGCGGTGGTGCCTGCGGTACAGGCGGAGACGAGCAGAACAGCGGCCAACGGCGCCACACGTTCGAACAGGCTCCACGCGCGGCCCCGGCCGAGCCCGCGCCGTCGCGAAATCGACCGGGTGTCGTGCATGATTTCGACGTTTCCTCCGCTTCGGTGAACTGTGCAGGTCATCAAGGAGCCGACGCGTTCGATGATATATAACCCGAACTCGTCGTAGGCGGCGTCGGGAAAGGCGTGGATTGGCCACAATGGTCAGCAGTCCTGCACGTTCGGCGAGGTTTCTCCGGATCCCTGGGACATCCGGAGCGGTATTTCACGCGAAGACGCGTAGCTGAACAGTGCCCGAATATCCGTCGGATTGCCCTGATGTCGTTGGATCGGTGTCCGGTGCCCGAAGGGGCAACATTCCTATGACGGAAGCGTCCCGTGCCGGTCCGCGTCCTATCGGGACCAGTCCGGCACCGCCATCGGTCCGTCAGGCGACGGTGTCCAGTTTTGGGCACTTTCGCGGGGGTCGTGAGTGGTAATGAGCGTTCTAACGATCATTACCACTCACGACGCCACGCAAACTGCACATATCGGGCATTCCGACACCGAAGAATGTCCCTTGTGGACACTCAGCCACTCATGTCCGGCCTGCCGGCGAGGTCTGGCTCAGGCGAGCGCCGCGCGGGCCTCTCCCAAAGCGAAGCCGAGCAAGTTCAAGCCCCGCCAGCGTTCCGCGTTTTCGACGTGCGGGTGGTCGGCGGCTAGCCCGATCCCCCAGACGGCGTCCAGCGGACTGGCCTCGACCAGCACCCGGTTCTTGGTGTCGGGCAGGAAACCGCGCAGTTCCGGGTGCTGCCCGAATTTCGCGATCGTTCCGTCGAGGACGACGCCGTAGCGCTCGTCCTCCCAGCGAGCCTGCTCGAATCCCCGCACTTCGCGACCCAGCGCCTTGGCCTCACGCGGATGCCGGGCGCCGAGGATTCGCGCCGCGCTCTCGGCGTCGTCGAACAGGACGGCTTTGCGCCACATCATGTAGTGCTCGGCCGTCGAGAAGGTTTCCCCGTCGGCGGTGAACCGGGCGGGCCACCACTGGCTGAAGCATTCCGGCCCGATCGTGCCGTCACGCCGGGGCTGATGGCCCCAGAAGAACAGGAATTTGACGCGGCTCCCCGATCGCTGGAGCCGGACGACTTCGGCGACCGAGCGCGGGTTTCCGGACATGCCGGACAGCATGCCCGCCGTCGGTCGTGGCGCGCAGCCGATTTACCGGGCGGCGATCAGGCCAGCCAGGCGATCGCGCCGCCGATGGCCAGCAGCGCGCCGAGCCCCAGCACGACGGCCATGAACTTGACGCTCTTCCAGGTCGCGTAGACGCCGCCGATCAGGAAGCCGCCGAGCGCGAACAGCAGCACAGCGATGGTCGTGTTACTCACGACCGCCACCCTGCCACACGTCCGCGGCCGGGACCGCGCCGGGCTCGGCCTTGTGCCGGAGGCCGGACGCGGCTAACGTACAACCACATGGTTGTACTTCGGGAGGAGAGCGAGGAGTCGCTCAACCAGCTCTTCCGTGCCTTGGCCGACGGCACCCGCCGCGACATCCTGGCGCGGGCGATCACCGAAACGCCGTCGGTGTCCGAGCTCGCCGCGCGCTACGAGATGAGCTTCGCCGCCGTACAGAAACACGTCGCCGTGCTCCAGCGCGCGGGTCTCGTCCGGAAACGCGCCCACGGCCGCGAGCAGCTGGTCTCGACCGATCGCGAGCGGCTCCAGCGGGCAGGCGAACTGCTCGACTCCTACGAAGTCCTTTGGCGCCAACGGGTGGCACAGCTCGATGACGTCCTGCGGGAAGGAAACTGACGATGCCGATCACCTCCGTCACCAAGGAGGCCGAGAAACTCAGCCTCACCGTCGTGGCGGACTTTCCCGTTCCGCGAGAACGCCTTTGGGCGGCTTGGGCCGATCCACGGCAGCTCGAGCGCTTTTGGGGGCCACCGTTCGCGCCCGCCACCTTCACCCATCACGATTTCCGGGCAGGCGGCCGCGCCGAGTACTTCCTGTCCGGGCCGAACGGGGAGAAATGGGCCAATTCCTGGAAGTTCACCGCGGTGAACCCCATCGACTCGTTCGAAGTGGAAGACGGTGAGGACAACGCCGCCGACGAGAACATGCCGACCTCGATGACTTTCACCTTCGAGACGACACCGACGGGATCACGGATGATCCATGTGACGCGGTTTTCCAGCGTCGAAGCCATGGAGAAGACGATCCCCGGGATGGAAGAGGGGTTCCGCGCCGCGATGCCCCAGCTCGACGCGTTACTGGAGGCATGATGAGAAAGCTCAAGATCATCGAACACATCTCGCTCGACGGCGTGGTCCAGCATTCCGCCGACGAGAACGGCTTCCCGTACAGCGGCTGGAACATGCCCTACCGGACAGCCGAAGGCCGCGAGGCCATCCTGGCCGCGCACACCGAAAGCTTCGACCTGCTGCTCGGCCGCCACACTTACGACCTCTGGTCGGAATACTGGCCGGACGCGCCGAGCGATCCGCTCGCGGACCGGCTCAAGGCGGCGACGAAGTTCGTCGTCACCCATCGGCCGGAGAGCCTGAAATGGGGCCCGTTCGAGGGCCTCGGCCCGGATATCGCCGAAGCCGTTCGCCGCGTCAAGGCACAGGACGGCCCCGACCTCATCCTCTCGGGCAGCTCCACGCTGACGTCGACGCTGCTCGAAAACGGGCTCGCGGACGAGGTCGTGCTGGCCGTCTATCCGCTCCTTTTGGGCACGGGCAAGCGTTTCTTCGCCGAAGGAACGCCTGCCCAGTCCTTGGAGTTCACCGGCACCACCGCGACCCCGTCCGGTGTCCAGCTCAATACTTACACGCCGGCTGGACGCGTTTAGTCCTCTGGATGCGGTAGTTGCACACGCAAGGAACGCATCCAGAGGACGAAACGCGGGGGTTAGAGAACGCCCTTGGTGGACGGGATGCCGCCCGCTCGCGGGTCCGGCTCGGTGGCGGCACGCAGCGCCCGCGCGACGGCCTTGTACTCGGCCTCCGCGATGTGGTGCGGGTCGCGGCCGTGCAGGACCCGCACGTGCAGCGCGATCTGCGCGTGGAACGACAGCGAGTCGAACACGTGCCGCGTCAGCACGAACGGGTAGTTCCCGCCGATGGTGAAGCTGTTGAACTGCTCCGGCTCGCCCAGGTGCACGCAGTACGGGCGCCCGGAGACGTCGATCGCGGCGTGCGCGAGGGTCTCGTCCATCGGGATCCACGCGTCGCCGAACCGGCGGATACCGCTCTTGTCGCCGAGCGCCTGCCGCAGCGCCTGGCCGAGCACGATCGCGGTGTCCTCGACGGTGTGGTGCGCGTCGATGTGCACGTCACCGGTCGCCTGCACCTTGAGGTCGAGCGAGCCGTGCACGCCGAACGCGGTGAGCATGTGGTCGTAGAACGGTACACCGGTGTCGATCTCGACCTGACCCGTGCCGTCCAGATCGAGCTGGACCGAAATGGACGATTCCTTGGTGGTGCGATCCACCTTGCCGACGCGACTCATCGCGGCACCTCCTTGCTGGCCTCGAGAAAGGCGTCGTTCTCTTCCGGCGTCCCGATGGTCACCCGCAGGTGCCCTTCGATGCCGACGTCCCTGATCAGCACGCCGTTGTCCAAATAGGACTTCCAGGTCGCGGGCGCGTCCGCGAACCGTCCGAAGAGGACGAAGTTCGCGTCGCTCGGGACCGGCGTGAATCCCAAGCCCAGCAACGCTTCCACCACGCGATCGCGTTCGGCCGCGAGTTTGGCGACCGAGGCGAGGGTGGCGTCCGCGTGCCGCAGCGCGGCCCGCGCGGCGGCCTGCGTGAGCTTCGAGAGGTGGTACGGCAGGCGCACCAGCTGCAGCGCGTCGACGATCGCGGGCGCGGCCGCCAGATAGCCGAGCCGTCCGCCCGCGAAGGCGAACGCCTTGCTCATCGTGCGCGACACGATCAGCTTCGCCGGGTACTCCTCGAGAAGCTCGATGGCGCTCGGCTGCGACGAGAACTCCGCGTACGCCTCGTCGACCACCACGATGCCCGGCGCCGCTTCGAGCAGCCCGCGCAGTTCGCCGAACGGGATCGACCCGCCGGTCGGATTGTTCGGGCTGGTCACGAACACGATGTCCGGACGGCGTTCGCGCACCAGCGCGGCCGCCTTCTCGGTGTCGAGCGTGAAATCGTCGCGGCGCGGCACGGGAAGCCAGTCGGTGCGGGTGCCCGCCGAGATGATCGGGTGCATCGAGTACGACGGCTCGAAGCCCAGCGCCGACCGGCCGGGGCCGCCGAAGGCCTGCAGGATCTGCTGCAGGATCTCGTTGGACCCGTTGGCGGCCCACACGTTCGACTCCGATACCAGCACGCCGGTGGACACCGCGAGGTAGTCGGCGAGGTCCTGGCGCAACGCGACGGCGTCGCGATCCGGGTAGCGGTGCAGCGAAGCGGCCTCGGCGCGGACGGCCTCGGCGACGTCGGCCACCAGCGCGTCCGGCGGCGGGTACGGGTTTTCGTTGGTGTTGAGCCGGATCGGCACGTCGAGCTGCGGTGCGCCGTACGGGGTCTTGCCCCGCAGGTCCTCCCGCAACGGGAGCGCGCCGAGCGTGATCTCCTCGCCGATGCTCATGCCCGCTCCCCTTCGAACCGCGCCGTGATGGCCTCGCCGTGCGCGGGCAGGTCCTCGGCGTTCGCCAGCGCGACGACGCGGCCGGCGATCTCGCGCAACGCGTCCTGGCTGTAGTCGACGACGTGCACGCCCTTGAGGAAGCTCTGCACCGAAAGCCCGGACGAGTGCCGCGCGAATCCGCCGGTGGGCAGGACGTGGTTGGACCCGGCGCAGTAGTCGCCGAGCGAGACGGGCGCGTACGCCCCGACGAAGATAGCGCCGGCGTTGCGCACGCGGGCCGCCACCGCACGCGCGTCCGCGGTCTGGATCTCCAGGTGTTCCGCGGCGTACGCGTCGACGACGCGGATCCCGTCGTCCACAGTGGACACGAGAATGATGCCGGACTGCTTGCCGCCCAAGGCTTCCGTCACGCGCTCGGAGTGCTTGGTCGCGGCCACGCGGCCGGCGAGTTCCTTGTCGACGGCGTCCGCGAGCTGCTCGGACGTGGTCACCAGCACGCTCGCGGCGAGCGGGTCGTGCTCGGCCTGGCTGATCAGGTCGGCGGCGACGTGCACCGGGTCGGCGGTCTCGTCGGCGAGGATCGCGATCTCGGTCGGGCCCGCCTCGGAGTCGATGCCGATGATGCCGCGCAGCATGCGCTTCGCCGCGGTGAGGTAGATGTTGCCCGGCCCGGTCACTATGTCGACAGGTTCCAGCGTCGTGCCATCGGTGTCCGTGCCGCCGTACGCGAGCAGCGCGACGGCCTGCGCGCCGCCGACGGCCCAGACCTCGTCGACACCGAGCAGTTCGGCGGCGGCCAGGATCGTCGGGTGCGGGAGCCCGCCGAACGCGGCCTGCGGCGGCGAGCACAGCACGAGCGTGCCGACGCCGGCGATCTGCGCCGGGACGACGTTCATCACCACGGTCGAGGGGTACACCGCGAGCCCGCCCGGCGCGTACAGCCCGACACGCTCGACCGGGATCCAGCGCTCGGTGACCGTGCCGCCGTCGACGACCTCGGTCGTGACGTCCTGACGGCGCTGGTCGCCGTGGACCTTGCGGGCGCGGACGATGGACTCCTCCAGCGCCTCGCGGACGGCCGGGTCCAGGTTCGCGAGCGCGCCGGTGAGCTCCGAGGCGGCCACGCGGACACCTCCGGGGCGGACCTTGTCGAACTTCTCGGTGTACTCGAGGACCGCCTCGACGCCGCGATCGCGGACCGCCTCGACCACCGGCCGGACGTGATGCAGCGCCGCGTCCACGTCGTACTCGGCACGCGGGAGCGTGCTCCTGAGTTCGGCAACGGACGGGACCTGTCCACGCAGGTCGGTACGGTTCAGCATGGGTCAAGGGTACGAGGTGGCCCGATCGCCCCGAGCAGGCACACTGGGGTGGTGACCAGCGATCCCACGATGAGGGAGGCCTCCGTGCCGCGAATCGGGTTGTGCCAGCTCACGGCCGCCGAGGATCCCGAAACGAACCTGAAGCTGATTCGCGAAGGCGTGACGGCCGCGGCGGCCGACGGCGCGCGGATCGTGGTGTTCCCCGAGGCGGCGATGGCGCGCTTCGGCATCCCGCTCGCGCCCGTCGCGCAACCCTTGGACGGCCCGTGGGCGTCCACTGTGGCGGCGCTCGCCGACGAGCACGGCGTCGTGGTCGTCGCGGGCATGTTCACGCCGTCGCCCGACGGGCGCGTGAGCAACACGCTGCTCGTCACCGGCGCCGGCCACCACTTCGGCTACGACAAGATCCATCTGTACGACGCGTTCGGGTTCGCCGAGTCCGACACGGTCGCCCCGGGCACCGCGCCTGCCACCTTCGAGGTCGACGGGGTCACCTTCGGCGTCGCGACCTGCTACGACATCCGCTTTCCCGAACTGTTCCGGAAGCTGGCCGACGACGGCGCCGACATCGTCCTCGTGCCGACGTCCTGGGGCGCGGGCGACGGCAAACGCGAGCAATGGGAGGTGCTGGTGCGCGCCCGCGCGCTCGACTCCGGCTGCTGGGTGCTCGGCTGCGGACAGGCCGATCCGGCCACGACCTCGACGCCGGTGAACCCGAAGGCGCCGACCGGGATCGGCTACTCCACGGTGTCCGACGGTTTCGGCCGCGTCCACACCCAGCTGGGCGCCGGGCCCGAACTGGTGATCGTCGACATCGATCCCGCGGTCAGCGGGAAGTCGCGGGCGGCGACGGGCGTTCTGGCGAACCGTCGGCTGTAGCGCCTGTAGCGTCCACAGACCGCTCGAAGAAGGATTCGAGCACCACGATCGTCTGCGTCCCGGTGACGCCTTCGATCGCGTACAGCCTGCGCAAGGACGCCTGCAGCTCCTCGGTGGTCGGCGTGCGCACCTTCACCAGCAGCGAGGCCGGGCCCGCGATGATGTGCGCCTCGACGACCTCTGGCAGCGCCTCCAGCGCGGCCTTGGTCGGCGGATCGCCCATCCACGAGCCCGCCTCGACCAGCACGAACGCCATCACCCCCCGGCCGACGGCCGCCGGATCGACGTCGACGGTCGTGCGCCGGATGACGCCCTGTTCGCGCAGTTTGCGGACCCGCTCGTGCGCGGCGCCCGCGGACAGCCCGACCGCCTTGCCGAGCGCGGCGTAAGCCTGAGTCGCGTCCTGCTGCAACGCGGTGAGCAGTATGCGATCCACGTCATCCATGGGTTGACCATATCAAGTTCGGCGGTTCATGATGATCGCAATATCTCATTCTGAGTACTGGGGTTCTCATGGACATGGTCAAGGCACACTTCGAGGTGCTCGACGAACGATTCGCCCGGGTCAACGGGGACGAGTGGATGCGGCGCCTGCACACCGGCTGCCGGTGGACCGAAGGGCCCGCCTACTTCCCCGCCGGGCGATACCTGGTGTTCAGCGACATCCCGAACGACCGGATCCTGCGCTGGGACGAGACCACGGGCGCGGTCGGCGTGTTCCGCGAGCCCGCCGGGTTCCACAACGGGCACACCGTCGACCGCCGCGGCAGGCTCGTCAGCTGCGAACAGGGCGGCCGCCGGGTGACGCGCACCGAGCACGACGGCTCCACCACCGTTCTCGCGGAGACCTATCAGGGCAAGAGGTTCAACAGCCCCAACGACGTCGTCGAGTCCTCGGACGGCGCGCTCTGGTTCACCGACCCCAGTTACGGGATCGACAGCGACTACGAAGGTCACCAGGCGGAAAGCGAGATCGGCGCGTGCCACGTCTACCGGGTCGATCCGGTGGACGGTTCGGTGCGGATCGTCGCGGACGATTTCACGCGCCCGAACGGGCTCGCGTTCTCTTTGGACGAGTCCCTGCTCTACATCGCGGACACGCGCCAGAACCCCAGCCACATCAGGGTCTTCTCGGTGGACGGGTCCGTGTTGTCAGGCGGGGAGATCTTCGCGACGAGTGACGCCGGCGGTTTCGACGGGGTACGCGTGGACGCCGCCGGGCGGGTCTGGGCGGCCGCGCACGACGGCCTGCACTGCTTCGCGCCCGACGGCACGCGGATCGGGAAGCTGCGCGTGCCGGAGGTCTGCTCGAACCTGACCTTCGGCGGGCCACGGCGGAACGACCTGTTCATCACCGCGTCCAGTTCGGTCTACACGCTGCGGGTGAACTTCTCGGGTCCGCGGTTCTAGCGCAAAAGGCCTTCCCGGATCGCCACCCGCACGAATCCGGCCCGGCGTCGTTCCCCGGTCTTGTCCCGGATCCGGTCGAGATAGGACCGCACCGTCCGCACGCTGATGTTCAGGATCTCCGCCACGTCGACGTCCCGTTCACCGGCCGCGACCAGCCGCAGGACCTGCTTTTCCCGTTCGGACAGGACGATCTTGGGGCCGGCGTGGCGGTCCTCGCTGTCCTGGATGATCATCCCCGCCAGCGTCGGCGACACGTACGCGTTGTCGTCGGCGATGGTGCGGATGGCGCGCAGGAGTTCGTCGCCGTCGACGTCCTTGGACAGGAAGCCCTTCGCCCCGGCCTGCATGGCGCCCAGGACCTCGGGCTGCTCGGCGTGCGCCGACACCACGAGCACCTTGTGCCCCATCTGCCCCACCTCGAGCACCGCTGCGGCGTCCTGGACACCGCGCAGCTTGAGATCGAGGACGACGACGCTGCCCGGGGGCTGTTCCTGGACGGCGAACCGCGCGACGGAGTCGGCGACGGCGCCCAGCTCGATGTCGGGCGCTTCGGTGAGGACACGCGCGACGGCGTCCCGGTACAGCGGATGGTCTTCGATCACCCCGACGTTGATCGGCGTGCTGCGTTTCGGCTGCTGCTCGTCTGCGTTCACCGGCGTCCTTCGAATCCGCCCGCGTCGGCGCGGGGTACGACCGGCCGAGACGGGCCGGGCACCTCCGGCGGCGCCGCGAGCCCGAGCTGGATGGCCTTGCGGACCAGACCGGCCCGCCTTCTTTCCCCGAGTTTGTCACGGATCCGGTCCAGATAACCGCGAACCGTCCGAACTCCGATGCCCAGGATGCGGGCGATGTCGACGTCGCGTTCGCCCGCCGCGACCAGCCGCAGGACCTGCTTCTCCCGCGCGGAGAGCGCGACGTCCGGCGCGGCCACGGGGCGGTCGGCGTTGTCCTTGATGATCATTCCGGCCACCACCGCGGAAACGTAGGCCCGGCCTTGCGCGACCGTCCTGATCGCGGTCAGCAGTTCGTCGACGTCGACGTCCTTCGACAGGAAACCCTTGGCACCGGCCGCGATCGCGCCGAGCACCTGCTCGGGTTCGGCCTGCGCGGACACCACGAGCACGTGATGTCCCAGTTCGCACACCTGGAGCACGGCCGCCGCCCCGGCGATCCCCGGCAGGCCGAGGTCGAGCAGCACCACACTGCCTGGCGGCTGCGGGTGCACATGGAACCGGGCGACCGAATCGACCACCGCGCCCAGCTCGATCCCTTCGGCCTCGGTGAGCACCCGGACCACGGCGTGCCGGTACAACGGATGGTCTTCGATCACCGCGACGTCGACCCGGTCGGTCTCCGGTCTGTCTTCAGTCATCTGCACGTTCCCGATCACCCCGTCCCACCCGCCGCGGACACCGCACGGCCCGCTTGCGCCGGATCCAGCGCCGGTCCGCGCGGAACCAGTGCCAGCAATCCATTCGGAACCGGTTGCCGTTCGGCTTGGCCGTAGCCCAGGGAAGCGAGTGCCTCAGTGCTCGCCACCGGGTACTTCTGGCCCGTGTCGGTGACGACGTAGACCGTGCCGGAACCGGATTCCGCCACCACCGCACCTCCCGACGGGGGCACGAAGACGGCGTCGGCGACCAACGCGTCCGTCCGCGCCGTCACCGGGATCGCCTTCGCACCTTGCGGCAACGGGACCTGTGCGGAGGTAACGATTCGAGAACCCTGTGCGCATAACGTCACGGACTGTCCGGTAACGGGCGCTTTTCGCGGGATCCGGTCCGGATACTCCGCGGGATCGGCGCCGCCCGCCCGCGCCGCGCCGACCTTCGGCACCGCGGCGACGTCGGCCGCGCGCACCGCGACGGGCGCCGGGACACCGGTGTAGGCGTCGGCGTTCTGCGGGGTGTTGATCAGCAGGCTCGCCTCGGTCTGGCCGATCGGTTCGAGGCCTTCGGCACGGACGAGGTAATACGACGTCGCGTCGTTGGGCGACGCCATCGCGTCGACGACGCCGAGCACCGAACCGACCTTCGTCGCGGCGCCGCCGACCTTCGGGCCGGGCCGCCCGGCGTCGTCGACCGCGCGGTAGGCCAGATCGCGTCCGGCGGCGACGGTGCCGATCCAGCGGGAGGACACCGCGATCGCCGGGTAGGTGTCGAACTGCAACGCCGTGGCGGCTTCCGAAGTGAGCTTGTAGCGGCGCCCGGCCGTCACGAGGTAGCGGTCCCCCTCGGGAACGCGGACCACGACGGCCTGATCCCTCGGCAGGTCGATCCCGGCGGCGGGCGCGCCGAGGAGCACCGTCGTCTCCGGTTCGGCCGACGCGGGCGCGTCCTGGGTCGTCCGCGAGCAGCTCGTCCACGCGGTGTTCACCAGCGCTGCCGCCGCGGGCAGCGAATCGGGGGCGCCGGGAATGCCGATCTGCGAACCCCTCGGCGCCTTCGCGAGCTTGTCCGAAGGGACGGTCACGGTCGCCTCGCCGTTGCCGCCCGCCATCAACCGCGCGGAGGCGTAGTTCAGCACCGGATGCAGAGCGCCGTCCTGGCCGAGGATGTAGCGCGCGCCGGTGCCCTCTTCGACGATCACCTTGCCGCCCGCCAGCCAGTCCTTGCCGCCGGAAGGGTTAAGCAGGCCGATCACGCCGAACACGGCGGTGACGAGCAACGCCACGCCGAGGCCGCACAAGGTGCCGATGACGAGCCTGCGGCTCGGGGCGACCGGATGGTTGGCGTCAGCCGAGACCAGTGCCGAAACCAGTCTCCTGCGCAGGAATTGGTAGGCCTGGATCTGGTCCCGCTGCGTCCACACGCTCCCGTCCCCCGCCGTTCGTGCCCACCCGTTTCGAGGGTGCTCACGTTAGGTTCCGGCCCCGTTCGCGGTGAGGGTATTTTTTACGCCCCTCCCCCGCGAGGGGCGGGGCTACCGTCGGGCGCGTGCACGGAGGAGGGGAATTCCTTGTCGGTTGATGCCCCGGCCCGCCCGGTCCAGGAACAGGCACCCGCGCGCGGTGCCGCGGGCGCGTCGCCACTGCCCTGGCTGCTGCCGGTCCGCCCGCTGCAGGCGGCGCTCTGGGAGATCGCCGGGATCGCGATCCTGCTGGCCTTCACCGTCGACGGGGTCCCCCAGGCCGCGCGGATCAGTATCGCCGCCGTCGCCGGCGTCCTCGTGCTGACGACCTCGGTCCGCTTCGCCGGACGCCACGCCGCGGGCTGGGTGCTCACTTGGGCCGGCTACCGGCTGAAGCGCCGGGAAAAACACGAAGTCCCCGATCCGCTGCACCGGCTCGCCGGCCCCGTCCGGGTACGTCAGCACGTCGATCGCGCGGGCAACCGGTTCGGCGTCGCCGAGGTGAGCGACGGCTGGAGCGCCATCGTCCGGCTCACCCCCGGTGCCATGGCGCCCGGGCCGGACACCCTCGTCGGCATCCTGCGCGACGCGTACAGGAGTACCGGGATCCCTTTGTCCAGCGCGCAACTGCTGACCTGGACGGTCCCCAATGGACAGTCGGTGTTGCGGGTCCGCTGGCTCACCGTCCGATACCGGCCCGAGGACGCGCCGATCGCGGCGCTCGCCAGGGGCGGCGGGGAGCTGGGCGCGCTGCGGAGCACCGCCTGCGCGGCGCTGTCACTCATGGGCGCGCTGGCCGAAGCCGGCTTCGAAAGCACCGTGCTCGAAGCCGGTGAGGTGGCGGAGAACCTGCGTGTCGCGCTCGGCAGCGGTCAGGACGCGCCGGTGAACGGCTGGCGTTCTTGGGACTGGGGCGGCGCGTCGCAGGTCTGCTACCGGCCCCGGTCGGAGCGGGATCTCGCGCGGACACTGGATCTTCACGTCCCCGGCTCGGCGTTCACCGCGACTTCGTACACGCTGTACCGCTCTCCCGGCGGGCGCGAGAAGTCCGAGGTGACCATCCGGGTCGGCGGACGGCCGGGAGCGGAAACGCCGCGGCCGAGCGGGATCGCGGTGACCCCGCTGCACGGACGGCACGCGGCGGCGGTCCGGCGGACCCTGCCGCTGGCGCTGGAGAACTGAGGGGACGGTCCGTGGAGGATTCCTTTCTTCTCTGAGGGTAGGGAAGGAATCCTCCACGGACGTAACGCGTTTAGTCCTCTGAATGCACGGTCTCGGACTGCGCCTGGACGTCGCGAAAGCCACTTTCGGGACACCAGACGTCGCGAAAGTGGCTTTCGCGACATCGCCGCCGCCTCGGACCGGCTCGATCGGCGCCGTGTGAACCGAAAGGCGCGTGACGCGGTTCGTCCTCTAAATGCGTGGAGGCGTGCACAGAGAGAGGTCCCAGCGGTACCGCGAGAGACCCCATCACGCAGCATTCAGAGGACTAAACGCGTAAAGAGAGGGTCAGCCTCGCACGGCCTCGTAAACCCCGGCGATCATGCCGACGAACGGGATCAGCGAGAGCAGCACCAGGAACTCGACGATATCGAGAGTCCTTGCCCAGTAAGGAGAACGGCGTCCCTTCGCGACCCGCGTCGCGTAGGTGAGACAGACGCCCGCGGCGACCACGACGGCACAACCGGCGGCGAAGACGAACGAGCGCGGACCGCCCGCGGCGAGCCAGGAACCGGCCGCCGCCAGGGCCGCCGCACCGAAACCGATGAGCACGAGCCGCTGCGAACGGCCGGCGAACGCGCGCGAGCGCAGCATCAGCGCCAGCCCCAGCAGCGCGCACAGACCCGCTTCCCAAGCCCCTCCGGAAGACGACAGGACCACCGACGCCGAGACCACGACGAGCCCGAGCGCGACGAGCAGCCCGGTCAGCAACGCCTGAGCGTACGTCGTGCCGCCGACCATGTCCTCACCGAGCGAAGGGTTCTCGTCGGCGCGGAACGCGTCCATGTCGTCGGGCACCCGGGGCAGCGGGAGCCTGCCGAGCCGCAGCGCCATCATCGGCGCGACCGCGGCCAGTGCCGTCGCCACGACGGCGACCACGGCGGCCGCCGAAACCGGGCGGACGTCGGCCAGCAGGACGACGGCGGTGGTGATCGCGCCGAGCCCTGCCGAAACCGTCACCGCGACGAACCACGGCAGCCGGTCCGCCACCGAAACGGCCGCGATCACGCCGTACACGGTCACCACAGCGAGCCCGGCGGCCAACGGGCCCGCCGAAAGAGAGAACAGCGGATGCGGCGACAGGATCGACATCCCGGCAAGCAGTGCCGCGCCGACCCCGGCGAGGGCGCCTGCGGCACCGGCCTCCGCGTCGCCGTACGCGCGGCTCAGCGCGCCGCCACCCAGCACCAGTACCAGCGCGAGCAGCCCGGTCCCGATCGGCGCGAGCACGCTCCCGGACGCCGCCGCCTGCACCAGCAGCCCACCGGCGAGCAGCAGCACCACGGACGCGACGATGCCCGCCTTGCGCGCCACCGACGGCCCCCACCGGCCGGTGCCCGCCTCGGCGACGCTGGCGATCGAGTCGACGACGTCGTCGAACAGCAGCGGACCCCGCGGGCGTTCCCGCGGGGTCAGATGGAGGACTTCGCCGTCGCGCACTTGCGCGGCGGCGACCGTGAGCCCGAGCGCGAGCGGAGCGCCGCCGAGCCGGGACAGCACCCAGCCGGGATGCTCGGCCGACGCCTGCCCCGACGCCCCCGCGAGCCGCACGAGCTGCGGGACGAGTTCGGCGAACGTGCTCTGCTGCGGCAACGCCACATCGACGCGCGCCCGCGGTGTCACCACCGTGACGCGCCGGGTGGAGCCCGCGATCGCGGCCGTCATGCTTCGATCGACTTGGCGGACTCGATGACCGGGGCGAATTTGGCGCTGCTGGCCTCGGCCAGTTTCTGCAGCCCGTTGTTGACCGCCTCCAGCACGATCTCCGAGAGGTTGCGCGCGTCGTACTGGCGCATCGCGCGCGGGTCGATGTCGATCGAGGTGAACCGGCCGTCTCCGCGCAGCACGACGGTGACCTCGTTCTGCCGCGAGTGCGCCTTGACCTCCATCGCCTCGACCGAACGCTGGATGCGCTGCACCTCTTCGGTCTGCTTGCGGACCTGGTCCAGCAGCTCGTCCATGTCCGGCATGGCGTAGGGGTCGGTGGTCACGAGTCTTCTCCTTCATCTGCGGTGGTATCCCGCCGGACGTGGACGCTGCCCACGAACCGCCGGAAGTCGTCGCCGAGGCCGCGGGCCGCCTCGGGTGTCGCGGTGCAGGCGATCTCCAGGATCAGCCGCTCGGCCGGGATCGACCCCGGCACGGTCAGCAATACCTGTGTCTGTACGAGATCCTGCCCTTCACCGGTGCGGATACGCAGCACCTGCGTCATCCCCGGCGCGATTCCGGTGCCGATCACCTTGCGCCGCACCACTTCGAGCGCGGCCATGGACCGGCCGAGGCGTTCGACGGCCTCGTCGGCGATGTCGGTGATCTGTGCCTGGTCCGGCCGTTGCCCGACGCTCAGGGTGATGTTCGGGGTGAACTCCGCCTCGGTCCCGCGGTGCACCGCGACGAACACCGCGCCCTCGGCGCCGACGGACGACGGCTCGACCGGCACCCAGCCGTCGGGGATGTCGAATCCCAGCGGGAGGGAGACTCGTTCCGGCGTGGTCATCCCGCTCACCACGTGCCCACGTAGGTGATCGCGTCGTCCCACGCCTCGCCGACGGCGTCGGCCGCCTGGCCCGCCGCGCCGCTCACCGCGTCGACGGCCGCGCCGCCGTATTCGCCGACGGTGTCCGCGATCTTCGGCAGGTCGATGTCGATCTTCGCGCCGAGACCGGCACCGAGACCGAGCGCGACACCCGCCTTGAAGTTGACCTTGATATGCCCGGCGTCGTAGACGGCCTGGCCGTCGAGCTGCGCGCCGAGTCCATATTGGAGGGTCCCGCTCGCGCCGACGCCGACGCCCGCCACGTCCGCCGCGAGTTCGCCTTCGATCTTGCCGCCGACGAAGGCGTTGGCGTGCACGCCGACACCGTGCGCGCCCGCCTGCAGCGATCCGTTCACCTCACCGCCGACGAACGCGGTCCCCTTGGCGCTGCCCGACGCGACGCCCCATTCCTTCTTGCCTTCGAGTTCTTCCTTGAAGGCGGCCAATTCGGCGTGGCCGGACGCCTTGAGATCCCAGCCCTGCGAGGAGACCTTGGCGTCCCACCCCGGGGTGAAGCCGTCCTGCTCCTGCTTCCACTTGGCATACGTGATCTCGGTGCTGTTCCAGGCCTTGTCGCGCAGACCTTCCGGCTTCGGCCTGCCGAACGGGGTGTCGCCCGCACGCGGGGCGCGCGTGCCTTCGAGACCGTCCCAGGTGAGCTTCTTCCAGCCGGAATTGCCGAACCAGGAGGGATGCGAACGCGGACGCTTGCGGCCGTCGAGCGCTTCGCCGTTGAGCCAGTACAACGGGCCGCGGCCCCATTTGCCGAGTTCGTGCTCGATCCGGCCGGTGCCCTCCGGCGGAAAGAGCCGCGCGAGTTCTTCGCTCAGCTCGTCAGCGATCTCCTGTGCCGCCTGCGCGGCCTGTTCACCGAGCCGCCGGGCGGCGGAGATGAACGCGTTGACCGCGTTCGCGTTCGCCGTCCGTGCCTGGCTGGTGAGCTGCGCGGCGTACTGGTCGAACTGGGCGAGGATCGAGTCCACACAGGACTTCGCGCCCTGCAGCGCCTGTGCCCCCGCCCGCAGCCGGTTCGACTGGTCGCTCAGTTTCGCGCCGAGCTCGCCGAGTTCCTGGCTCAGTTTCGTGGCGGAGGTGGAGAACGCCGTGTAGGCGTCGCCCTCCCAAGACGCGTTGAGCGCCTTCGCCGCCTTGCCGATCTCGTCCGCCCGGCCCGAAACCGTCGTCGCCCGATCGCCGCACCGCTGACCGGCCGAGGTCAGCGCCGAAGGATCACCGGTGACCCGCCGCTGGTACTCGACCACGAGCCGCCGGTAATTCGACAGGATCGAGCTGACGACCCCCGACGCGTCGACCACACCGCTCCCCCACACGGCTACCTGCCCTTCGCCGGTGAGTCAGCTCCCGCATCGATATCGATGTGCTGCTCGAAGTGCTTGCCGCCGTAGTCCATGTCGATGTCGATATCGATGTCCTGCCCGCCGGGCGCCTGCACGGTGGACTTGCCGGTGCTCAGGTCGGTGGTGATGGTGACCGTGTTCCCGTTGCCCGCGCTCGGCAGCGCTCCGCCATTGGAGCCAGAACCCGAGCCGCCGCCCGAGGGTCTGTCCACCGGGATCCAGGCGTCGGCGCCGCCCGGCCAGTTGCCCTGGGATCCGTTGCCGCCCAGTGCCGGCGGCCGGTACTGGGTGAACGGCGGCGTCTCGCCCGGCGTCGAACCACCGCCCGCGCCGCCACCGGAGCCGCCACCCGAGCCGCCGATCGCGGCCTGTCCCGAACCGCTGGCGACCGAACCCGGCGCCTGCGGGTTGGTGATCGGGGTGCCCGAGACCGCGGAGTTGCCCGCCGCGCCGTTGTCACCGGCGTCGTTGTGCCCGAACAGTTTCTGGACCTCGCCGATGATGCTGGCGATCTGGGTGATCTGGTTGGCGAGGTCGACCACGCCGAGTGCCTTCAGCAGCGCGCCGATCGCGGTGATGAAGGCGCGCAGCGAAGCACTGGTGGCGGTGGAAAGCGCGACGGCGGCACCGTAGGTCCACGGATTCGACATCAGGCCCGCGACCGTCGGGTTCACCGCCGAGACCACCGCTTTGTACGCGGTCTGCGCGGTCTTGATCAGCGTTCCCGCGATGCCGAGCAGCTCGGCGCCCTTCTGCACGACCTGGATGATCTTGGTCAGCGAGTTCAGGGAGTCGGTGATCTTCTTCAGCGCGGAGTCCGACGCGCCGCCGGACCAGATCTTGCCCAGCTGCTCGGCGGCCTTCGTCACCTCGTTGTACATGGTGAGGAATTCGTTGGCCTTCTTGAGCACCTCGAGCACGTGCTTCGCGATCTGCTCCGGCTGGCCGGTGAGGATCTGCGGCAGGATGGTGATCGGCCCGCCCGAGGACGCCGTGGCGTCCATCGCGCTGGAATTGGGGTAAGTCAGCATGGTCGCTCCTCAGGCCGGAAGTCAGACGGAAGCCGGGCGGTAGACACTGACCTTCGCCAGGCCGTTGATGTCCGCGTCGACGATTCCGTGGTTGTAGAGCAGCCCGCCCTCTCCGGCGATGGCGATGATCGGCTTGCTGTCGGAGAACAGGAGCGGTTCGACCACGACGACGTCGCCGCTGTGCACGCCGCCCGGCACGTCGCCGAAGTTGCGGGCCGTGCCGGCGTAGACCTCGATGACCCCGGCCCGCGCCTGGTTGTCGGCGTCGCCCGCCAGCCAGTCGTTGAAGTCCGAGACACCGTGGAACCGCGTGTCGGTGATCGGGTGATCGCCGAGCTGCCCCAGCCGCGCGTCCGCCAGGTAGCGCAGCACGTTGCCGACCGAAGACGGCTCGCCCTGGCCACCGGCGCTGTCGTTGATGGCCAGTGTCGCGAGCTCGGAAGCGTGCGAGTTCCCCCAGATCGACGACGACGGCGAGCCCGCGCCGCCGCCGGAGCGGCCGCCGTATCCGCCCGCGACCGCCTCGTCCGCGGCCTGGTAGGCGTCGGCGCTGCTCTTGATGAAGCCGTTGATCTGCTGCAGCAGTTGCAGGAGAGTGCGGACCGCGACCACCTGCTGGCTCTGCATGGCCGTGTTGGCCGCCGCCACCGCGCTGCCGAACGTGGCGAACGACATCGGCTGGAGGACGGTGCGTTCGAGGTCGGCGACGACATTGATGCCCTGCATGATGATGCCGCCCAGGTTCCCGACCGCCGAGCGCATGGCCTCGGGCTCCGCCCGGTACTCGCCCGTGCCGACCATGGCTCTCCTTCTCTCGTTCCCCCACGTCTGCGTGACCAGCAGCGTAAGTTCGCCACCAGACGTGAGCGGACGGCAAAAGTACCCACCGCAAGGGCGGCACGAGTGGCCAGAATGATCGGCAGGATTACCCACAAGCGGCCAGAAAGACCCTGATGAGCGCCACTCGCGACCGCCTGCCGGCCCTGGGCGAGCAGCCCGGTGAAATCGTCCTGCAGTCCCCGCCGATGCTGCCGAAGGGCTCCTCCGGCGGAGCCATGCAGCTGCTGATGTTCATGCCGATGATGCTGGGCATGGGCGCCATGTCGTTCGTCTACATCGGACGCGACGGCGGGGTGATGACGTACATCTTCGGCGCGTTGTTCCTCACCGCGATGGTGGGCATGGTCGTGATGTCGCTGGGACGCGGCGGCGCGGCGAAGAAGGCGCAGATCAACGAGGAACGCCGGGACTACCAGCGCTATCTGACCGGCTTGCGCGGCCAGGTCCGCGAGATCGCGGACAGCCAGCGCGCGGCGATGGCGGCGTTGCAGCCCGACCCGGCGGATCTGTGGGCGTACATCGAGACGGGGAAGCTGTGGGATCGCCGGCGGTCCGACCCGCAGTTCGGGCAGGTGCGCGTCGGGACCGGGCCGCAGCGGCTGGCGACACCGTTGAAGGCGCCGCAGACCGTGCCGCTGGAAGACCTCGATCCGGTGTGCTCGACGAACCTCAAGCACTTCATCCGGACCTACTCGACGGTGGACGGGCTCCCGGTCGCGATCTCGCTGCGGTCGTTCGCGCAGGTCAGCCTGTCCGGCCGCCGCCCGGACACGCTCGGGACGGCGCGGGCGCTGCTGACCCAGCTCGCGACCTTCCACTCGCCCGGCGACCTGCGGATCGCGTTGTGCGTCAAGAACGACCGGCTGCACGACTGGGAATGGGCGAAGTGGCTGCCGCACGTGGCGTCGACCGCCGCCGACGCCGCCGGTCCGCGACGGCTCGTCGACGCCGACTCCGGGAAGCTCGCCGACCTCCTCGGCCCCGACCTCGGTGACCGGCCCGCGTTCACCCGGCGGCCGGACGCGCGGCTGGACCTTCCCCAGATCGTCGTGATCGTCGACGGCGGGCACACGCTGGGCGACACGCGGCTCGTCGCAGAGGAGGGCAGGCTCGGCGTCACCGTGGTGGAGATCGGCACCGAGCAGCCGCGGTCGGTCTCGTCGGACCGGCTGCTGAGCCTGCACATGGGTCCCGAGCAGCTCGGGATGGTCGTCGGCGACGGGACGGAGCAGCGGCTCGGTTTCCTCGGCAAGCCGGACACCTTGGACCGCGGCGCCGCCGAGGCGCTGTCCCGGATGCTGACGCCGCTGTTCCAGGGGGCGGCGGTGGTCAGCGAGGCGCCGATGTCCGCGACGTTCGGGCTGGCGGGGTTGCTCGGTATCGGCGATCCGCGCGACACCGACACCGCGGTCACCTGGGCACCGCGATCGGCGCGGGACCGGCTGCGGATCCCGCTGGGCATCAATCCCGAGGGCAGGCCCGTCGACCTCGACCTCAAGGAATCGGCGGAAGGCGGGATGGGCCCGCACGGGCTCGTCATCGGCGCGACCGGGTCCGGCAAGAGCGAGCTGCTGCGGACGCTGGTCACCGCGCTCGCCGTCACGCATTCGTCGGAGAAGCTGAACCTCGCGCTGATCGACTTCAAGGGTGGCGCGACATTCGCGGGGATGACCGGGCTGCCGCACACCTGCGCCGTGATCACCAACCTGTCCGACGATCTCGCGCTGGTCGACCGCATGGCGGACGCGCTGAACGGCGAACTGTTGCGGCGTCAGGAACTCCTGCACGCGGCCGGGAACTACGCGTCGGTGCGGGACTACGAAAAGGCCAGGGAATCGGGCGCGAACCTGCGGCCGTTGCCGTCGCTGCTGGTGATCATCGACGAATTCAGCGAGCTGCTGTCCTCACGGCCGGAGTTCATCGACCTGTTCGTCGCGATCGGGCGGCTGGGGCGGAGTCTCGGGATCCATCTGCTGCTGGCTTCGCAGCGGCTGGAGGAAGGTCGGCTTCGCGGGCTGGATTCGCACCTGTCGTACCGGATCGGCCTGCGGACGTTCTCCGCTTCGGAGAGCCGCGCGGTGCTCGGTGTCGCGGACGCCTACCAGCTGCCGCCCGTGCCGGGTTCGGCGTATCTGAAGTCCGACAACGACACCCTCATCCGGCTCAAGGCCGCGTATGTCTCGGGGGAACTGCCGCCGCGCAGCAAGATCGTGCGCAAGGACGGCCAAAGTCTCGGCCTGATGCCGTTCACACTGGCGCCGGTCGAGATCCCGGTGACCGTCGAAGCCGAGGAGCCGGTCGAGAAGGGCACCGGCGAGACGATCATCGGCGCGATGATCTCGCGGATCGAGGGCAAAGGCCCGGAGGCGCACCAGATCTGGCTTCCGCCGCTGGCCGAACCGCCCACTTTGGACCAGCTGCTGCCGCCGCTCGGCGAAGATCCCGCACGCGGCTTGTGCCCGCTGGGCTGGGGCGGCAACGGCAAGCTGATGATCCCGGTCGCCTTGGTGGACAAGCCCTTCGAGCAGCGGCGTGACATGCTGTGGGCCGATTTCTCCGGTGCCGCCGGGCACGCGCTGATCGTCGGCGCGCCGCAGAGCGGCAAGAGCACCCTGATGCGCGACATCGCCGCGATGCTCGCGCTGACCCACACGCCGGAAGAGGTCCAGCTGTTCGTGCTGGACATGGGTGGTGGCGCGCTGGCGCCGATCGCCGGGCTGCCCCACGTGTCCGGCTACGCGACCCGGCGCGACGCCCAGCGTTGCCGCCGGGTGGTGGCTGAGCTGACGACGCTGCTCGAACAACGTGAGGAGTTCTTCTCCGCCAACGGGATCGAGTCGATCACGACGTTCCGCCAGCGGCGTTCGGAGTTCACGGAAAGCACGGAGGGCCGCGAATTCGGCGACGTCTTCCTGTTCGTGGACAACTGGACCACGATCCGCCAGGAATACGAGCAGCTGGAGGAGCAGATCACCAGCCTGGCCTCGCGCGGGCTCGGCTTCGGCATCCACGTCGTCGTCTCGATCAACCAGTGGATGGGCATGCGGGCGCCGTTGCGTGACGCCATCGGCACCAAATTCGAACTGCGGCTCGGTGAACCGGCGGACTCGCTGATCGACCGCAAGATCGCACAGAACGTCCCCGCGGACCGGCCGGGCCGAGGGCTGACCGCGGACAAACTGCACTTCCTCGCGGCACTCCCGCGGATCGATTCGGACCAGCGGCCGGACACCGTCGGCGCCGGCGGCCTGGATCTGAACCGCCGGATCTCAGCGGCCTGGAATCGTGCGGCGGCGCCGCAGGTCCGGCTGCTGCCTCCCGAGGTCCCGCTGGACTCGCTGGAAGCCGGGCCCCGCAAGCAGGTCACGCTCGGCATCGCGGAATCGAACCTGCGGCCGGTGCATCTCGACTTCGCCACCGAACCGCATTTCCTGGCCTTCGGCGATGTGGAATCCGGCAAGAGCTCGCTCCTGCGCGCGATCGCGCAGGGCATCGTGTCGAAGTACTCGTCGGAAGAGGCCGCGATCGTCGTCGCCGATTACCGGCGAGGCATGCTGGGTGCGGTGCTGGATTCGCATCTGCTCGGCTACGCGGGCTCCGAAACCGTGCTGACCGGGCTGATCGACCAATGCCAGCAGGCCATGCGGAACCGGCTGCCCGGCGCGGACGTCACGCCGGAGCAGCTACGGAACCGGTCGTGGTGGCGGGGGCCGGAGCTGTTCGTGCTCGTCGACGACTACGAGATGGTCGCGACCGTGGGCCGGAACCCGTTGCAGCCGCTGCTGGAATTCCTGCCGCAGGCACGGGACATCGGGCTCCACCTCGTCATCGCGCGCGGCAGCGGTGGTGCCGGACGTTCCCTGTTCGAGCCGGTGCTGCAACGGATCCGCGAGCTGGGCTCCCCTGGTCTCGTGATGTCCGGCTCGCGGGACGAGGGCGCGTTGCTCGGCGATGTGAAGCCGGGGCCGCAGCCCGCGGGGCGGGGTGTGCTGGTCTCGCGGCGGCATGGGACGGGGCTCGTGCAGGTGGCGTGGACGAAGCCGGTGGAGGACTGAACGACGGCTCATAGCCGGTCGACCAGTGCGTCGACGTAGTCCGGGGTGAGCGGGCCTGTGCCGAAAAGAGTGCGGATATAGAGGGGCGCCAGGATGTGATCGAGCACGTCGAGGGCGTCGGGCGGGTGTTCGCCCCTGGCCTCGGCGCGGTCGAGCATCGTCTGGAGTTGCCTGCCGCGTTCGGCGAGGAACCGGTCGCGGGCCTCGCCTTCGTTGGGCAGAGCGATGACCAGGCGAAGGATCGCCAGCCCCGCAGGTCCGCCGATGTCGCGCGCCACGCCGGACGCGTAGGCGCGCAAGTCGCCGTCCAAACTGCCGGTGTCCGGGATCGGTGAGTTCGTGGTGAGCCAGGTCAAGGCCACGTCGGCGGTCAGGTCTTCGAGGGTGCCCCAGCGGCGGTAGATGCTCGTGTCCGCCACCCCGGCTCGCGCGGCCACGTCCCCGACGGTGAACATGCCGTAGCCGCGTTCGACCACCAGGTCCATGACCGCCTGGTGCACCGCCGCGCGCACCCGCGCGCTGCGACCTCCGGGCCTTCGTGTCGGTTCCGCCATCTTCTCAGCCTAACGCAGCCCACGGTTGCGTTTAGTCGCGACGGCACTCTATCGTCGCTAACGCAGCACGAAGCTGCTTTAGAAGACTGGAAGTCCTGGAGTCCTACCTTGATCAACCACATCGACAGCGCCATCGACATGACCGCCGTCATCGTCGAAGGCATCCACGCGAACCGGCTGCAGGAGCTTTCACTGTGCCCAGACTGGGACATCCGCTTCGAGCTCAACCACCTCGTGGGCGGAATGCGGATCTTCGCCGGGGAGCTGTCCGGAACCCCCGTCGACAAGGACCACCACGACGACTGGCTCGGCACCGACCATCGCGCGGCCTTCCAGACCGCCGCCGACCTCGACCGTGCCGCCTGGCGCCGGCCGGACGCATTGGATACCACCGTCCAATTGGGCTTCGGCCGCGTACCCGGACACTTGGCGGCGCTCATCCATCGCACCGAACTCCTCGTCCACGGCGCAGACCTCGCCGTCGTCACCGGCCAGGAAGATCACATCGACCAGCGGCAGTGCGGCGAACTCCTGGACACCATGCGGGGCATGGACTTTCAGGCTTTCCGCCGGCCCGGGATGTTCGGCCCCGAACGCCCCGCCCCGGCCGACGCGGCCGCCCATCGACACCTGCTCGCCTTCCTTGGCCGCGACTTTCACGTGGTCGCCAGCTAAACCAAACTCCGGATCCGCGCCATCATCGGAAACCGTTTGCTGCCAAGGAATATTGAAATGTACAGAGCAGTTGCCTTTTAGTGGTGATCGAACTCGTGTTCGAGTATGATCTTGGTCATGACCCAGTCTCTTGCTTTTAATCCGAAAGCTGCTCGTTTTCTGGATGCCGCGTGTGACGAGGAGTTGGTGCTTCGTCGTGCGCAGGGGCGGCAGGTGCGTTCGATAGCGGGGTTCGCCGTGGTGGGTGGTTCGCGAAGATCGGTGACCGAGGAGGTCGCGTTGGCCTTCTCGGTCTCCCGTAATCATGCGTTCCTGTTGGTGGAGACCTCGTGTGCGCTGGTCTCGCGGTTGCCGAACACGTTGGCGGCGCTGGAAAGAGGTGATATCGATCTGTTCAAGGCGTCGAAGGTGGCCCAGTTGACGCGTGAGGTGTCCGATGAGGTCGCCGCGCTGGTGGACGCGTGGATGGCCAAGCGTCTCGCCGGCCGTGATCCCGGGGCGATCCGGAAATCGGTGGATCGCGCGGTGCAGAAGTTCGACCGTGCCGGCTATGAGGAACGGGCCACGGCCAAACGCGCGTTACGGCATGTCTCGCTGGACCACGAGGACGAGACCATGTCGAAACTGTCGGGCTGGCTTCCCGCCGAGGTCGCCAGTTCGATCTACGCGTCGCTGAGCCGCGCGGCCACGGTGCGTCGCAGGAGCGACACATCCCGGACGCTGGATCAGCACCGGGCCGATATCTTCGCCGAACGGCTCCTGGCCGAGGACGGTCACGGCACACCCCGCGCGCATGTCCACGTCTATGTCGACCTGTTGACCCTGACCGGGGCCCGGGAAGACCCCGCGACCCTGGCCGGTTACGGACCCATCCCCGGCTGGCTCGCCCGGGAGATCGCCGCCGACCCCGGCTCGACCTGGTCCCGGCTGATCACCGACCCCACCACCGGGCAACTCCTCGAAGCCGGCCCCGGCACCTACCGGCCCCCAGCCTCCCTCGCCAGGTTGATCAAAGCCCGTGATCGGGAATGCACCCACCCCGGCTGCCACCGCCCCGCCGAATTCTCCGAAATCGACCACATCACCACCTGGGCCCGCCACGGCGACACCGACCACCACAACTGCCACGCCGCCTGCAAAACCCACAACATGCTCAAAGAAGAACCCGGCTGGACAGCGGAACCCACCGGCAACGGCGGCACCACCATCACCACCCCCACCGGACGCACCTACACCACCACCCCCGAACCACTCCACGACCCACGCCCCGAACCAAAGGACGACGACACCCCACCCTTCTGAAAGGCACGGACCTGCCTGCGACTACCCGGACGCGTGACGGGCGGCGGCACTCGCACGCGCTCTGAGATGGCCCCAGAATGACGCGCGCCCCAGGGGACGTCGGACGGCTCCTTGATCCCGGCCGCCCAGTTTCCCTCACTCAGGCGCCCAAACGACCGGCGTTCCGTTCACCGTTGCACAGCAACGATCGCGGAATCGGCTACCCCTCAGGGCAAGTACTGATACACCGCACAGCGATGGTGGTGCTCATCTCGTTGCCAGGCCCGGAGATCATGCCGGTCAGCAGCTTGTCCAGATCCTCCCGCACCCCGCATCCCGAGAACGGCGGGATCTCGAAGCTGCTCGTGAGCACTGTCGGCGGCGCCGTGTCCTGCAGCCCGGTCAGTCCTTTGACCTTGATCGTCAGCGGGCCCGCCGTTTTGCAGTTGGGCCCCAGATCGAGCACCTTGCCATCGACCTTGGTGTCGCTCAGGCGAAGGCCGAGACTGAGCGTCAGGTCGATGATCACCGACAGATACTTCTTGCCGTCCGGGAAAAGCCTGGGAGCCACCACACCCGCGTCGCCGGGGTTCTTCACCAACACCCCGTGTTGTTCACCCTCGGAGACCAGGCTGACAGTGCTCGTCACCGGCATGAAGCGAAAAGCCACGAAATAAGCGTTCACAGTAGGCGGAAGGGTGATCGACCCCGTCAGGGTTTCTTTCACCGAGTCGACAGTTCCGTCGAAACGTCCTTCACCGGTGGCCAGTTGAGAGCCCAGCTTCGCAATACGCGAAACGGTATTCCGCACGAAATACGACGCCTTCAAACCCGCGGCCATGGCGGGCGCGTCCGCACGCGGAGCGTTGACCTCGCCTTGGGCGGCGGAAGCCGAGCTCAGCGAAAAGGCTCCCAGCGAGAGCACCACGCCGGCCGTCAGCAGCCGGAAGGCGCGTCGATTCGCCAGAGTCATAGGGCTCAAATCCTTCACAGCCAACGGAATCGAGGTAGCGAACCGAACCGTACTCGGCGCCGTCAGCACAAGGCAATCCATACCCGCACGCTTGTCATCCGCCTCAGAAATCCCACGCACTCGATTGTGACCCGCGTGATAACGAGGCACATGATGGCGCCGAAGGTTGACGCGCCTCTCCTGACGACGGCAGGCTGAGAACGCGAATCAGACAAGAGGGGGAAATGATGAAGTTTTCGAAATATGTGGTTACGAGTACGATTGCCGCCGCGATCGCCGTCGTCGGCCTTGGCGGCCCGGCGGCGGCCCAGACGCAGGCCTGGACGATGTCGGTTTCACCGTCGACCGATCTCGCCGCCGAGCAGACCGTGACCGTCACCGCCAGTGGCCTCGACGCCAACCGCCAGATCCTGCTCCTCGAATGCCCCACCGCGGACGGCAGTTGTTACATCATCGGATATCCGACAGCGGACGCCAACGGCGACGTTTCCACCACCGCGACGGTCTATCGGCATATGTCCTTCGACGACCGCACCTATGATTGCAAGACGTTGAGCGGGGGATGCTCGGTCGTCGGCACCGATTTCTCCACCGGCGGCGAACTGGTCAAGGTGCCGCTCACTTTTCAGCAGTGACGGTCAGCGCGGCGATCCGCAAGGCACAGCACCCCAAGCCCGTCCAACGCGTCGCGCCACCGCTGCCGCGACGCCGGCCATCCACGCGTCCTCGAGCCCCGCCGGAAACCGGATCCGACACTCACCCCCGCCATCCCCGGCGAAGTCGATCCCCTCGTCGACCGCGGCAGGCAAGGCGCCGCCAGATCGAATGAACGCTTTTCCAGCAAAACGGATACAACGGACTCCCAATACCTCCTCGTGATGTTTACCGACTTCGGTAGGTTACAAAAACCCTTACCGCCGCCTAACTTGGTGAAACCGTTTCGACTCGGAACGGGCTCCCCGACGCAGGCCGAAGGGCGTATTCATGCGTATGTCCAAGATCGTCGCAACGGTGGCGGGCGCCGCCGCGGCGCTGACCCTCGCCGCCACCCCCGCCGCGAACGCGGGCCAGGACATCATCGGCGGTGGCACCGTGAGCTCCGCACCGTGGGGCGCCCAGATCTACTGGGACGACGCCACCGCGTTCGGCGGTTTCAACTGCTCCGGCACGATCATCGCGCCGCAGTGGGTCCTCACCGCGAAGCACTGCCTCAACAAGCCCGGAATGCACGTCAAGGTCGGCAACGTCAACCTGAACCAGGGCACCGAGGCCGACGTCGACCAGCAGAAGGCCGCCCCGAGTGGCGACATCGCCCTGCTGCACCTCACGACCGCGGTCAGCACGACGTACATGAAGCTCGGCACCGCGAACCCGGCCAACGGCACCACGAACCAGATCTACGGCTGGGGCCGCACCCAGGGCAACAACCCGCCTTCGAGCGTCCTGAAGACGGCCAACGTCCGCATCACCGGCACCAGCAGTGACGCGTACGGCGGCCAGGCCATCGCCAGCGTCGGCATCAACGGTTCCGCCTGGCACGGCGACTCGGGCGGCCCGCAGCTCTCGAACGGTGTCCAGGTCGGCGTCTGCTCGACGGGCAGCAACTCCGGCACGAACCCGCAGGGCACCCAGAACTACGCCAGCGTCGCGGCGAGCCGCAGCTGGATCCGCACCACCGCGGGAGTCTGAGGCGAACAGAAAGGGCCGTTCGGAAACGAACGGCCCTTTCCGCTACCCGTCAAGCCGCCGGATGAACGACCATGACCCCTCGAACCCTCAGGCGCACTTCGACTTCGAGTCGATCATCGACACCGAGCCGACCTTCTCCCCGTTGACGGTGAACTCGTAGACCCAGTCCGGCTTCCCGTCGACAGGAACCTGGAAGCGGCCGTTGTCGCCGACCTTCAAACCTTTGGCGTCGTAGGCCGCCTTGAGTTCTCCCAGCGACGAACCGGCTCCGATCCCTTCCGCCGTCTTCGCGTCCGAAGGGGCGGCGAGTTCCCGTAGCCCGTTCTTGCCGAACGAGGCACCACCGGCGGCCGCGAAGGCCTTGTCCCGTTCCTCCCGCTTGCCCGCCAGATCAGCGGACGCCTGAGCCGCGTCGGCGAACAGCCGGGTGTCCTTGGCGGACTTTTCCGCCGCCTTGGCGCTCTCCTCCGCGGAGGCGCCCGGCTTCGGCTCCGGATCGGCCTCGAGTTCGTCGGCCTTCTTGTTCAGTTCCTTGGCCTTGACTTCCGCATCGGCTTCCGCCTTCATGCGCGCCGGGTCGGGTGCCGGGCCGCCCGTGTAAGGGAAATCCGCACAACCATCCAAAGTGGACGTCGGCGCCGTGGCGAGTTTCCCGCCCGCCAGCGCGGCGTCCTTGGCCATCCCCAACGCCAGCCCGCGATACCCAGCCGGGCCGAAGGACTCCGGTGCCGCCGGCGCATCCGCGCCCGGTGAAGCCGACGAACAAGCCGTCCCGCCGATCAGCACCACGGCAGCGGTGATCGCCACGCCCGAAAACCGCCGAAATGTACGTGTCTTGTGCACGCATACCCCCTTCATCACCCGGAAACTAGCCCATCCCGCGGGAAGTCCCGAAGTGATTTCGCGGAGGCTCACGTCAATTGGTGCATCGGCCGCGAAGCCCGGAGCGAAAGCGCCGAACCGGCGGCCACGACGGCGATGATCCCCGCACCGGCGACCAGCGTCCAGAAATCCGGGTGCACGATGGACTGTCCCCGCTGCGCCTGCCAGGTGAGCAGCACGAGCACTCCCGCGAAGCCGACCGAAGCGGTCCGCACCAAATTCCGCCGTACGAGTTCCGATTCGAGCACCGGATACCGCCGGGCGAGCTTGAGCAGCCCGAAGGCGACCAGCGGCAGCACCTGGATCGCGTGGATCCCGAAGAAGTGCGGGATCCGCATGTCCCCGCCCACGGTGCTCCACCCCAGCACCGGCAGTCCCGGTCCGCCGTCGGGCACACCCACCGCGTGGGCGCCGACGATCGACGGGCGTTCGCCGGAACGGAACTGGGCACTCTGCTGTTCGTTCGGCCCGAACATCAGCAGCGCGATCCCGATGCCGGCGACCGACAGCGCGGCACCGGCGCGCAACGCGGAATTCATCGCCCGGTCGGGAAGACGTTGGAACAGCAGGAGAACCGCGATGGCCGCCGTCGCTCCCCACCCGGTGAAGGCGCCGTTCGCGACCATGTTGTTGATCCACTGATCGGCCGGCGTCGCCTGGTTGAAGTGGAGTGTCCGTCCGCGGACGATGATCTGCCAGAACAGCAGCGCCATGTCCATGCCGAGGCCGACCGCGAACACCGTCCCGAGCCACCAGCCGAGCCGCTTGCCCCGGGTCAGCTGTCCGATCAGCCAGGCCAGCGTCACCGCGTAGAGCCCCACGGAAATCGTGAACTTGAGCGGCTTGAGCCAAATGGGCGCGTTGACGAGGCTGCGATCGTCGAATACCAGGCCGCCGAGCGCGATCACGCCGAGCACCGCCATCGCCGCCGCCAAGATCATCAACGGGCGATGCGGTACTGTCCTGGATCCCTTGTCCACCATGGGTTCGAGGGTGCCGGGAAGCTCCGATCCGGACACTGGAGTACTCCCCCTGATCGAAGGTGGGGAAAGCCCTACCGCCGACCTGTGGGTAATAGTGCCGTCACCGCGACCGGCAGTTGTGCCGTTTGACCACACTCACCTCTTTTCTAGCGTGTCCTTCACAAGAGCAGACAGGGCGTCCCCTGGTGCTCACCGGGATTTCCAGCGAGATGAGAGGAGGTGGCCCATCAATGACCGGTACGGGATATCAGGCAGACGCAGCTGCGATGGCGCGCGCCGTCCAGGGGTTCGAGGAGACCGCGTCGAACGCCAAGACCACGATGGCCAGCCTGGAGAGCGAGCTGACCCAGACCCTGCACAACTACAAGGGTGACCAGGCGGTCGCGTTCTGGGACCTGCAGCGCCGCCTGCAGGAGAAGATGACCATCGCCGTGAACGAGCTCAACACGATGTCGCGCCTCGTTCACGAGAGCAACCGGAACTACAACTCGGGTGACGAGCAGGTCCGGGAAAGCCTCACCGGGGTCAGCGGAACCGTCGACCAGACCGTGATCCACCGGCTGAACCCCTGATCCGCGAGAGGACCACCAATCATGGCTGACGTCGTCGAAATCAACTTCGCCGCGCTGCAGCACAGCTCGGCCTCGCTGGCCGCCAAGGCCAAGGCGCTCACCTCACAGCTCGAACAGCTGCACACCAACCTGCAGCCGATCACCCAGACCTGGTACGCCTCCGGCAGCTCCGCCGGTGAGGCCGCCCGTGCGTCTGAAACCCGCCTGCGCCAGGCCACCGCGGACATCGTGGCGATCATCGCGCAGTTCGGTGGCAAGGTCGGCGACGCCCACGATCTCCAGCACAGCCTGGAGAACCGTAACCAGGGTCTGTTCGCGGGCTGATCCCCATCCGTCGGCCGGCCGGTGCTTTCACCCCCCTCGGCACCGGCCGGCCGGCTTTGCGCGTAGTCGTCCCCCTTGTCGGCGTGGCCGTTCACGAGAGAGCCGGGATCAATGCAAGACCAGTCGTACTACGTCCATCTGGAATCACTGAAGGACTTCGTGCGGGAACTGGAGACCCAGATCCACGCGATGTCCAAGCCGAACGACTTCCTGCTGACCCTGAGCGAACAGCCGCTGCTGTTCGGCGAGTTCGGGGAGGCGGGTTCACTCGGCAAGGCGCATCAGGCGGCCGTCGCCGAGATGCAGGGCCTGCTGGATCAGGTCAAGGGCGCGATCGCGTTCGCACAGGACGTCACGACGACCGTCGCCGACGGCTACGCGGCGGCCGACGACTCGGTGGCGGGCGACATGAACCACTCGAGCCAGCAGACCGGCTTGCTCGATCCGCTGCTCAACGTCCTCGGGGGCGTGCTGGGCGGTAACAGCGGCTCGAACGGCGGGGGGAACAAGGGATGACCGACACCGCGCACACGAACTTCGCCGCGTACTCGCACCAGCAGCTCTACGCGATGCTGCAGGCGGGCGACCCCAACACGGCGCGCCACGCGGCCCACAAATGGCAGTCCACCGGCGCCGGGCTGTACGAACAGGCCGAGAACCTGACCGGCGAGCTGAAGGACTTCTCCGGCAGCTGGACCGGCGGAGCGGCCGACAAGTACCACACGATGATCACCGACCTCGTCGGCGGAATCCGCAAGGTCGCCCAGACCGCGAACGCCATGAACCACCTCCTCGAGGACGCGGCGGACGCGCTGGTGAAGGCCAAGAAGGAGATGCCGCCGCCGGTCGCGGTGCCGGACGTCTCCCCCGCCGATCTCGCGCTGGCCGTCAATCCGCCGCTCCTGCCCGCGGATTCGTCGCAGGCGACGATCATCAACGCCGCGCAGCAACGGCAGCAGGCCATCGCGAACGTCGAAGCGCAGCAGCAGGCCGCGGGCGCGGCCAGCGCGGCGCACAGCAAGGCGATCGTGGTGATGACCCAGCTCGCGGGCGAGTACTCCACGGCGGAAGAGTCCATTCCGGCCTCGCCGAACGCCGTCACCCCGCCGCCGGTCACCGGTGGCGGCACCGCTCCCGGCGGCTCGATCGGCAACGACATCGGCGGAACGCCCGGCGTGGGTGTCCTGCCGGGCGACAACACGCATCCGCTGCCTTCGGACGGCTCCACGCCGCCCACCACCGGGCAGCCGGGCCAGGTCCCCAAGTCGAACCCGTTGTTCGGCGACATGTTCACCGCCGGTCTCGCCGCGGCCTCGGCCGCCGCCTTCGGCCGGTTCGGCTCGATCATGCCGCGGGTGCCCGCGTGGGCGAACGGCAAGAACGACGGCAAGGACAAGAACGGCGAGCCCGCGGGCGGCGGTGCCGGTGCGGGCGCGACCGCGGGTGGCGCAGGCGGCGGCCTCCCGATCGGTGGTGGCGGCGCGCCGTCGCTGGACGGTGGCGCGATCGGCGCCGGCGGTGGAGGGTTCTCCGGCCCCGGTGAAGCACCGGCCGCGTTCTCCGGTCTGGCGGGCGACGGCGGCTCGGGCAGCGCGATGAGCGGCCTGGCCGGCGGAGCGGCCGGTGCCGCGGGCGCGGCGGCGGCCAAGGGCGCGATGCCGATGATGCCCATGATGCCGATGGGCATGGGCGCGGGCGGCGACCTCGGCTCCGGACGGCGGATCCCGCCGTGGCTCGTGGAGACCGAGAACGTCTGGGGCCAGTCGTCCCCGGTCGCTCCCGCCGTGCTCGGCGAAGAACCCGAACAGTACTGATTTTTCCGACCAGGAGAGGCGGCTCGGTGATGGCATCCAGTGCGGGCGGTTACCGAGTCGCCCCCGCCAGGCTCGAAGCGGCGGCGGCCGAACTCGAACAGCGCGCCGGCGTGCTCAAGACCGCGCAGACCGCGCTGTCGGGTGAGAACGTCCCCGCCGCCGCGTTCGGCCAGGTTTCGGCTTCCGGCGCGGCTTCGGCCACGTACACCAAGACGATCAAAGACGTCGCGAGCAAACTCGATGGCCAGATCACCAAGGCGACGGTGATCCACCAGGGCCTGACGGCCGCGGGCGGTGGCTACCGGCGCGCCGACGTCCAGGTCGCCGCCTCGTACCGGTCGCTGCTGCCGGAGAACCTGTTGCCCAAGGCCGGGAATCCGGCAGGCGTCGGCGGCGCGGCCGACACCGGATCCTGGGCGACCGCGATCGCCGAAAACCGCACGAAGGTCTCCGACGCGCTGACGTCGGAACGCGAACGGCTCGCGAATCTCCTGGCACACGGCGGGAAAGCCGACGACATCGCGAGCGCGCGCACCCGGATCGCGCTGTACGAGGACATCCTCGCCAACGACCGGCAGATCCTGCGGTTCGACCCGTCCGGTAACGGGCGCATCGCCGAGCTGGTCGGCCGCATCGAGCCGGGCACACGCAACGTCGGGTTGTTCGTCCCCGGCGTCAACACCTCGTTCGACAACTTCCAGAGCTACGCCGACCTCGGCAAGAGCCTGGTCGCCGCGGACGCCACCGGCCGGACCGCGATGGTGGTCTGGGCCGACGGGGTCTTCCCCCAGAACGTCATCACCGAGGGCCCGGCCGCGCACTACGCGCAAACGATGGCGCCCGACCTCAAGGCGTTCGGCGACGAACTGCGCGGCCAGATCGACAGCCACGCCGGGCCGGGCGTCGTGGTCACCGCCGTCGGGCACAGCTACGGCGGCGCGACCGTGGGGCTCGCCGAGCAGCTCGGACTCAGGGCCGATCAGGTGCTGCACGTCGAATCCGCGGGTATGGGACACGGGATCTGGAGCCCGAGCGACCTCCCGGCCAGCCAGGCCGGTGTGCAGCGCTACTCCATGACGGCCCCCTTCGACCCGATCGTGGTCGCGCAGGGAAACGCGGGCCTCGTCGAATGGCTCGGCGCCGGGCACGGAGCGGACCCCGACCGCTTCCCCGGCGTCGTCGAACTGGAAACCGGCCGCGACGCGAACGGCGATCTGCAGTGGGGTTTCGATTCCCACAGCGGTGTGCTCAAGCCGGGTTCCGATTCCTGGAACAACATCTACGGTGTGATCACGGGCGGCGCGGTCACGCACGAGGGCTTCACCGGCGGCTCGCTGCGCGAGATGGTCATCGAAGGCGTCGGACGAGGCTTGTGAGGGGCTGGTCATGATCACCAGGAACACCGAGCTCGACCCGCTGGCCGAGGACCTCACAGCGGTCATCGACGGCGTCGCGGGCACCTTCGGCACCACCGCGGAACGCACCGTGGAAGGCGAACTGGACTGCGATCCGGCGCAGCCGGGCCGGTCGCTCTGCTGGCAGTACGGCCTCCGCGTGGACGACGCGACCGACGCGATCCGCAAACTCGTCGACGTCGTCCTGCCGCTACTGGAAGGCCAGGGCTGGCGGTGGCGCGACCGCAGCAACCCGCGTGAGCTGATCGCGCAGTTCAGCCGCGACGGCGCCGACTTCAACGTGCACGTCTCCCGCGCCGGCGACGGCGTGGCCATCGTGGGCTCGACGGCCTGCGTATCCGTCCCCTAAAACTCCAAGGGGTCGCGAAAGACCTCGTGAGCGGCGGCGGTGTCCCCCAGTACACCGCTGCCGCTCACGAGGCGCGGAATCGCGAAGGTTTCCAGCCCCGGCGCTTGCCCCGCCGGACGGCGGCCACCACCACACCCGCCGCGATGGCGAGCGCCACCCCGGCGATGGCGAGCACACCGGAAACCTTGTCGGCCCGGGTGGGGGCCGGAGCCGCGGCGGGGGCGACGAAGGTGTCCGGACCGACGCTCGGCGGTCCTCCCGGGCCGGGCGTACCGGCCGGGATCGAGGCGGAAACGGCGGCGTAGGCGTCGATCGCGCCCCAGCCCCGCCGGGGATCGTGCCCACCGCTCGGGCCGCGGTGCGCGGTCAGCGTCAGCCGCGCGACGATCTGCTCCGGCGACAGCTCGGGGTGATACGCGCGCACGAGCGCGGCGACACCCGCGACGTGCGCGGCGGCCAGGCTCGGGTCGCTCACCGGCCACCGGTGCGCCACCGTCCCGCCCGCGCCGGCGGAGGTGCTGACCAGTTCGGCGCCGGGCGCGGAAATCCCCACGTAGGAACCGGATTCCGTCTGCACCGCCTCGCCGGCCTGGTTGGTCGACCCCACGGCGAGCACCCCTGGTGTCGCGGTCGGGTACGACGTCTGGCCCTGCTGGGTCCCCGCGGCGGGCGAGATGATCAGCGCGCCCTTCTCCTTGGCGCGCGAAACGGCACCGGTCAGCGCGGGGCTGTCGGAGGCGGCCGGGACGGCGATCAGGAGGATCCCGGCGCCGCGGTTCAGCGCGGTTTCGATGGCGGACGCGAGCTGCCCGGGATCGCCGCCGCCGTTCACCTGGGTGTAGCGGATCGGCAGGATCTTGGCGCCCGGCGCGATACCGGTGAACGTCGTGGACGGATCCGGTTGCGCGCCGACGATCCCGGCGGCGATCGTGCCCCGGCCGTCGCAGTCGTCGGCCGTGGTGCCCTGGCCGCCGACGAGCTGGCCGGGCGCGAACTGGCCGTTGCCGCCGTCGACGCCGGTGCCGATCACCGCGACCAGCTGGCCGGTGCCGCGGGACAGCGGCCAGAGCCGCACGGGATCGATCAGCCGTTGTCCCCAAGGAACGGCGGCGGTGTAGGTGCCCGTCGGGTTCGCGCACTGCTCGGCGACCGCCGTCGACGGGACGGGGGTGCCGAGCAGTGCCATGAAAGCCACGCACCCCGCGACGGCACTTTTACCGGCAAAGCCCACCATTCCTCCAGAATTCCCTTGTCACACAAGGGAATTCTAGTGCTGGAGGTCAGCGAAGGTCCATCCCGAGATCGAGCGCGGGCGAGGAATGTGTAAGCGCCCCGACTGCTAGGAAGTCCACACCGGACTCCGCGTACGCCCGCGCGACGTCCAGCCGCAGACCGCCCGAGGATTCCAGGCGGGTCTTCGGGGAAACCTCGTCACGCCGGTCGACCGCTTTCGCGCATTCGTCGGGCGTGAAGTTGTCGAGCAGCACCTCGTCGGCGCCCGCGGCGAGCGCCTCCTCCAGCTGGGCCAGGTCGTCGACCTCGACCTCGCAGTGCAGTTCGGGCGCGTGCTCGCGCGCGGCCGCGAGCGCCGCGGTCACCGAACCGGCGGCGACCACGTGGTTGTCCTTGATCAGCACCGCGTCGCCGAGCCCGAGCCGGTGGTTCACCCCGCCGCCGGCACGCACCGCGTACTTCTCCAGCAACCGCAGCCCGGGCAGGGTCTTGCGGGAATCCCTGACCCGGCAACCGGTCCCCTCCAGCGCGGCCACCCAGGCGGCGGTCGCGCTGGCGATGCCGGACAGGTGACACAGCAGGTTCAGCGCGGTGCGTTCGGCGGTGAGCAGGCCGCGCACCGGACCGCGCAGGACGAGCGCGGGCTCACCGGCGGTCAGCCGGTCGCCGTCGTCGCGGGCGGCCAGGATCTCCAGCTCCTTACCCAGCACGAGATCGAACACCGCCAGCGCAAGCGGGATCCCGGCGACCACACCGGCCGTCCTCGGGGTGAGCTCGGCCAGCGCGCGGGCGGATTCCGGCACGGTGGCGTTCGTCGTCGCGTCGGGCCCATAGCGCAGATCCTCGGCCAGCGCCGTCGTGACGACCCGGTGCGCGTCGGCGACGTCGAGACCGTGATCGGCCAGCGCCTTGACGACCCACGGGGAGAATTCGCTCATGCCACACCCTCCAAAGCGATCGGATCGGCCAGTACCGGCTGCCCCGACGGGCTGAGCCGGATGAGCTGACCGCGTTGCCAGACATCGTCGTCGCGTTCGGGGAAATCGGTCCGCACGTGGCAGCCGCGGGACTCCGTCCGGCGCGCCGCCGCCGCGACCAAGGCCTCGGCCACCAAGGTGAGCGCCGCGTCCTCCACGACCCGAGGAGTCCACAAAGGACTCTCGGTCACGGAAAGATCCAGCACCGAACCCACGACCGAAAGACCTTCCGCGTCGCGGCCGATGGCGGCGTACCGGCTCATCGCCCGCTGCAGCGCGTCGCGATCGGCCACCGCGACCTTCGCCGGAGGCAGGAGCACACCGCGGCGCGGGTCGGCCAGCAAGCCGGCGGCGAGATCGATGGCGACCGCTTCCGCCACCCGCTGACCGACGACCAGACCTTCGAGCAAACTGTTGGACGCCAAGCGGTTCGCGCCGTGCAGGCCCGTCCTCGCGACCTCGCCCGCGGCGTAGAGACCGCGAACACCGGACCGTCCGTCCACAGTGGTCACCACGCCACCGCAGGCGAAATGCGCCGCCGGCGTGACCGGGATCGGCTCCTTCGCCGGGTCCAGCCCGATCGCCGCGCACGCCGCGTGCACGGTCGGGAACCGTTTGGCGAAGCCGGAAATCCCGGTGGCGTCGAGGAAGACGTGGTCGTCGATACCGCCGGGCGCCTGCGTCATCCGGCGCGTGATCGCCGCCGAAACGACGTCCCGGGGCGCGAGATCGCCGAGCGGGTGGACTCCCCGCATCACCGAAGCACCCGTCGCGTCGTGCAACGTCGCGCCCTCGCCGCGCACCGCCTCGGTGACCAGCGGAAGGCGGCCGCGCGCCCCGGGCGTGAACAGGACCGTCGGGTGGAACTGGACGAACTCGACGTCCGCGACCTGCGCGCCCGCGCGCAACGCCAGCGCCAGCCCGTCCCCCGTGGCGAGCTCCGGATTCGACGTCGCCTGGTACAGCTGCCCCAGTCCGCCGCTGGCCAGCAGCACCGCCGGCGCCCGGACGGCGCCGGCCACCCCGTTGTGGTCCAGAACGGTCACCCCGGCGACCTCGCCCGCGGGCGTGCGGATCGCGTCGACGGCGATGTGGTGCTCCAGCACCGGGATCCGGCGGTCACCGGCCGTCGCGACCAGCGTCCGCTCGACCTCCGCCCCGGTGGCGTCACCACCGGCGTGAATGACGCGGAACGCACTGTGCCCGCCTTCCCTCGTCCGGGCGAGTTCGGGACGCCCGTCGATCGCCGGGTCGAAGCGGGCGCCCTCGGCGCGCAGCCGGGCCACCGCGGCCGGGCCGCCGTCGATGATCGACCGGACGGCGTCCTCTTCACAGAGCCCGGCACCGGCGATGAGCGTGTCCGCGGCGTGCTTGCCGACCGAGTCGCCTCGCTCGTGCTCGGTCTCCAGCACGACCGCGATCCCGCCCTGGGCCCACCGGGTGTTCCCGTCGGAAACGGCCGCCTTCGTGACCACCAGGACGTGCAGGCCGAGCTCCTGCGCCCGTAGCGCGGCGGTGAGCCCGGCCACCCCGCTGCCGATCACCACGAGATCGGCGGCGGCCTCCCAGACCGGGTGGGTTTTCGCCTGGAGAGCGGTAACCGGGCCGGTCATTCTCCGCCGCCAGGCTGCCCGATCTCGATCATGCGCTGCACGGAAGCGCGGGCACGGGCGGCGGTCTCGGCGTCGACGTGGACCTCGTCGGCCCCCTCGCGCAGCGACCGCAGGAGGGCGGCCGGCGTGATCATCTTCATGTACCGGCAGGACGCCCGGTCGTTCACCGCGCGGAAGTCGATCTCCGGCGCGGCCTTGCGCAGCTGGTGGATCATCCCGATCTCGGTGGCCACGAGCACCGACTTCGCCTTGGTGTCGCGGGCGGCGTGGACCATGTCGCCGGTCGAGAGGATCTTGACCCGCTCGGGGGCGACCGCGCCCTCGCCCGCCAGGTACAGCGCCGACGTCGCGCAGCCGCATTCCGGGTGGATGAACAGGTCGGCGTCCGGGTTCTCCGAAGCCCGCTCGGCCAGCTCGGCGCCGTTGATCCCGGCGTGCACGTGGCACTCCCCGGCCCAGATGTGCATGTTCTCCCGGCCGGTCACGCGTTTGACGTGCGCGCCGAGGAACTGGTCGGGCAGGAAGAGAACCTCCTGGTCAGCCGGGATGGAGGCGACCACGTCGACGGCGTTCGACGACGTGCAGCAGATGTCGGTCTCCGCCTTCACCTCGGCCGTGGTGTTCACGTACGACACGACGACCGCGCCGGGGTGCTCGGCCTTCCAGGCACGCAACTGCTCGCCGGTGATCGAGTCCGCGAGCGAGCAGCCGGCCCGCGCGTCCGGGATCAGGACGGTCTTCTCCGGCGCCAGGATCTTCGCCGTCTCGGCCATGAAGTGCACGCCACAGAAGACGATCGTGGACGCGTCACTGCTCGCCGCGATACGGCTGAGCGCGAGGGAGTCACCGGTGAAATCGGCGATGTCCTGGATCTCGGGGACCTGGTAGTTGTGCGCGAGCAGGACGGCGTCGCGTTTGCGAGCGAGGCTCCGCACCTCCTCCGCCCAAGCCGCGTCGGCGACCACGCCACCGTAGGGAGTCAAGTCGTTCTGCAGGGTGCTCGTCATTGTTCTGGCCCTCCTGGACCTGTCTCCGGTTTTCGCCTTATAATCGAAAACCGTGCGAAGTCATCTTAACACCCAGACCCCCCTCGCCCACGAGGTTTTGGGAGCGGTCCTTCAAGTGCGCTCGGACACACTCAGGGTCTTGCTGTGGCGCCGCGCGCTCGATCCGCATCTGGGTCGCTGGTCCCTTCCCGGCGGCAGGCTTCGCCCGGATGAAGACGTCGAGGCGTCCATCCGGCGGCAGCTCGCGGAGAAGGTCGACGTACGCCAGTTGAAGCATGTGGAGCAACTTGCGGTCTTCAGCGCGCCGGACCGGGTGCCGGGCCCTCGCGTCGTCGCGACGGCGTTCCTCGGCCTCGTACCGTCCGATGTGGACCCCGAGATCCCCGAAGACACCGAGTGGCACGACGTTTCCGAGCTCCCCCGGACGGCGTTCGACCACGAGTCCATCGTCCTGCGCGCGCGGGACCGGCTCCGCTCGAAGCTCTGCTACACGAACCTCGGGTTCGCGCTGGCCCCGGAAGAGTTCACCGTTTCGGCGTTGCGAGGGCTGTATTCCGCTGCGCTGGGTTACCGCGTGTCCGCGACGAACCTGCAGCGTGTGCTGTCCCGGCGCGGACTGCTCCTCCCCACCGGCCACACCGCTCCGCCCGGGCGCAGCGGCGGACGTCCGGCGGCACTGTTCTCCTTCGCGGGCAAGGGGATGCAGATCACCGACCCGTTCGCGGTGTTCCGTCCGCCCAGCGCGAAGTGACCGTCCTGCGAAGTCCTCGCGGTCCCCGTACCTTGAACGGGTGACCGAGCCGAGCGAGGAGTCCACCGGGAAGGCGATCTTGCCGCTGTTCCCGCTACAGACCGTGCTTCTGCCCGGAACACACCTTCCGTTGCACATCTTCGAACCGCGGTACCGGCAACTGATGGCCGACCTCGTCGCCGAAGTCGTCCCGGACCGCGAGTTCGGGGTCGTCGCGCTGCGTTCGGCGATGGTCAGGGAGGTCAGCGGGCCCGAACACGTCCACGAATTCGGCTGCAGCACGGTGCTGCGCGAGGCGAAACGGCTGCCGGACGGCAGATTCGACGTCGTCACCACCGCGCGGCGCCGATTCCGGCTGCTGGAGGTCGACCGCGTTTCCGCGCCGTACCTGATCGGCTCGGTCGAATGGGTGCCGGACGACAAGGTCACCACGGTGCACGGCGACACCGTGACCAGGCTCGCCGACGTGGCGAAGGCCGCGCACCGGCGCTACTGCGAGTCCGCCTGGAACGACGAGGACTGGACCACCCCGCCCGAGGACGGCGACATCGCGGCGCTCGCGTACCGGCTCACCGCGGACTGCCTGCTCCCGCTGGAGGACCGCCAGCGCCTGCTGGAGGAGACGAACCCGCTGCGGCGGCTGCGGATCGCGTGCCGTCTGCTGACGCGGGAGGCCGGCTTCCTCAGCACACTGGGCGCGGTCCCGATGCCGCCGGGGGAACTCGGCGAGTTCACGCGCCCCTCGAACCTGAACTGAGGCGCCAGCGGGTCGTGAGTGGCGATTCGGGTTAGAACACGATGTGCTGTTTCAGGACCTCACGGACAGATGTGTTTCAGGACTTGTCGGACAGTTTGGTGTTGAGTGGTTGGTAGCGTACTGCTCGGTTGAGG